>NZ_JAGIYX010000021.1:0-166286 GCF_017813315.1 Kitasatospora sp. RG8
CCACCGAGATCATCGCGAAGTCGAAGGCGGAGCCGGTCTGCTGGTACACCCAGACGCCGAGCGCGAAGGTGGAGAGACTGGTGCCGATCATCGAGACGAACTGCCCGATCGCCACCTTCGCGAAGGTGCCCAGGTCGGCCCGGGCGGCCGGGCGCTTGGCCGCGACCTCCTCGGCCACCGTTCCACTGGCTGTGAACTCGGCTATCACCCGGGCGAGTTCGTTCGCCTGGTGCTTGAGGAAGTAGTGCCCGGCACGCGGGATGACCGCCAGGTCGACGGTCTCGCCGAAGTGCTCCCACTCGGCGTAGCGCTCCTCGTACAGCTGGGTGGCACGGTCCTTCTCGCCGACCACGCAGAGGATCGGCGCCGATATCCGGGCCGGGCGGGCGTCCCCGTACGCCCGGGTGTAGAACTCCTCGGCCTGCCGGACGTCGTGGCGCAGCGCCCGGACCAGGAAGTCCTGTTCCTCCTGGTCGTAGACGTCGGTGAAGCCGCCCATCGCCCGCAGGTAGTCGAGGTAGGAGCGGTTGGAGAGCATCCGGTCGCCGGGCAGGCGCTTGGCCATCCACTCGGCGAACCGGCCGGGGAGCCGGGCCGCGGGGAAGGTCCCACCGAGGGCGACGCCGCGCAGGTCGACGCCGGCCGCCTCCAGCCGGGCGCCGAGTGCGGTGGCGAGCGCACCGCCGAGGCAGTGTCCGTAGAGCACCACCGGGCCGTCGATGCGTTCGGTGATCTGCTCGGTCAACCGGTCTGCCAGGCCGTCGAGTTCGGCCAGTTCGTCGTCGGGGCGGCTCGGGTCGTGGCCGGGCAGTTCGACGGCGTAGAGCCGGTGGCCGGGGGGCAGGGCGTCGGCGAGCGGCTGGAAGGTGATCGGGCTGCCGCCGCCGTAGGGGACGCAGACCACGTTCACCTCGGCGGGCGCGTTGCCGCGGGTGAGCTTGTGCAAAAGGGTGCGCGGGCCCTCGTCCGCCGTGCCGCCGGCCCGGGCGTCGAGCAGGGTGGCGAGCTCGCGGACGGTCGGGTGCTGGAAGAGGTCGATCACCGAGAGCCCGCGGCCGATCAGCCGGACGGCGTGCACGGCGGAGAAGGAGTCGCCGCCGAGCGCGAAGAAGTCGTCCGCCGCGCCGATCTCGTCCACGACCAGGACCTGCCGGTAGGCGGCGGCCACCTCGTGCTCGGTTGCGGTCGTCAACTCACCGCCACCCGAGACCGGTTGGGCGGCCTCCGGCTCGGGCAAGGCGGCCCGGTCGACCTTGCCGTTGGCGTTGAGCGGCAGGGCGTCCAGCACGACCAGGGCGGCGGGCACCATGTAGTCGGGCAGCCGGGTGCGCAGCGCGGCCCGCAGCTCGCCCGGGTCCGGGGCGGCGGCCGGGTCGGCCGGCACCAGGTAGCCGGCCAGGGTGCGGGCCGCGCCCTCGCCCCGGGCGACCACCACGGCCTCGCGGATCTCCGGACGGCTCGTCAATTCGGCCTCCACCTCGCCGATCTCGACGCGGAAGCCGCGGATCTTGACCTGGTGGTCGACCCGGCCGAGGAACTCGATCGCGCCGTCCGGGCGGCGGCGGACCAGGTCGCCGGTGCGGTAGCTGCGCCGGTCGCCTACGACGGTGAACCGCTCGGCGGTGAGGTCGTCGCGGCCGAGGTAGCCGCGGGCGACGCCGCCGCCGGAGACGTACAGCTCGCCCGGGACGCCGACCGGCACCGGGCGCCGGCGGGCGTCCAGGACGTGCGCGCCGACGTTGCCGAACGGCCGGCCGAGCGGCGCGGTGGCGGCGTCCCCGAGGTCCTCCGGCACGGGCGCGCCGAGCATGGAGACGGTGGTCTCGGTCGGGCCGTAGTGGTTGTGCAGCAGCAGGTCGGGGCGGGCCGCGCGGATCCGGGCGACGAGGTCCGGCCGCAGGGCCTCACCGGCGCAGATCAGCAGCCGGCCGGGCAGGATCCCGCCGAGGCCCGCGCCGTGCGCGGCGAGGCCCTCCAGGTGGCTGGGGACCAGCTTCATGGCGTCGATCCGGTGCTCGGCCGTGTAGGCGGCGAAGGCGTCCGGGTCGGTGGCCTGCTCACGGGTGAGCAGGTGCAGGCAGCCGCCGGCGGTGAGGGCGCCGAACACGTTGGTGGTGCCGAGGTCGGCGGCGAAGGTGGAGACCAGCGCCCAGTTCCAGCCCTGCTGGTCGCCGCCGATCCGCTCGCGCAGGCCGTGCAGGTAGTTGCGGTAGTTGCGGTGCTCGACGGCGACGCCCTTGGGGGCGCCGGTGGAGCCCGAGGTGAAGATCAGGTAGCAGAGGTGGCCGGGGCGGACGTCCACCTCGGGGGCGTCGGCGGCGGCCGTGCCGTCCAGGACGACGACCGGCGCGGTGTCCGGGGTGGCGGCCGTGCGGGCGCGCAGGTCCTCGGTGGTGACCACGGCGGCCGCCCCGGAGGCGGTCAGCAGGGCGCGGATCCGCTCGTCCGGGTACAGCGGGTCGAGCGGCAGGTAGGCGCCGCCGGCCTTGAGGATGCCGAGCATGCCGACGACCAGCGCGGCCGAGCGCTCGACCAGCAGGCCGACCGGGGTGTCCGGGCCGACCCCGAGCGCGCGCAGCCGGTGGGCCAGCGCGTTGGCCCGGTGGTCGAGTTCGGCGTAGCTCAGGACGCCGTCGGCCCCGCGGACGGCCGGGGCGTCCGGTGTGCGGCGGGCCTGCTCCTCGACGAGGCCGTGCAGCGTGCCGTCGAGGTCCCAGCCGCGCAGGGTGTCGTCCCAGTCGGCGAGCAGGCGCTCCTCGGCGGGCGTGAGCAGCGGCAGGTCGGCCAGCGGGCGGTCCGGGCCGTCGGCCATCGCGTCGAGCACCGTGGTGAGGTGGCCGAAGACGCGGCGGACGGTCGGCTCGTCGTACAGCTCGGTGCGCCAGACGAGGTCGGCGGTGAGGTCCCCGCCCTGGTCGACCACGGCGACGGAGAGGTCGAACTTGGCGGTGTCGGTGCCGACGGGCTGCCAGTCCGCCTTCAGGCCGGGCAGGTCGAGGGCGGCCTCGGCCTGGTTGTGGACGTTGAGCATGACCTGGAAGAGCGGCGTGTGCGCGAGTTCCCGCTCCAGGCCGAGGGCGTCGATCAGCCGCTCGAACGGCAGGTCCTGGTGGCCGAAGGCGCCGAGCGTGCCCTCGCGGACGCGCTCCAGCAGCTGCCGCACGGTCGGGTCGCCGGAGAGGTCGGTGCGCATCGCCAGGGTGTTGACGAAGCAGCCGACCAGCGGTTCGGTCTCGCTGCGGGTGCGCCCGGCGACGGGCGTGCCGACCACCACGTCCTCGGCGCCGGTGTACCGGGAGAGCACGGTCTGCAGGCCGGCCAGCAGCACCATGTACGTGGTGGTGCCGGTCTGCTCGGCGAGCGCCCGGATCCGGTGGCTGCGTTCGGCGCCGAGGCCGACGGTGATCTTCTCGCCGCGGGTGCCGGCCAGGGCGGGCCGGGGCCGGTCGGTGGGCACGGTGACGGTGGCGGTGGCCCCGCGCAGCCGCTCCTGCCACCAGGTCTCCTGCCGGGTCAGTTCCTCGGCCAGTGCGGTCTGCTGCCAGTGCGCGACGTCGGCGTACTGGACGGGCAGCGGTGCGAAGGCGGGTGCACGGCCTGCGGACCGGGCCGCGTAGGCGGCGGCGAGGTCGGCGAAGAGCACGCCGATCGACCAGCCGTCGGCGGCGATGTGGTGCAGCACCAGGCCGAGCACGCTGGCGCCCCCGCCGGTGCGCAGCAGGGTGGCGCGCAGCGGCAGGTCGGCGGCGAGGTCGAACGGCCGCCGGGCCTCGGCCTCCAGGACGGCGTCCACGCGGTCGGCGGGGACGTCGGCGGTGGCGAGGGTGAAGGAGGCGGCGTCGCGGGTCTCGGGTCTGACGTCCCCTCCGTCGGCCCGGTAGACGGTGCGCAGGACTTCGTGCCGGTCGAGCACGTCGGTGAGCGCGGCGCCGAGCACGGCGGGGTCGGGCTCGCCGTCGAGGTGCAGGGCGAGCGGGATGTGGTAGGCGGCGCTGTCGGGCTCGTACTGGGTGAGGAACCACATCCGTCGCTGGGCGGAGGAGAGCGGCGCCGGGGTGCCCTCGGGGCGGGGCGTGATGCCGTGCGCCCCCGGGGCTCCGGCGTCCGCTCCGGCCCCGGCTGCCGCGTCCCTGGCCGCCTTCGCGGCCTTGGCCTTGGCGAGCCGTCGGCGGAGCAGTTCCTGGCGTCTGTCGTCCTGGTCGGGCCGGGGCCCGGTGGTGGGCTGGTCGGTCATGCGTTCTCCCCCGTCCGGGCGGCGGCGTCCTTGCCGTCGGGCCCGGCGTCGATCCGGTCGGTCTGGTCGGACTCGTCGAACTCGTCGAACTCGTCGAACTCGTCCGTGTCGTCGAGTTCTTCGAGGAGCTGGTCCTCGATCCGGCGCGCCATCGCGGCCAGGGTGCGGGCCTCGAAGACGGTGCGCAGCGGCAGGTCGGTGTCGAAGGTGTCGCGGATCCGGGCGGTCAGGCGGGTGGCGAGCAGGGAGTGGCCGCCGAGCGCGAAGAAGTCGTCGTCCCGGGAGACCTGCTCCAGGCCGAGGACCTCCTGCCAGAGGTCGGCGAGCAGTTCCTCGCAGTCGCCCTCGGGCGGCCGGCCGGCGCCGCCGAGCCGCGGCGCGGGCAGTGCGGCCCGGTCGACCTTGCCGGCGGGCGTCAGCGGCAGCGCGTCGAGCAGGACGAGCGCGGCGGGCACCATGTAGTCGGGCAGCCTGCCGGCGAGCGCGCTGCGCAGCGCGTCCTCGGTGAGCGTGCCGTCGGTGACGGCGTATCCGGCCAGGACGGGCCCGGCCGGGGTGCCGGCGAGGCGGGCGGCGCCCGCGGTGACGCCGGGGACGCCGGTGAGCGCGGCCTCGATCTCGCCCAGCTCGATCCGGAACCCGCGCAGCTTGACCTGGGCGTCGGTGCGGCCGTGGTACTCCAGCCGGCCGTCGGCGCGGCGGCAGGCGAGGTCGCCGGTGCGGTACATCAGCTCGCCCTCGGGGCCGCCGGGCTCGGGGACGAACCGTTCGGCGGTCAGGTCGGGGCGGCCGTGGTAGCCGAGCGCGACGCCGGCGCCGGCGATGCAGAGCTCGCCGATGCCGTTGACCGGTACGGGCCGGCCGGCGGCGTCGAGCAGGTGCAGCCGGGTGTTGGCGATGGGTGCGCCGAGTGCCACCACTCCGCCGTGGGCGGCGAGTTCGGGGGTCACCTGCTGGGCGGTGGACCAGACGGTGGTCTCGGTCGGCCCGTAGAGGTTCCAGAGCGCGCCGGTGCGCTTGATCAGGGCCTCGGCGAGGTCGGCGGTGAGCGCCTCGCCGCCGCAGAGGGCGGTCAGGCCGGGGCGGCCGGGCCAGTCGGCCTCCAGCAGCATCCGCCAGGTGGCGGGGGTGGCCTGGAGGTGGGTGATGCCGCGCCGCTCCAGCCAGCCGGCCAGGGCGTGGCCGTCGGTGGCGGTGGCGCGGTCGGCGATCTCCACCCGGGCACCGGTGACCAGCGGCAGCCAGAGTTCGAGCCCGGCGATGTCGAAGGTGACGGTGGTGACCGCGGCCATCACGTCCTGCTCGGTGAGGCCGGGTTCGCGGCCCATCGAGGTGAGGAAGTTGACGATCGCCCGGTGCGGTACGGCGACGCCCTTGGGGGTGCCGGTGGAGCCGGAGGTGTAGAGCAGGTAGGCGCGGTCCTCCGGGCCGACGGCGACGGCCGGGGCCTGCGGGGCCGTGGCGGCCTCCGGCCCGTCGATCAGGACGACGGCGCGGCCGTCGAGCAACTCGTCTCCCGCGGTGGCCTGTTCGGCGACCAGCAGGGTGACGCCGGCGTCCTCCAGCACCGCGCGGTTGCGGGCGAGCGGCTGGTCGACGTCGAGCGGCAGGTAGGCGGCGCCGCTGCGGAGCACGCCGAGCAGGGCGGCGGGCAGCAGCCGGCCGCGCCGGACGGCGACCGCGACCAGCGTGCCGGGGCCGGCCCCGCGCCCGGCCAGCAGGTGCGCCAGGCGGCCCGCGGTGGCGTCGAGTCCGGCGTAGTCGAGGACGCCGTCGGCGGCGGAGACGGCGACCGCCTCCGGGGTGCGGGCGGCCTGGGCGGCGACCAGTTCGTGGAGCCGGGCATCGGGCACCGGTTCCCCGGTCCGGTCGGCCGGTGCGCCGGCGGCCAGATCGGCGGCCGAGAGCATCGCCAACTCGCCGATCGGACGGTCGGGTTCGGCGACGGCGGCGGCGAGCAGCGCGACCAGGTGGCCGAGCGCGGCCTGCACCGACCGCTCGTCGTAGCGCGAGGTGCGGTACTCGGCGGAGAGCAGCGGCCCCTCGGCCGGGAACTCCAGGAACAGCGAAAGGTCGGTCTTGGCCCTGCCGTTGCACACCTCGGAGACGAACTGCATGCTGAGGCCGGGGAGTTCGATGCCGGCCACCGGGTGGTTCTGGACCGCGAGCAGCACCTGGGAGATCGGCGAGGCGGTCAGCCCGGCCGATCCGACGGCCCGGCGGGCGTGCTCCAGGAACGGGTAGCCGCTGTGCTCGGCGGCGTCCAGCACCACCGGGCGCACCCGGGCGACCAGTTGGCGGAAGGTGTCGGTGCCGGCCGCGTCGAAGCGCAGCGCGACGGTGTTGATCAGCGAGCCGAGGACCTGCTCCAGCTCCGGGACGGGCCGGACGGCGAACGGGCTGAGCACGGCGAGGTCGGTGCGGCCGGTGTAGCGGTGCAGCACGCCGCCGAGCGCGGCCAGCACGGCCATGTAGAGGCTGGCGCCCTCCTGTGCGGCCCAGCGCTCGGCCGAGCGGACCAGTCCGGCGTCGATCCGGCGGGCGGTGCGGCGGCCCGCGGTGTCGTGCGGGTTCGGGTGCGGGCGGTCGCCGGGCAGGTGCTGGTCGGCGTCCAGCCCGAGCAGCCCCTCGCCCCAGCGCAGCGCGTCCTCCCGGCCTGCCTCTTCGGCGCGCTCCTCCCAGCGGGCGACGTCGGACACCTGGAGCACGGGCTCGGCGAGCTCGCCGTCCTGCAGGGCGCGGCCCAGCTCGGCGAGGAACAGGCCGGCCGCCCAGCCGTCCATGGCGGCGTGGTGGACGGTGAACAGCAGCTCGTGCCGGCCGTCGCCGCTGCGCAGGGCGAGGGCGCGCAGCAGCCGGCCCCGGGCGAGGTCGAGCGGCCGGGCGGCCTCGGTGCGCAGCGCCGCGTCCAGCTCCTCCTCCCCCGCGCCGGTGAGGTCCAGCAACGGGACCTCGACCGGGTAGGGCGGGCGGACCTCCGCGACCACGTCGCCGTCCTGGCCGCCCAGCGCGGTGCGCAGCACCTCGTGGCGGCGGACCACCTCGGTCAGCGCCCGGCCGAGCGCGGCGAGGTCCAGCGCGCCGACGGCCCGGATCCGCAGCGGCACGTTGTAGAGCGCACTGCCGGGCTGGACGGACTCGTGCAGCCAGAGTTCGCGCTGGAAGGCGGTGGCGCGGGCGGGCAGTGCGGCCTCGCGGACGGGCGGGGCGACCGAGGGGCGACCGCCGCCGCCGTTGGCCACCCGGACGGCGAGCGCGGCGACGGTCGGCGCGGCGAAGAACTCGGCCAGCGGGACGCGGGTGCCGTACTCCCGCTCGATCCGGGCGAGCAGGCCGGCGGCCAGCAGCGAGTGACCGCCGAGGTCGAGGAAGACGTCGTGGACGCCGACCTCGGGGACGCCGAGCAGGCCGCGCCACAGCTCGGCGATCCGGGTCTCGACGGGGGTGCGCGGCGCGACGAACAGCTCCCCGCCTCCCCGGCTGCGGGCGACCGGCGGCAGCGCCTTGCGGTCGGTCTTGCCGTTGGGCGTGAGCGGCAGCCGGGCCAGGACGCCGACGGCCAGCGGCACCATGTAGCCGGGCAGCGCGGCGGCGCAGTGGGCGCGCAGTTCGGCGGCGGTCGGCTCGGCGGCGCCGGGCGCGGGCTGGACGAAGGCGGCCAGGTAGTCGCCGGCCTCGTCCTGCTGGACGACGGCGGCGGCGGCCTCGACGGCGGGGTGGGCGGCGAGCACCGCCTCGATCTCGCCCAGCTCGACCCGGAACCCGCGCACCTTCACCTGGTGGTCGATTCGGCCGTGGTACTCCAGGTTCCCGTCCGGCAGGCGGCGGACGAGGTCCCCGGTGCGGTAGCAGCGCTCGCCGCCGACGGTGACGAACCGCTCCGCGGTGAGGTCCGGGCGGCCGTGGTAGCCGCGGGCCAGGCCCTCGCCGGCGAGGTAGAGCTCGCCGATGCCGCCGTCCGGCACGGCGGTCCGCCGCTCGTCGAGGACGTGGCCGGTGGTGCCGGTCAGCGGGCGGCCGATCACGGGTTCGCCGCGCTCGTCGCGGCCGACCAGCGACCAGGTGGAGTAGACGGTGTCCTCGGTGGGCCCGTACAGGTTGTACAGGCGCTCGACCTGCGGCTGGGCGTAGACCTGGTCGGCCAGGTGGCGCGGGAGCGCCTCGCCCGCGAGGTTGACCACGCGTACGCCGCCCGGCAGACCCCCTCCGCCGGGCAGGCCGGCACCGCGCAGCAGTGCGGCCATCGCACTGGGCACGGTGTTGACCAGGGTCACGGCGTCACGGGCGGGCAGCTCGGGCAGCGCAAGGACGTTCTCGGCCACCACGACCGCGCCGCCGACGGCGAGCGGGAAGAACAGCTCGTACACCGAGATGTCGAAGCAGACCGAGGTGCCGAACAGCACGCCGGCCACGTCGGCGGCGCTGTAGGTCCCGGCGGCCCAGCGGAGCATGGCGTTGACGCCGCCGCAGGTCACCGCGACGCCCTTGGGGCGACCGGTGGAGCCGGAGGTGTAGAGCACGTAGGCGAGCGCGTCGGCCGTGTGGGCGGCCGGGGCGAGCGGTGCGGTGGGGCTGTCGCCGTCGGTGTACAGCAGGGTGGCGCCGGCACCGGCCAGCAGGTGCTCGTGCGCCCGGTCGGTGACCACGACGGGCGCCTGCGCGTCGCCGATCACCAGCTCCAGCCGGTCCTGCGGGTACGCCGGGTCCAGCGGCACGTACGCGCCGCCTGCGCGCAGTACCGCCAGCAGGGTGACCACGAGGTCCGCCGATCGCGGGAGGCAGACCCCCACCAGCGTCTCGGCGCGCACCCCGGCGCCGGCCAGCCGGCAGGCCAACGCGTCGACCGCGGAGTCCAGTTCCCGGTAGGTCAGGCTCCGCTCGCCGTCGATCACGGCGACGGCCTCGGGCGTCCGTCTGACCTGGGCGCCTAGCAGATCGGCCGGCGATGCGATCGGGTCGAACGGAGGAAGTCCCGTCGAACTCATCAACTCTCCTGAGGGATGGCCCTGCGCCGACTTGTGGTCGGCGAGAAATGGGCGGTGTGCCCTCGGAGATGGTGGGGTAAGGATCTTCGAATGGCCAGCACATTTCCCACACTCGTTCGATATGCCGGAAAGATCACCTCTTTCTCTGCGCTGAGCGGTACGCCTGGGTGACGGTTCGTCGGCCATCTTTCACGGACTGTCAGCACTGGTGACATCCGAACGCATTGGCGCTACCTTCATTCCAGCCACGGACCACTCCCGGCGCGCACCCCCTGCGCCCCGCCCGCCGCGATCTCTTGGCATTCCCTTTACCCTGCCTCGTCGTCGGCGCGCCGCCCCTGCCACTGCCTCCGCCTGCACCGTTGCCACTCCCGCCACCACAGTGGTGCCGGCCGGCACCGGAAGCCGTGCCCCCCGGACCCCCGCGACCCACCGGCAGGGCGCGGGTGCGCACCAGGACCCGGAGACCGCACTGCCCCGACCCGGAGCGCGGCACTCCCCCGAGGGGCCAGAATGGACGCCATGTCCCGACGCCGACCCGCGCCCCGCGCCGCCGCCCCCGCACCCCGGCTGCTGCCCTCCTCGCCCTGCCCGTGCGGCCTGTCCGCCTCCTACGGCGACTGCTGCGGCCGCTACCACCGCGGCCAGGCCGCGGCGCCGACCGCCGAGGCGCTGATGCGCTCGCGCTTCAGCGCCTTCGCCGCCCACGACGAGGCCTACCTGCTGCGCACCTGGCACCCCGACACCCGGCCCGCCACGGTCGATTTCGACCCCGGGCTGCGCTGGGTCCGCCTGGAGGTGCTCTCCGCCACGGACGGCGGGCGGTTCCACGCCGAGGGCACGGTCGCCTTCCGCGCCCACTACACCGAGGGCCGGGAGGAGGGCGTCCTGACCGAGCACAGCCGGTTCGTCCGCCACGAGGGCGCCTGGGTGTACCTCGACGCGCTCACCCTGGACTGACGGCCGCCCGGTCCCGGTGGCGGCCGTCCCCGGCGGCGGCCGCCGCTACAGGTAGTCGTCCAGGCGGGCGAGGGTGAACCCCTGTGCGGTGACCTCGTTCACGACCTTGCGGAGCAGGTCGGGCATCGTGCCGTTCCACAGGTCGGTGCCCCGGAAGTGGGTGAGGATGATGTCGCCGGGGTGCAGCCGCTGGTCCTCGTACCGGTACTCGACGTGGTCGGGGAACGCCTCCTCGTTCCAGAGCGGCACGGCCTCGATCCCGCAGGTGGCGGCGGCCCGCAGGGTGTCGTCGTTGTACTCGCCGTACGGGGGCCGGAACAGCCGGGGGCGGACGCCGATCTGCTGCTCCAGCTGGTCCTGCTGGCGGCAGACCTCGTCGCGCTGCGTGGCGTAGTCCAGCACCTTCAGGTTGCGGTGGTTGATGGTGTGGTTGTTCACCGCGTCGCCCTGGGCGGCGAGCCCCCGGAAGTAGCCGTAGTCCGAGCGGGCCAGGTAGTCGGCGACGAAGGTGCTGAGCGGAACCCCGAGCTCGTCCGCCATCCGGGAGAAGTCCGGGTCCTTCTCGGCCCCGTCGTCGACGGTCAGGAAGACGATCTTCCGGTCGGTCGGAACGCGGTACACCACCGGGGGCAGCCCCTCCTGGAGCTTCACCCCCTGCACCGGCTTCAGTTCCGGCTTCACCAGGGGCGGCTGCGGCGCCCGCGGCGGCAGCTGCTCCAGCCCCCACCGGTGCGCGGTCTCCAGCCCGGCGCGCACAGCCGCCTCCCGCCGGGCCACCGCCTCGCCACTGCTCTCCTCCTCGGCGCGGGCCAGCCCCGGCAGGGCCAGCGGCGCGGCCGGCGGCCTGGGCACGCCCCGGTCCGCGGCCGCACCGGCCCCCGAGGACGGACCGCCCTGCCCCTTCTCCGGCCGGCCGTCCGCACCGGCCCGCGCGGCGCTGACGCCGGCTCCCGAGGACGGGCCGCCCGTCCCGCCCGGCACGGCGCAGCCGGCGACCGCCGCGGCCAGGCACATCACCGCCACGAGACCGCTCCCGGCCCGGCGGCCGCTCCACTGTCCTCCCCTCAGGCCCCCATTAATACGATGATCTGATGGTGTGTCCATGGAGCACTGCTCCCCCGACACACCCGGCCGTCAATCCCCCCGTCACCCGCCCGGCCCACCTCCCCGGCCCCTCGCCATCGACGGGGTGGCGCGGGCGCCGCGAGCCCGGTGGTCGAAAATCACTGGTGACGACGGCGTCCGGGCGCCGATAATGCGCGCATGACAGCCGGCACGCAGCGCACGACCGATTCCTGGACCGTCTCCCGGGCCGATGTCGGCTCCGCGGAGGCGCAGGTGTTGCTGCGCGAGTACTACATCGACGTCGCCAACCGGTACTACCGGCTGCACCTGGGGCGGGACGGGACCGACGAGGAGATCGAGACCGGCCTGGCCGACTCACCGAGCGACGACCTCGCCGGGCCGACCGGCGTCTTCCTGCTCGGCCGGTACGGCGGCGAGGCGCAGTCCTGCGCGGGGCTGCGGATCCTCGACGACCGCACCGTCGAGCTGACCAGGGTGTTCGTCCGGCACGCCGCGCGCGGCACCGGCGGCGGCGGCCGCCTGCTGGCCGCCGTCGACGAGGCGGCCCGCTCCCTCGGCGCCGAGCGGATCGTCCTCGACACCCGGCTCGACCTGGTCGAGGCGCGCGCGCTCTACGCCCGCCACGGCTACCGCGAGATACCGGCCTACAGCAGCGGCCCGTACGCCCAGGTCTGGTACGGAAAGGACGTCAACGCCCCGGAGCACGCCGCCGCGCGTTGAACCGGCAGACCCGACCACCGCGCACCGCCTGCGACCACCGCCCGAACCCGCGCCCGCCGCGCACACCTGACGCCTCAACACGCGGGCCCACCGGTCTCCAGCCCCTTCCCACGGGCGCCCACCGGGAAGGGCGCGTCACCCGGCGCACCGGCCGCGGACGGTCCTCCGTCGGCTCGAAGACCGGGCGCCAGTAGCAGGGTGACGCCCAGGGAGGCCGCCGCCGTCACGGCCATCCCCACCGACGGCGAGGTGCACTGGGCGACGCCGCCCGCCAGGGCGGCGCCCGCGCCCTGCACGGCCAGCATCCCCGAGGAGTGCAGTCCGAGGGCGTGTCCGCCGAGCGCGTCCGGGGTCAGGGCCATCAGGCGCTCCTGGAGCAGCAGGCCCGCCGAATAGCCGACGGTGGCGAGCACGACCGCCGCCGCTGCGAGCGGCAACGGCGGGTGGACGGCGAAGACCAGGTAGGGGGCGGCCAGCAGGAGGCAGAGCGGGACGGCGAGGCGTTGACGGAACCGCCGCGGGACGAACCGTCCGGCCAGGAGGTCGCCCGCCAGCATGCCCGCGGCGCCGCAGGCGAAGAGGAATCCGGCGTGCCGGGGCGCGTACGGGATGTACAGGGATTCGCAGCCGACGATCAGGCCGTTCGGCACCCAGAGCGCGAGATAGACCCGGCGGCGGGGCTTCGACGACCACAACAGGGCGTTGTTCCGCCAGGTCTCCCGGACCGACGGCCGCCCGGCGGACCGCGGCGGACGGCGGCCGAGCCCGAACCGGGCCACCACGGCCGCCACGAGGTGCAGCGCGGCGCCGGCGAGCAGGGTCCCGCGCGGCGACAGTGCGGTCACCAGGGCGCCACCGAGCGCGAAGCCACCGATCTGCACCGCTCCGGCGGACATGTTGAACACGGAGCGGCCCAGCAGGTACCCGTCCTTGGCGAGGAGTTCGTTGAGCAGCCCGTACCGCACTCCGCCGCCCAGCGCGGAGACCGCGCCGAGGACGAGGACGACGGCGAGGACCGCCGGCACGGGCAGGCCGGGAACGGCCTGGACGGCGGTGCCGAGGGTGAACAGCAGGGAGAGTCCGGCCAGCGCGGTGCGCGGTGGCAGCCGGTCGGCCGCCGCCAGCAGCGTCGTCGCCCCGACCACCTGGGCGAGGGAGGGGCCGAACATCGCGAGGGCGGAGAGCAGGGGCGAGCCCGTCGCGGTGAAGACCAGCGTACCCAGGGCGAGCCCGCTCACCGTCTGGGCCGCCGCCTGTGCGGCGGAGGCCAGAGAGAGCGGAGTGAACTCCTGGGTGCGGAAGAGGTCCCGGTAGGTGCGCATGACCGGAGTCTCGGGGCGCCGGCGGCGAGCCGTTACTGTTTCGCGGGGAGGCGAAACATGGGCTGGTGGCAGGTGAACGCCGACACGCTGGCGGAGAGCCGGTTCGTCGTCTCGCCCCTGGCCGAGGCCGTCGCGGGCCTGAAGCTCCTGGAACGGGGCACCGCCGCCCACCCGGGCGAGCGCGTCTGGCTGGACGCCCACCTGCCGGCCTACCGGGAGCGGAAGGCCGAGGACCCGGTCACGTCGCTGCTCCTCCACGCCGCCCTGAGGCCCGCCTGGAACGCGACCTTCCTCACGCCCACACCGACGGGCGCGGGCGAGCGGACCTTCGAGGAGGAGCTGCTGCGGATACGGCGGACCCCGCCCGGGACCGCCCGCACCGACCTGGAGGAGGCACTGGACGGACCTCTCCCCACCCGGCTGGACCGGCCCGACCTCCCGGAGCTCGCCGCCGGCCTCCTGGAGTGGGTCTGGACACGGACGGTGGCACCCGACTGGCCGAGGCGGCGGCGCATCATCGAGGCGGACGTCGTCGCGCGGACGGCCCGGCTCGGCCAGGACGGCTGGGCCGGAGCGCTGGACGGCATGCGTGCCGGAATGCGCTGGCTCGGGCAGAGCCGCCTGCAGATCACCGCCCACGACCACCCCCCGCAGAAGACCGCCGGGGCGCAGCTGATGTTCGTTCCCGTCACTCCCCGGCAGAGCTGGCTCTGCTGGGAGTCCGGCCGGTACGCCGTGGTCTACCCGTGTTCGGGCGTCCTGGCGGACACCGGCCGGGCACCCGCCCCCGAAGCCCTGCGCGCACTGCTCGGGCCCGCGCGGGCGACCGTCCTCGTGCTCCTCGACCGGCCGAAGAGCACGACGCAGCTGGTGGCCCTGACCGGGCAGGGGCTGGGATCGGTCGGCCGCCACCTGAAGGTGCTGCTCGACGCCCGCCTGGTCCAACGGCGCCGGGCCGGACGCTCGGTCCTCTACTACCGGACCGCGGCCGGTGAGGTTCTCGTCGAGGCCCAGGGCGACGGCTGACGTCAACCGCTGGGGGGGTAACGCCGAGGGCGACGGCTGGAAATAACGGCTGGGAGTAACGGCTGGGAGTGACCGCTGAGGGCGACGGCCGAGGCGGCCGTCCGGCACCCGTGCCGCCCGACCGACCCGCCTGCCCGCGCCCCGCCCGGGCTTCCGGGTGCCGGGCAGGGCGCGGGCACAAAGGACGGCCGCCGGACCTGGCCAGGTTCTCCGACGGCCGTGGCCCCGTCCGTCAGGGGGCGGAGCACTTCGAACGTTATGACACTCCGCGCCCGCCCGGCCACCACACGCGTCCGTCCGGGGGATGCCGCGTGTCGCGCGGGCCGCCCGGGCTGTCGGACCCCTCGGCTACGATCCGTACACACATGCTCACAGAGGGGCCGGCGCTGAGCCGCGCGGACCCGACCGGCCCGGGGAGACGGGGGAAACAGCAGCACGGGCCCCGCAGGAGACCGCGCGAAGGCCCGTGCGAAGGACCACGCGAAGAACCACTCGGAGGACGACGTGAAAGCGGTGCTCACCCTGTTCGGGCCCCGTCCCGGCCTTGCCGTCGCGGCCGCCCTCGGCGCGCTGCTCCTCGGGGCCGCCGTGCCCGCAGCTGCCACGCCGTCCGGCACTCCGCCCCGCACTCCTGACGACGCCACGGGCGCGGGCGGCGTCGGCGACCCGGTCTTCCCCGCACTCGGCAACGCGGGCTACGACGTGCTCGCCTACGACCTCGGCTTCCGCTACCGGCCGGACGGCAATCGGCCGGAGAGCCGGAGTGTCGACGCCACCGCCGCGCTGACCGCCCGTGCGCTCACCGCGCTGCCGGGGCTGGAGCTGGACGCCGCCGGCCTGGACGTCCACGGCGTCCGGGTCGACGGGCGGCCGGCGCGGTACCGGGCGCACGACGAGAAGCTGACGGTCGTCCCGGCGCGGGCGGTACGCCGGGGTGCCGTGCTGCGGATCGAGGTCACGTACTCGGCCACTCCGCGGGCGAGGCCGCCGCACAGCGGGTGGGTGTCGACGCCCGACGGCTTCGCGGTGGCCGGCCAGCCCGACCACGCGCACACCGTGTTCCCGTGCAACGACCACCCGGGCGACAAGGCCCGGTTCACCATCGACGTCACCGCGCCGGACGGCCTGCTCGGCGTGGCGAACGGCCGCCTCACCGCGACCGACCACCCGGAACGCGGGCTCACCAGGCGGCGGTACGAGTCGCGCGAGCCGATGGCGACGGAGTTGGTGCAGGTCTCCGTCGGCGACTACACCGTGCGCGAGCGGACCGGCCCCGGCGGGCTCCCGCTGCGCGACGTCGTCCCCGCCGCCCGCGCCGCCGCCCTGGAGCCCGCGCTCGCGCTCACCCCCGGTCAGCTGAGGTGGGCCGAGCAGCACCTCGGCCCGTTCCCGTTCGAGACGTACGGGCTGCTGCCCGTCAACACCGACGACCCGGACGCCTTCGAATTCACCGGCCTGGAGACGCAGACCCTGACGCTCTACAAGCCGGGCTTCCTGCTCCAGCCGGAACCGCAGATCGGCTCGCACATGATGCACGAGCTGGTGCACTCGTGGTTCGGGAACAGCGTCTCGCCGCGCACCTGGGCCGACCTCTGGCTGAACGAGGGGCATGCCGACCTCTACGGCCTGATGTACCGCTACGACCGCGGCTGGCCCGACTCGGCGGGCTTCACCACCCTCACCGACCGGATGCGCGACGTCTACGCCATGGGCGACCAGTGGCGGCACGACTCCGGGCCGGTGGCCGCGCCGACGGCGGCGGCCCTCTTCGACAGCCAGCGGTACACGGGCGGCGCCCTGGTGCTGTTCGCGCTGCGCGAGCGGGTCGGGGCGGGCGCCTTCGACCGGATCGAACGGGCCTTCCTCCAGCGGTACCGGTACGGCACGGCCACCACCGCGGACTACATCCGCACCGCCTCGGAGGTCTCCGGGCAGGACGTCACCGGTCTCCTCACCGACTGGTTGTACGGCGAGCGCACCCCGCCCATGCCGGGCCACCCGGACTGGACGGTCACCCCTCCCACCGCCTCCACCACCGGGAACGGCCTGGCGGGCCGCGGGCCGACCGCCGCGCCACGCGGTTCCGGGACGCTCTGACCGGACGCCGGCCGCCTGCGCGGGCCGTGGGTGCCGCGTCCTGTGGGGCAGCGCGCGTTGGGCGCCGCGTCCTGTGAGGCAGCGGGCGTTGGGCGTACGGCCGGTGCGCCGGTCCGGTGCGCTCGGGCGCCTGCCGCGCGCCCCTGGACCGTGGGTGCCCACGGGCGCATCGTGGTGCCACGGCCCGCCCGCCGCCCGGCCGAGTTCCGGCCGGCTCGCGGGCCGTCCAACGCCTGCGGGCGCAGCCCCGGTCGTGCCGCGATCCGTGCCCCGATCCGCTGTCCGCACCGCGCCCGGGCCACTTCCGGCCGGCTCCCCTGGGGGCTCCCCCGTCGGCCCCTGGTGGCACCCCGGAGAATGTCCCGAGAAAACCGCCGTCACCAGGCAACCCGTACCGGCTCCCACCGCGTTCAGCTGCCGTGAGACGAACACGGACGACACCGAGGACGCGGCCGCAACGGCCGGACCGTCCGACGGACGCGGCGGGAACGACAGGAACACCGATGGGAACACCATGGCGGGGGCAGGATGATGAGGGACGCGACACCGGACTTCGAGGAGTTCGTCGCCGCCCGCAGCCCGCGTCTGCTGCGCGTCGCGTGGCTGCTGACCGGCGACCCGCACCTGGCGGAGGACCTCTTGCAGACGGCGCTCGCCAAGGTCTGGCCGAAGTGGGAGAAGATCTCCATCGAGCACCCGGAGGCGTACGTCCGGCGTGTGCTGGTGAACGCGCACGTCTCCTGGTGGCGGCGCCGCTGGCACGGGGAGCTGCCGCACGGCGAGCTGCCGGAACCGCCGACGGACGCGGACCCGTTCGAGGACGTGGTACTCGGCCAGGTGGTGGCCGCCGCCGTCCGGGCGCTGCCGCCGCGTCAACGGGCGGTCGTGGTGCTGCGCTACTTCGAGGACCTCAGCGTCGAGGAGACGGCGGAGGCCCTGGGCTGCAGCACGGGCACGGTCAAGAGCCAGACGCACCGGGCGCTGCTGGCACTGCGCGGCAAGCTGCCCGCCCGGGAGCTGCTGCTGGAGGGGGCACGCCGTGAGCTGGTCTGACACCGGCGGCCGCGGTGACGTGTCCGGCCACGGCCTGGGCGAACGCCCGGTCGACTCCGAGGCGGAGCACGAGCTGCGCGTCCTCCTCCAACGCGCCGCACCGCACCTCCCGGCGCCCGCCGACCGGATGGACCGGATCCGCGAGCGCGCCGACCGGACCCGTCGGCGGCGGCGGACCGCCGCGCTGGCGGCCGGGCTGACCACCGGTCTGGTCGCCGCCGCCCTGGCCGCGGCCCCCGCCCTCGCACCCGGCCGGCCCGCCACCGCCCTGCAGCCCGCGACCGCCGTACCGCCGCTGCCCGGAGCCCCGGCCGCGAGCGCACCGACCCCGGCCGCGGGCTCCCCCAGCGTCGTGCCGAGTGCCTCGCCGAGCACGTCCTTGCCCCCCGGCACGCGGCCGCTGTGGTTCCCGGACATCGGCGGGGTGATCGTCGACGTGCCGGCCGGCTGGTCGAGCACGGTCATCCCGTCCACCAAACCACTCGCCTCCACCGGGTACGCGGCGAGTGAACCGCTCGGCACCAAGGCGTCCTGCCCGCCCCAGCAGGCCGACTGCGGACCGCTCGGCCGGATCGCCGAGGGCGGTGCGCTGGTCACCATCACGTTGGTCGACAACCTGAACCCGTCCGGGAAGCCGTCGGCCGGGATGGCCGAGGTCGAAACCGACATCGACAAGACGTGCGGCCTGCGCGGCGGTACGCGCGAGCTGGTGGGCCATCGGATCGTCCTCGTGGCCGAGACGGTGGCCACGGTCGAGCTGATCGGCTGTATGAACCGGCCGGCCGAGGAGACCGTGCAGCTCGTGCAGCAGCTCTTCGAGACGGTCCGCACGACCGGTGTCGCCTCGGCCGCGCCCGGCAGCACCCGTCGCTGACGGCCCCGCTGCCGGCGGCGGTTGCGCCGGGCCCGTGCCCGTCGTGCCGTCGCGGGTGCGGCGCCGCCGGAGGGGGCGGCTACTCGTCCCGGAAGGTCCTGCGCGCCCGGCCCATCTGCTCGTCGAACACGCGGGCGGCCCTCCGCACGGCGTCGGGCAGGGCGTCCTCGAACGCCGCCAGGTCGGCGAGGGGCGCGGGCGCCGATACAGAGTGCTTTTGCTGGGCCCACAACTGGCCGTACAGCAGCGCCGCAGTAGTCATGCCGCGCTCGCCGAGCAAGCGGGCTTCCGCCTGGTCGCTGCTGCTCCACGGTTCCAGGACGCTCATCCACCCGGAGTTGCGCGTGCCCACCTGAATCAGCCGTCCCTTCCGACGTGTGTCCAGCAGCACCCAACGGTCCAGCAGGAGCAGGGTCGGGGCGGGCCACGCCTGGCGCAGGAGGATCCGTTCGGACTCCGTGTCGAAGTCGTGCACCGTGGCCTGGAACCCCTGCCGGCGGGCGAGCTCGGCCGCATGCTCCGCCAGCGGCCCGCCCAGCTCGCCCGGGTAGGGGTTCCAGTCAGTACTGGCCTGGCCGTAGCTGTCGGGACTGCGGCCGGCCGGCAGTTCGTCCCGCCGGTAGGCGTACACCAGCACCCGCAGTTCCCTCGCCGGTTCGGGCTGCCCGGACTTGTCGGGTTGGGCGTCCCGGGTCGACTGCTGCTCGAACGCGCTCGGCAGGGCGTCGAGGTCCAGTGGCTGCCCGACCGGAATGTCCGTCTCCTGTGCCACCGCCACGATCCGCCTGGCCAGCCTGTGCACGGCCAGCTCGTAGGCGGGCTGGTGGTAGCTGAGCTTCATCAGCGTCAGCAGGCCCTCGGTGTCGTAGTCCGGGCCGAAGTCTGCGGTGTCGGCCTGGAGCCGGGTGGCCGCCTCGGGCGGGCGGTAGCGCTCCATCGGGATCCACTTCACCGGCACGATGCCCGTGCTGAACCCCGCGCCCGGACTCCGTGGGGCAACCGGCCGTCGGGTGAAGGCCTCCCACTCGCGGCCGCACCGTTGGCTCTGGAAGTACCGCCGGGCGTACAGGGGGACGAAGACCCGGCAGGACGCCAACGCCAGTGCGGCCTGCTCGGTCGAGACCTGTCCCCCGTTTATGAAGCCGACCGGCACTCCCCGGGGGACGTCGGTGATCTCCAGGATCGCCTCGCTGAGATCCTGGAAGAGTCTGCTTACCCAGATGGCGTCGGCACCGGAGTGACTGAGGCAGAAGTACGGCCGGAGGTCCGGTTCCGCATTCCTCCCCGGCGGCCCGGTCGGCAAGTAGCTGTCCGCCAGGGCCTCGAACTCCTCCGCCAACCTTCGCCATCCCCGGTCACCGGCGCCCTGGGCCATGCGTCGCAGATCGCCACGGTCACCGTGGTCGAGCAGGCCCCGCCGGAGCTGGTGCGGCAGCTCGGCCCCCGGCCTGAGGCCGTGCAGCCAGGGCACGACGAGCGGATGCAAGGTGTAGAACACCGTTCCGGTCGCGTCCTCCGACACCCCCCGAGCCCACTGGGCGAACAGTCCGACACCGCCTTCTCCCCGTTCCGTCGCATAGGCCATCGCGGGGGCGAACCACCCCTGCCGCATCCGGAGGCGCTGTTCCGGCGTCAGGTATCCGGGCGCCGCCGCCTCCAGCAGGGCGCCGCTCAGGGCCGGACCGTGCCCCAGTGCCAGCGCGTCCGCCGCCGTGGCCAGCACGGCCTGCACTTCCTCCGGTGCCCCGTCCAGCCGCTCCCGCAACCCTGCCGCAACGAGGAGCAGTTGGACGATTCGGTAGTCGCTCACGACCCGGGCGGCCTCGGCGAGTCTGACGTCGCCGTGTACGGCCTGCTCGGCCTCCTGCGGGGTGAACCGCTCGGGCACCTCAATGATGAGCACGTGCTCCGATGTTCGCCTTTCCAGGGCCCTCCTGATGACGGGACCGATCAGGGAGCCGGAGCGGAGCGTACCCAGGAGAAGGACCGGGCGCCCGCCCCGGCCGAGCCGCTCGGCCAGCAACTCGGCCCGTACCGCGGGGAGACCGTCCTCCTCCCCGGGGGAGGTCAGCACGTCATCGGCCCGGTCCAGCCAGACGACCGTGCGCGGGCCCACCTCCTGGGCCCGGTGCCCATCTCCTAGCAGGCTCTTCGCCCGCAGGACCGTCCAGTCGGGGGGCAGCCCGCGGAGCACCTCGAAGCAGGCCCGGGTCTTGCCGACCGCCGGGCCACCGAAGAAGAGCCCGGCCGCGGTCTCGCCGTCCACGGCCAGCTCGGCTAGCGACTGGCCGGCCACGTCCACCTCGCGCCGGACATAGGGGGTGAGGGCGGGCAGGCCCGGCCTCTGCTCGGCGGGCCGGACGCCGAGCAGCTCGGGCCGCTCCAGCGCCTCGGCGACGGACATCACCGTCCAGTCCGTCTGCCCGCTGCCACCAGGCTGCTCGTGGGCGTTCTGCGCCTCGAAACCGCCCGCGGACCCGGCACCGCCCTGCGACTCGGCGAACGGCAGCGCTCCCGGCGCGACCGCGCGGGCGTGCGTGCCGTCGGCGACGTGGCCCGCCAGGAAGTCGGCGGCGGTGCGGCGGGACCGCAGGTAGGCGGCGACCTGGTGGCGGACGGTCCGGCGGATCTCGGCGACGTCCTCACGGCGCTGGGCACCGAGCAGGGCGTCCCGGACGCCGGGGAGGAAGTCGAACTCGAAGCCGTCCGGGTCGGTGCCGGGCGCCGGGGCCTCCCAGGGGGCGAGCAGGCCGCCGAGCAGGACCTCCGCCAGGTGGCCGTGGTCGGCGTCCGGGAGCATCGCCCGGCGGACGAGGGTCATCACGGGGAGGACGAGCGGCACGGCGGACAGGTGGCCGGCCAGCTCCTGCGCCAGCGGGGAGGCGGTCTCGCGGAACTGCTTGAGCGCCGGTTCGGCCGTGAGCGGCGCCGCGGCGGCACCGGCGGCCTCTGCGGCGGGCGGGACGGCCGAGTCCGCGCCCGCCGCCGGCCCGGGTCCGCCGGCCAGCAGGCAGCTGAGCCGGCTGCGGCGGCCGCCGCCGGAGACCAGGGCGGCGAGGGCGGCCAGTGAGGACGGGCTCGGATCCACCACCGGTACCGGCAGTGGCCGGCCGACCGGGTCCGCCAGGTCGCCGGCGTCGGCCCGCAGCCGCCGGTGGGAGCGCCCGCGCGGGCGGGTGGCGGCGGCCTCCCAGCGGGCGTTGGGGGCGGCCGGACCGGTGGCGCGCAGCCAGAGCGGGGTGGGACGGACGGCGCCGCGGGACCAGAGGCGTTCGGGCAGCACGTTGAGCACGGCGACCGAGCCGTGCCGGCCCCACCCGCGCAGCACCGCGTCCAGGGCCGGCCCGCCCCAGCCTCCGCCGACGGTGTCGGTGACCACCAGGACCAGGCGGCGGCCGGAGGGGTCGGCGATCTCCTGCGGCCGGCGGGGCGCCCCGCCGGGGCGGGCCGCGAGGCCGGGGAGTCCACCCGCTTCGGTGCCGCCGAGGTACCAGGTGCGGACGTCCCGGAAGACACCGGTCTGGGCGATCACCCTGCGCAGCTCGGCGACCAGGTCGTGCCAGAGGGCCATCGAGCGGTGGGTGTCGATGACCAGGGCGAGGTCGAGCCAGCGGCCGGGGGTGGGGCGCAGGACGGGCACCAGCAGCCGCTGCTCGACGCCCGCGCTGACGGTGGCCTCCTCGTCCAGCTCGGTCTCACTGCGGCTGTGGGCCAGGGTGCGGCGACCGAGCGGGCGCAGGGCACGCATGACGGCGAGCGGGTCGGCGAGGGCGGCGGCGCGGGCGACCCGGACGAGGTCGCCGCGGCGGGCGTCCGGGGCCGGCTCGGTGCTGCCGGGGGCGGCCAGGTCGGCGGTGGCGTAGTGCTGTTCGAGCCTGCCGCCGGTGGAGCCGGGGGCGGGGTCCGGGTCCGGGTCGTCGGCTGCGTCGGGGCCTGGGGGCGGGTCGGCCTCGGGGGCGGCCGGGTGCTCGGGCTGCTGCGGCCGCTCGCGGGGGGCTCCGCCGAGGCAGCCGGCCAGCCAGAGGATGTCCGCCAGCTCCTCCGCGCCGAGGCCGGCCGCGGAGGCGGCGTCGGCCTCGGCAAGGGCGCGCAGCAACCGGTCCGTCACGGCGAGGCCGGTCCGGTGAGCTTCTGCAGGACGGTGTGCAGGAAGGCCTCGCGTTCGGTGTCGTCCGACCAGGCGCCGCTGAGCCGGAGCTGGACGGCGTTGAGGAGCTGGTCGGTGGCGAGGTCGCCCTCGGCCCGCCGCTCGTCGAAGGCGTGGATCAGTCCGAGGACGAGGTCGCGGCGCCGGTCGTCGAGGTCGGCGGGGAGGCGGAGCCGCTGTCTGACGATCTGTTCGAGCCGGGCCGGGCCGGGCGGCTGGACGTGCAGGCGGATGCAGCGGCGGAGGAAGGGCGGCGGGAAGTCGCGCTCGTTGTTGCTGGTGAGGACGACGATCGGGAAGGCCCGGCACTGGACGCGGCCCCGGTCGACGGCGACGGTGGCGTCCTGGGCCTCCGGAACTTCCGGGGCCTCGTGGCCGGCCGCGGCCTCGCGGGTGCCGGGGGTGTCATCGGTGCCCGGGGTGTCGTCGGTGCCGATCCGCACGCGCGGTTCGCGGGCGGCGATCCGGGCGAGCTCCGGAATCTCGAAGCCGCCGTCCTCGAAGACGGTGAGCAGGTCGCCGGGCAGGTCGATGTCGCTCTTGTCGATCTCGTCCACGAGCAGGACGCGGGGGCGGTCCTGCGGGATCAGCGCGGTGCCCAGCGGGCCGAGCCGCAGGTAGGGGGCGATCGAGCGGTCGGGTGCCGAAGTGACCGGTGGACCACCGTGCAGTTGCTGGAGGTTGGCGTCGTGCAGGCGGCTGATCGCGTCGTAGCGGTAGAGCCCGTCGCGCAGGGTGCTGCGGCTGGTGACCGGCCAGTGCAGGACCGGGCCGAGGCCCAGGTCGGTGGCGATGCTGTAGGCGAGGGTGGACTTGCCGACGCCCGGCTTGCCGGTGACGAGCAGCGGGCGGCTCAGGAGGAGGGCGGTGTTGACGGCGTCGATCTCGGTCTCGTCGGCGACGTAGCCGGTGCCGCGCCGGGTGGTGCGCTCCCAGGCGTGTCCGGAGGGACCGGGCGCCCGGTACTGCGGGTCCGGCGTGCCGTCGAAGTCGCGCCAGGGCGGCTGCTTGCCGGCCAGCCGGGCCAGCCGGTCGCCCGGGGTGCCCTCGCCCTGGTAGATCCACCAGTCCTTCATGTGCTGCTTCCTTCCCTTCCAGGCCGGAGGGCGATCCCCGTCAGGACAGTGATCTGGTCCGGGGCCGGTGCTCGGGGTCGTCCCAGAGCAGTCCGAGGCGCGGGCCGGCCGGGCAGCCCGCGCACCCGCCCGGGGCGGCTGCGATGCGTAACAGCCTTACGGTGTCGGGCAGTCGGTCGAGGTCGAGGCCGGGGTCAGGGTCGGGGCCGCGGGCGGGGTCGCCGGCCCGGTCGGTCGCGGGGCCGGCACGGGAGGCGAGCAGGGCGGCGAGGCCGTCGGGCCGGGTGCAGCAGTCCGTCGTCGCGCCGGGCCGCACCCAGACCGCGATCGGCAGGCCGGCGTCCAGGACCGTCTCCAGCCGGTCGGCCGGCGGTGCGGGGTGCCGGTCGAGGAGGGCGCAGACCGGGTGGTCCTCGGCGCCGAGCCGGTCGGCCAGGCCGGGGTCGGGCGGGGTGTCCCCGGCGAGCGTGCGGACCGCGTCCGGGTGGCGGCCGCCGTGCTCGCGGTACCAGGCCCACTTGCGCCGCCACCGGTGGCCGGACTGGTGGGTGCGCTCGTCCGGGCAGCGCACCAGCACCTCGTACTCGGCGCCGAGTTCGGCCGTGCGGCGGGCGCGGATGGGCAGCGGCCAGCGCTCGAACTCCTCGTCGAGCAGCGGTTCGGGGACGTGGAACTCGATCCGCCGCAGCTCG
Source organism: Kitasatospora sp. RG8 (assembly GCF_017813315.1). Lineage (NCBI taxonomy): Bacteria > Bacillati > Actinomycetota > Actinomycetes > Kitasatosporales > Streptomycetaceae > Kitasatospora > Kitasatospora sp. RG8. The sequence continues at coordinate 24,273 of NZ_JAGIYX010000021.1, forward strand.
GGGCCGACGGCGGCGCCGAACACCTGCCGGGCCAGCTCCTCCCGCACCGCGGCCAGGGTGATCGGGCGGGCGGACTCCCAGAGCGCCTCGAAGCCCCGCCGGTGCAGCCACATCCGGACCAGGTAGGCGTCCTCGCCACTGGACTCGGTGAGCTGGACGTGCAGTTCGGTGCGGCCGTCCCGCTCGCGCGCCGGGGGCACGGGGACGGCGTCGGCGCCGAGCCGGCGGCCGGTGCGCCGGACCCAGTCGACCAGCCGCTCGGCCCGGTCCCGGTCGTCCTCGCGGGCGGCGAGGTAGCGGACGAAGGCCAGCGGGAGCGGGAGGCGGCGGGAACCGGCGCCGAGCCGGTGGTCGAGGTCGCGCACCACGGCCATCGGCTCGGCGGCGGGCAGCACCGGCCCGGGCGGGGCGCAGCCGGCCGCCTCGAAGGCCCACCGGTAGGCACGGTAGGCGTCCGGCGGCAGGCCGGGACCGGGGAAGAGGCCGTCCAGCTCGGCCCAGGCCTGGTCGTCGAGCCTGGGCGCGCCGGGCTGCTCCGGCGGCCAGCCGTCGTCGGTGAGCGGGTTGCCGTCCCAGCCGCTGATGCGCCACTGGATCTGCTGCCAGGCCTGGCCGCGGTCGGCGAGTGCGGCGAGGTCGGCGTGGACCTCGCGCGCGATGTCGGGCAGGCGGCGCAGGTTCTCGTCCAGGCTGCGACTGTCCAGCCGGGCGAGCAGGGTGTCCGTGAGCCGGCCGGCGCTGCCGATGTTCTGGGCGGGCAGTCCGGGCCGGGTGGCGTAGAGGACGAAGGTGCTGCGGCTGCGCACCAGCGTGCCCTCGCCGTATTCGACCCGGCCGAAGGTGGGGACGGCCCCGGTGCGGACGTCGAGGCGGCAGGCGTCGCCGATCGAGACCACCCGGCGGAACCGCCGGTTGACCTTGTTGGAGCTCCAGAACCGGAGGGCGGAGTCGAGGTCGAGGTGACGGATCGGCGGGGCGGAGGCGTCGGCGAACGGCAGCAGCAACTGGTCGTGGTCGCCCGCGAAGCCGTGACCGGCCCAGTAGATGAGGAGCAGGTCGCCGTCGCACTTGGGCAGTTCGCGCAGCAACGCGTCCTCGATCTCGTTGCCGGTGGCGGGGCGGTGGGCGGGCAGCCCGGGCGGGGCCGTGAGCGCGGCGGGCGCGGTGCCGGCGGCTGCGGGCGGCGGCGCGACGGTGGTTGGTGCTCCGCCGGGCGGGGCGGCGGCGGGCGGCGCGACGGCGGGGGCCACGACGGGTGCGGGCAGCGGGGAGAGGAAGAGCCGGACGTTGGCGGCGGGCACGCCGGCCGGGCCGGTCAGCCACTCGGCGATGCGGACGGCGTCCCGGGCGGGGCCGCGGAGGTCCCAGTCGGCGCCCACCCCGTACGACTCGATGCCGACGACCAGGGCGAAGACGCGTTCGGGCGCGAGGTACTGGGCGTCGTCGACCAGGAGGTGTCTCACCCGGCGGCCCCGGCGGCCGGCACCACGGGCGCGTCCCCGGCCAGTGCCGCGGCGATCCGGTCGTAGAGGGCGGGGAGCTTGAAGTAGGCGCTGTGGCAGTACGGGAACGGCTGGCGGCTGCTCACCTCGTGGTCGGTGACGCGCGGGTCGCCGGGGAAGACGGGCCCGGCCCGGTAGCCGAGGACGTCCCCGGGGTCGTAGACGTTCAGCCAGTCCGGGAACCCGGCCGGCAGGGCCGCGCCCGGTTCCAGACCGCTGAGCGCGCCGAGTTCGTGCAGGAACGGCGCCTGTGAGCCGACGGTGACCAGCAGCCGGACCCCGGCCGGGGGCTCATGGCGGGCGGCGGCGAGGGCCAGGCAGTCGACCAGGGCGATGCCACCGAGGCTGTGGCCGATCAGTACGGTCGGCCCGGGTGCGGCGGCGATCCGTTCGGCCAGGAACGCCCGGAGCGGGCCACCGCGCGCCTGGTAGCGGAGGATGTCGCCGAGTGCGGGGGTGGCGCCGACGGTCAGGGCGCCGCGGTGGCGGTCCAGCATCCGCTGGCCGCCGATCCGCATGCTGAGCCTGCCGAGTACCCCGGCCGCCCGGCCGAGCGGCCCACGGGCGGCGCCACCGAGGCGGTCGCCGAGGAGTTCGACCAGACGGTCACGCTCGTCGGCGGTGCAGAGCGCCTCGGGGCCGGCCGCGGTGAGGAGTTCGGCGGTCAGCGCGCGGGCGGCGAGGGCGATCAGCTCGGCGCCGGTTACCGGGTCCACGGCGCGGTCGCAGGCTTCGGTGAACTCCTCGGCCCCGGCCAGCCGGTCGAGGGCGGCCGGCAGGTGCGGGCCGAGCCCGGTGGCGGCCAACAGGGCGTCCAGCTCGGCGTCTTCGGCCGTGGGGCTGTCCGCTCCGGCGGGCGCGAGCACCGCCAGTTTTCCGGCGACGGTCTCGCCGGGCGTCCGGACCCCGGGGGCGCCGAAGCCCTCGTCCTCGACGGGCAGTCGGGCGAGCACCCGCAGCTCGCAGAGCGGGTCGACCAGCAGCAGCGCCCAGCCGCCGTCCGCCCCGCCGCCGTCCGCCCCGCCGGCCGAAGCCCCCGGCCGTGCCGCCGCCGTCTGGGCCGGCAGGGCCCTCGGGGCCGGCAGGAACACCGGCGCCGCCCCCGGCCGGCCGGCGAACCCCGGGATCGAGGCGCCGCCCGCGGCCAGTGTGGCGCCGTGGTCGTCGCCCCAGTAGCAGGGCGCCACCTCGGCGTCCGGGAACCGGGCCGTCAACTCCCGGGCGACCAGCTCGAACAGCGGGTCGTAGCCCGCGCGCCGCACGCCGGTGCCGTGCACGAAAAGGAATCGCATGCCGCCCCCACGCCCTCCGCCGAGTCCGCGGACTCCCCGAGCCCCGGATGCTCCGGTCAGCACCCTAGCGCCGCACTTCGGCGCGCGGCAGCGGTCCGCCGCAAATCAGCGCGCGGCGGGGGCGGCACCACCGGACAGCTCGCTCGGAAAGGGGCTCCGTGGCAGGTTCCCTGACGCTCCGACAGGACCGCTCCGCCTTGCTTCTCCGGCACCGGGGAGGGCGCCGGCCGAGGCGGCGAGGAGCACCGGGGAGACGCTGCGATCTGACGCACCATCGACTGTCAGTCCCCCTTGCTACAGTCGCGAGCGTTCGACAAACGGTTACACACCATGGGGGGCCTGAATGAACGAGGAACTGCGGCGGTTCGGCGTCGAGGCGTACGACCGCTGGACGGCGATGTGGAACGGCGACACGGGCCTGGCGGCGGAGATCATGGCCCCTGAGTTCACCCTGCGCTACGCCCAGGCGAACACCGAGGCCTTCGACGAGGCCCGCACCCCCGACCAGCTCGCCGAGCTCGTCGCCGGGTGGCACCGGTACCGGTCCGGGATCAAGTTCGAGGCCCAGGGGACGGCGGTGGTCGACCTCACGCTGGTCGACGGCCGTCCGTCCGGGCTGGTCGCCCGCCCCTACCTCGCCACCTTCGCGGACGACCAGGGCAGGCCGGTGGCCCGCAGCGGGACGGACATCCTGCGGATCACCGACGGCCTGATCAGCGAGGTCTGGTCGGTCTCCTCGGGCGCCGCCGGGCGGACGTTCTACCGCTGACGCACCGGGGCCCGGTCGCCTTCCCGCGGCCGGGCCCCCGCCGTGACGGCGGTCAGTACCGCAGCGCCGCGGCGATCCGGCCGTGGGCGGCGAGCTCCCCGGCGGGGACGAACTGCACGGTGGCTCCAGTGTCCAGCGCCCGCTCGACGATCTCGTCCACCATGTCCTCGCGGACGTCCGGCTCGCCGTCGGGGGCGGGCACCAGGTGGTTGTCCGTCACCTTGACGCGCTCCCAGTAGTTCTCCTCCACCGCCAGCACGGCGACCCGGCCCTCGGTGACGTTCTGCCAGACCTCGTCCATGCCGCTGGCCAGCGCCCTGACGCCGAGCGACTGGTCGAGCCGCCGGTGCAGTTCGGCGACGGCCTGCCGTGCCTGCTGCTCGACCGTGGGCCGGGCGGCCTCGACGACGACGGCGGGCGCCGCGTGGCCGAGGCCGCCCCGCGGTACCTGGGCGGCGGCGCGCTTGACCGCGGTGCCGACCTCGCCCAGCAGGGAGAGCGCGGCGGCCTCGCCGAGCACGTAGAGCGGGCGCGGGTCGGCGTCCAGCACGGCGCCGAGCGCGGTGTCCGCCTCGCGCAGGAAGCGCCTGGTCTCCTCGTCGCGGAACGTGCTGGGCACGTCGCCGATCCGCTCCTTGCGCTCCACGTCCCAGTCCGGGCCGACGTGGTCCAGCGGGAAGCCGCCCGCCGTGTGCTCCGCCAGCCTCGCCCCGGTACCACCGAACAGGGCGACCCGGTCGGCGGCGACCGTCAGCACCCAGTGGGGCGCACTGGCCGTGTAGGCGGAGACCAGATTGCGGGTCAGGAAGGTCTCCGAGAACACCACCCGGGCCGGCACGGTGCGCGGCAGCGACCAGACCTGGTGCTCACCGGGCGCCGCGAAGATCACCAGACCGTCCTCGGCGTGCACCAGGTCGACCTCCCGCAGGGCCAGGTCCAGCTGCCCCACCACGTCCAGCCGGTCGGCCCGGGAGAGTGCCTCGTCCGCGTGCAGCCGGTTCTTGGCCTCCGCGATCAGGTTGCGCAGGCGCACCGGGTCCTGGGTCTTGTCGGGCTCGCTGCGGTGCGTCGGCAACAGGACGGAGACGGCCGGGTAGCGCCGGGGGCGGCGCAGCTCGGCGAGGACGGCTGGCGTGAGCTCCGCTGTGTGCATCGGATGCCCTTCTTGTCGCGGTTGGCGTGGGCGCAGTCGGAATGTTCGGCTTTGCCGGATTCCCCCCACCCCTCCCCATCCCACGGCCCTCCTAAGCCGCCCGTCACCGGGAACCGCGCTCTCCGACCGCGGCCTGTCCGGGCCCGTGGACGATCCGTCCGCCCCCGTCCACCCGTCTGTCCACCGCACGTCCACGCGCACGTCCACCGGCCGGATCCGGCCCGTAACCCGTGCGGCGGAGCGTCGTTGGACAGCGCATGAAGAAGCGCAGCATGCTCGCCGTCGCCTCGCTCGCCGTGGGTGTCGTGGCCTCCCTGACCGCTCCCAGTGCGCACGCGAGTGCGGTCGGCGGGCAGGGTGACCTGACCGGCCCGCTCCAGCAGGGCGGGGCGCTCACCACGGCACCGGCCGCCGTCCAGGGGCAGGTCGGGGACGCCGGCGGCGTGACGGGTGACGCGACGGGCTATGTGACGGGCCAGGCGAACGGCCTGGTCGGGATGCCCGCCGTCTGACCGCCCGCGGCCTCGCCCGACCCCGCCTGGTTCCATCTGACCGCCCGTGACCACCCTTGACCGCTCGGGGGCAGGCGACTGTCGACTCCCGGCCGGACACGGTCGGCCGGGAGTGCCCGCCCCGGCACGGCTCAGCCGAGTGGGGCGCCGAGGTCCTGGGTCCAGTAGAGGCCCGCGGGCCCGGTGGCGACGCCGACACCGACGTCCTTGAAGGCGCAGTCCAGCATGTTGGACTGGTGGATCCCGCCGTCCATCCAGCGGGAGAACACGGTGGCGGGGGCGCTCGTCCCCCGGTCGAGGTTCTCGCCCCACTGCGACCAGCGGTAGCCGGCGGCGGTCAGCCGGGCGTCGGCGCGGGCGCCGTCCGGGTTGACGTGGTCGAAGAAGTTGCGGGCCACCATGTCGTCCGCGTGCTTCTGGGCCGCCGCGTGCAGCTTCGGGTCGATCCGCAGCGGGCCGCAACCGGCCTTGGCGCGTTCGGCGTTGACCAGGTCCACCAGCTGGCGCTCCGGGCCGGGCGGGGTGGCCGTCGGACGGGCTGCGGTCGGTGACGGCGTGGGGGTGGCGGTGGCGGGCGGCTCGGTGGGCAGCGGCGCCGCCGTCGCGCTCGCGGTCACCGGAGGCGTGGGGACCGCGGACGGCTCCGGGGCGGGCGGCACGGGTATCGCGGCGGCCGGGGCTATGTCGGGCGCGGCGGCGGCCGGGGCGGTCGGTTCGGGCCCGGCCGGCTCGGGCTGCGGGTGGTGCGGCCAGACCAGGGCAAGGGTCGCGACGGCGAGCACCGTCGCCGTGCCGCCGGCCACGGCCGCCTTCCCCCGGGTGAGGGCGCTCCACGGACCGCTCCCGCCCCCGGTGGGGTCGGCCGGAGTGCCGGCGGCGCCGTGCGCCGCTCCGCCGTGCGCCGCTCCGCCGTGCGCCGCTCCGCCGTGCGCCGCTCCGCCGCTGGCACCGCCGTCGGTGGCACCGGCGTGCGCGGCACCACCGTGCGCGGCACCACCGCTGGCGCCTCCGCCCGTGGCACTGCCCGGCGTCGCCGTTGCGGCCGTGGCCTGGAACGACAACGCCACCGGCGAGTCCAGCGGAATCGGCACCAGGGCCAGGCCGGCCAGCAGTCCCTCGGCGGGGAAGAGGTCACGGCCGAGCCCGTCGCAGGCGGCGCAGCTGCGGATGTGCCGGGCGATGCGCTTGCGCCAGACCGAGTTCGGGGTGCCGTCCCAGCCCGTCGTCACCTCGGCCAGCTCCGGGCAGCGCGGGTAGGCCGTGAGCGCCCGGACGACGACCCGGCCGGCCTCCAGCTGCTTCTTCATCCGCTGCACCCGGACCGCCGTGTGCTGCGGGGACAGGTCGAGCGCCTCGGCCAGCTCGGCCCGGGTGAGGTCCCCGCAGGCCTCAAGCCACCAGAGGGAGAGCAGCTCGCGGTCGTCCGGGTCCAGCCAACGGGTCGCCTCGGCCACCTCGCGCCGCTGCCCGGAGAGTCCGAGGCGCAGGATGGTGAGGTCGGTGAAGTCGGCCCTGGGGTCGGCCAGCTCCCACGCCTCGTCGAGGCCGCCGACGGTGCTCTGCTGCTGGCCGGTGCAGCGGCGGCGGACCTGGTTCATGGTGATCGCGACCAGCCAGGAACGGAACGACTCCGGGTCGCGCAGCCCGTCCAGGCCGTCCAGCGCACGGATCATCGTCTCCTGCGCGACGTCGTCCACGTCGGCATGGCCGTTCAGCGCGCGCCCGGCCACGTTGTACACCAGCGGCAGCCAGGTGGCGACCAGCGCCTCCTGGGCCTGCCGGTCGCCAGCCTGAGCCGCCAGCACCAGGGTCGTCCCGGTCCGGTTCTGCACGTCAACGTTCATGGGTCCGCACTCCGTCTTGCCGTCATCCGTCCGCCGCTGCCTCCTCGGAGACCTCGGCGAAGTGCTCAGATAACAACAATTCGCGCGGATTCGGAAAACGGGGCTCGGGGACGCCTCCCGGCGGGGGTTCGGCCGGACCGTCCGGCGGGGTCGGCCGAGGGGCCGGCCCGGGGTTGTGACGTGGTCCCGGCACGGGGTTGTGACGAGGTCTCGGTGGGGTCGGCCCGGGGTGCCGGTGGTTCCGGCCGGGCCCGGCGGGTCAGGACGGCGAGGCGAACACCTGCGTCCACCAGGGGCCGCCGGAGCCGGTCTTCACGCCGACGCCGATCTGCTTGAACGAGCAGTTGAGGATGTTGGCGCGGTGGCCCGGGCTGTTCATCCAGGCGTCCATCACCGCGGCCGGGTCCTTCTGGCCCCGCGCGATGTTCTCGCCCCAGGCGCTCCAGCGGTAGCCGGTCTCCTCTATCCGGTGGTCGGCGTGGTAGCCCTCGGGGCTGGCGTGGTCGAAGTAGTTGCGGGCCGCCATGTCCTCGCTGTGGCCCTGGGCGGCGGTCGCCAGCCGGGGTTCGGCGGTCAGCGGGCCGCAGCCGTTCTGGGCGCGCTGCGCGTTCACCAGGTCCACGACCTGCTGGGCGTACTCGGCCGCGGTGCCGCTCGCCGCGGTGGCCGGAGCCGGGCCGCCGCCCCGGGCGGAGGCCGTGGTGCTCGCGGACGCCTTGGCAGGGGCACCCGCCGAGGCGCCGGAGCTCGCCTTGGCCGACCCGGCCGGGCTCGAACCCGTCGCGGTGGGCTTGGCCGGGCCCGTGGCCGAGGGGGTCGCAGCGGCCGTGGTCGCAGCGGTGGCCGACGGGGTCACGGGGGCGGCGTGAGCCTCGTCGGTGGCGGTCGGGCTGCCACCGGCCGCGGCCGGCGTCGCGTCGAAGCCGCCGGCGCCGGGGACCTGGATGCCGTCGTGGTCGCCGGCCTCCGCCGCGATCTGCGGCTCCAGCGCCACCGCGGCCCCACCGTCCCGGTCACTCCCGGCCCCGCCGTACGCGGCGTACCCGGCTCCGACGAGCGCCGCGAGCACCCCGGTGCCGGCCACCGCGGCCACCACGGCCGCCACCGGGCCGGCGCCCCGGCCGCGGCTCCGGCGGCCCCGCCCACGACGCCGGTCTGCGGCACGACGCGCGGAACGGCCGCCGTCCGCGGCGCGGCGGCCGGAGGCGGCGGGGAGGATGGTCGTCCTGTCTTCGCTGTTCACCTGGGCACGCTTCCTGTGTCGGGTCGGCCGGTACGGGTGCCGACAACTGGGAGACCTCGCGGCGGCGCGTCGATAACAGAAAACACGAACGAATTTCCGAGTCCCGACCGGGGGGTCCTCCGGCACGCCCCGGGCCGGGCACGGACGTGGGGCCGGCCGCAGCCCGGGGACCGGAGAAGGACGAGGGCCGGGACAAGGACCGGGGCCGGGGCTGCGTGGTCAGCCCGCGTCCGGCGCCATGTCGTAGGTGACGAACATGGTCCGGGTGGCGACCTGGTCGTACTTGCTCCGCGCCCGGTGGTTGTTGTCGGAGGTGATCCACCGCACCACGTTCCAGCCGCGCTCGGCGGCGATCTCCCGCAGCCGGGCCAGCAGCGCGTCCACCGCACCACCGCCGCGCGCGTCCGGGCTCACGAACAGGTCGTCCAGGAAGCCGCCGACGGCCCCGTGCAGCGGCCGGGAGAAGGGGCGGTAGTGGGCCAGCCCGACCGGCGTACCGCCGGCGTCGCGGACCAGCAGGCCGTCCAGCTCGTGCGCCGGATCGTTCAACCAGGACCAGACCAGTTCGGCCTTCTCCTCCGGCATCGGAACGCGGTAGAACGCGCAGTAGCCGGCGAAGAGCTCGCGCCAGGCGGTGTAGTCACCGCTCCCGGGCGCGTCGACGGTCCAGCGAGTGGCGGGCTCCGTCGTGATGACGGTGGCTGCCTCGGTGACGGTGGCTGCCTCGGTGGCGGGGGCGCCGGCGGTCTGGGGAGTCATCTCGGCCTCCAGGGGTCGGGTGGACCACGGTTCTCGCGCGGCGGTGCACCGCGCGCGGTATCGCGCCAGCATGACGGCCCGTCGGGTCGCCACAGATGGACGGGGTGGACAAGAGCGCCCTGGGGCCCGCTCCAGAGCGGCGCAGCCCTCCGGCCGTCGCGAAGGCGTGTCCTGCGGTCCGCGACGGACCCGGTCGCGGATGCTGGAGCCCCCGCCCGCCCCGGCGTGCCCCCGGCCGCACCGCCCCCGGCACGTCCGACGCCCGTACGTCCGCCGGCTGCCCGGTAGGTCCGCCAACTGCCCTGCCCGGCCTGGCCCGGCCCCGAGGAGTTCACATGCTGCTCCGTCACCTGGCCCAGACCTCCCGCGCCGTGGCGGCCGAGTCCGGCCGCCGGGCGAAGATCACGCTGCTGGCCGACTGCCTTCGCGAACTCGGCCCGGCCGAGGCCCCCGCCGCGGTGGCGCTGCTCTCCGGCGAGTCGCACCGGCTGCGCACCGGCGTCGGGCCGGCCGCACTGCGGGACCTGCCGCCGCCCGCCGCCGAGCCCTCACTGGGCGTCCGGGAGGCCGAGGGGTTGCTGGAGGCCATCGCCGAGGTGCACGGCACCGGTGCGCAGGCCGGGCGCCGTCGACTGCTGGCCGGGCTGTTCGAACGGGCCACCGGCGTCGAGCAGGCGTTCCTGCGGGCGGTGCTGGTCGGCGAGTTGCGCCAAGGCGCGTTGGACGCGGTGGTGGCGGACGCCGTCGCCCGGGCTGCCGGGGTGCCTGCGGCGGCGGTGCGGCGGGCGCTGATGTTCCGCGGCTCGGCCCGTGCGGTCGCCGAGGCTGCGCTGACCGGCGGGGCGCCGGCGCTGGACGCCTTCCGGCTGGAGGTCGGCCGCCCGGTGCGACCGATGCTGGCCGCCTCGGCGCCGGACGTCGGCTCCGCCCTCGACCGGATCGGCCCCGCCGCACTGGAGTGGAAGCTCGACGGCATCCGGGTCCAGGTGCACCGGGACGGCCGGGACGTCGCGGTGTTCACCCGGAGCCTGGACGACATCACCGCCCGGGTGCCCGAGGTGACGGAGGCCGCCCTCACCCTGCCGGTCCGCTCGGCGGTGCTGGACGGCGAGGCGATCGCGCTCGGCCCGGACGGCCGCCCCCGCCCGTTCCAGGAGACCGCCGCGCGGACCGCCTCCCGGCGGGACCCGGAGCGGCTGCGGGCCGAAGTCCCGCTCAGCGCCTACTTCTTCGACCTGTTGCACCGCGACGGCGAGGACCTGGTGGACCGGCCGGGCCGGGAGCGCTGGGCCGCCCTGGCCGGGTCGGTGCCCGCCGGCCTGCGGGTCGCGCGCACCGAGACGGACGACCGGGACCAGGCGCTGGCCTTCTTCCGGGAGACGCTGGCGCTCGGTCACGAAGGCGTGCTGGCCAAGGATCCGACGGCGGGCTACGCGGCCGGCCGGCGCGGCGCCGGGTGGATCAAGGTCAAACCCCGCCACACCCTGGACCTGGTGGTGCTGGCCGCCGAGTGGGGCAGCGGCCGCCGGCGCGGTTTCCTCAGCAACCTCCACCTCGGCGCCCGGGCCGCCGGCGAACCGGGCCTCGGCCCCTGGGTGATGCTCGGCAAGACCTTCAAGGGCCTGACCGACGAGACGCTCGCCTGGCAGACCACGGAACTCCTCACCCGCGAGGTCGAACGGGACGCGTACACCGTGCGGGTACGGCCGGAACTGGTCGTGGAGATCGCCTTCGACGGCGTCCAGCGCAGCCCCCGCTACCCCGCCGGGCTCGCCCTCCGGTTCGCCCGGGTGGTCCGTTACCGGCCCGACAAGAACGCCGCCGATGCCGACACCGTGGCCACGGTCCGGGAGTGCGCGACCTCCCACGAGTTCTCCTGAGCCCTGCTGAACCCCTTTGGACCCGGACGGTCCGCGGGAATCCGATGGACCCGACCGCCCCCGTGAGGCGGTCATGAAGAGATGTCGTCCACCGAATCCGCAGCCCACGAGCTCCAGGACCACGCCGTTCTCCGGAGCATCGGCGAGATCCGGTCTCACGATGTCGTCACCGCAGCCTGCGATGCACTCGTTGCCGGACTCGACAGCCCTGCCTTGCGGGCCCTGGCCGTCTGCACACGCGCCGAAGCGGACTACGACGTGCCCGGGATCCTCCCCTCGGCGCTCGGCGAGCTCGGCCTGACCTTCCATCCGGTCGGCAGCACCGCCGGCCGGGAAGCCGCCGCACGGGCACTCGCGACCCTGCTGCTGGCCGGCCGGCTGACTCCTCCGGAGCTCGCCTTCCAGATCCACCAGCGCTCTGGACACGAGCTGCCCCTGGCCGAACGGCTCACCGAGCTCGACGACGAGTACGGCATGCTGGACTTCGGGGGCGGCAGGGCACCGTCGGAGGTCGACGACGAGGTCGTGGCCGAGGCGCACCGACTGGCACAGCGCCCTCGCGTCTCACCCGATCCCACGAACACACCGACCTGACGCACACCGATTGACCCGTCGGTTCGTGCCGGACCGGCTTCGGGCAAGACCGGCTTCGGGCACGACCCGGATACGCCCGATGCACCCGGGACCCGCCAGGGGATGATCTCGGCTTCCGGGCGTGCGCCACGGTCAGTGCGGCTGCCGGAGTCCAGCGACGAGGAGCGCGACCAGTCGGCGTGCGTCGTAGCGGGGGTCGCTGTCTGCGCCGATGCAGAGGTTTCCGATGCCGCGCATGAGTTGGTAGGCGTCGAGGTCGGCCCGGATCTCGCCGGAGGCGGCGGCGGCGTCGAGGAGTTCGGTGCACACCGGCAGGAGACGGTCGAGGAAGTAGGCGTGCAGCGTCTCGAAGCCGGCGCTGTCGTTCTGCATCGCGGCGGCCAGGCCGTGTTTGGTGACCAGGAAGCCGACGAAGAGGTCGGCCCACCGCCCCAGGGCGGCATGGGGGGTCGGGCTGGACGCCAGCAGGGCCGGGCCGGCTTCGGCACAGGCGTCGACCTGGTGGCGGTAGACGGCGATCACGAGGTCCGCCCGGGTGGGGAAGTGGCGGTAGATCGTACCCGTCCCGACTCCGGCCCTGGCCGCGATGTCGCGCACCGGCGCCTCCACGCCCGAGGCGACGAAGGCCTCCGCGGCCGCGTCCAGCAGGGCCTGCTGGTTCCTCCGGGCGTCCTTGCGGTTGGACCTGGCCGAACTTCCCGCACCCTGGCCGTCGTTGCTCACCGCGATCTCCCTCCATGGCATTGCAAAGCGGAACCGAGTTCCGTATCGTAATCGGAACAAGGTTCCGTTTCATTCATGATGGCAGACCGGCGGGCGGTCGGCCAGATCGCCGCCGCGCCTCCGCTCCGGCCCCGGTCGGGGGAGCGCGCGACCCTCGGCCCGGCATTGATGTCTCCGGGCACGAGAAGCGCTCGATCCCCGCTCCCGGCCCGCCCCTTGCTGCCCTGTCCCGTCCTGCCCTGTCCCGTCCTGCCCTGTCCCGTCCTGCCCCGTCCTGCCCCGTCCCTTGGCTGCCCTGCCCTTCCCGGCTTGCGCTCCACCGACCGCCGGCCGCACCGCACCACGACTGCGAAGAACCGAACGGAAGGCACTTCCATGTCCGACTCGAACACCACGAACGCTCAGAAGACCGCGGGCGCGCCCACCCTGGTGGTGTCCGCGAAACCGGTCGTCCTGTCCGCCCCGGACCGGGGCGAGGACCTCCAGGTCCGCATCTCCGCCCCCGCGACCGGCGGCGATCTGCCCGTCATCGTCTTCTCCCACGGCTTCGGCTCGTCGATGAACGGCTACGCCCCGCTGGCGGACTTCTGGGCCGCCCACGGCTTCGTGGTCCTGCAGCCCACCCACCTCGACTCCAGGACGCTCGGCCTCCCCGCCGAGGATCCCCGGACACCGCGGATCTGGCGCTTCCGCATCGAGGACCTCAAGCGCGTGCTGGACGGACTCGACGTCCTGGAAGCCTCCGTGCCGGGCCTCGCCGGGCGCCTCGACCGCGAACGCATCGCCGTGGCAGGCCACTCCTGGGGAGCCCAGTCGGCGAGCACGCTGCTGGGTGCCCGTGTCCTCGACTCCGACGCCGTACCCGGCGAGGACCTGTCCGACCCCCGCGTCAAGGCGGGCGTGCTGCTCGCCCTGACCGGCCTCGGCGACGATCTGACCCCGTTCGCCGCCGAGCACTTCCCCTTCATGAAGCCGTCCTTCGACACCATGGCCGCACCGGCTCTCATCGTCGCCGGGGACAACGACCAGTCGCACCTGTCCACGCGCGGACCGGACTGGTTCACCGACCCCTACACCTACAGCCCGGGAAACAAGAGCCTGCTCACGCTGTTCGGGGCCGAGCACTCGCTCGGAGGAATCCCCGGGTACGAGGCCGCCGAGACGACGGATGAGAACCCCGCCCGCGTCGGCCTGGTCCAGCGACTCACCACGGCCTTCCTGCGCAGCGCCCTCCATCCCGAGGACACCGGATGGAAGGCGGCGGCCACCGCACTGGAGGAAAGCCCCGACCCGCTGGGGAAGCTGCAGAGCAAGTAGGCGCCCCTCACCAGGGCCGTCGCAGGCGGACGCATCCGCCGTTGACCCCCGGGGCGCCTCTCACGTGTCCGAGGCGCCCCGGGGGCCGGACGGCCGGTGTCGGCGTCAACCCGGCAGGACGTCCTTCACGAACACCATCCCGTCGCTATTGGCCAGGTGGGCCGGGTCGAACGGGGCGTAGCCGAACCAGCCGGACACGCGGGGCGCGAGCTGCCTGTCGCCGAGGGCTGCGGCCAGCCGCGGGGCGTCGACGACGCAGCGGTCCTCCGGGAGCGCGTACAGGTGTCCTTCGACGGTGTCCGGCGGCGGCGTGTCCACCCCCTGGTGCCGGATCGTCCCGAGGGCCGTGGCCACGAAGCCGTACTCCCCGCCGAGCCGGGCGTTCACCAGCGCACCGGCGCTCCACCACTCCACCCGCCCCTGCCACATCTGCACCGAGCTCTTCTCCCGCTGGAGATGGGCGTTCTGGGCGTGGACGAGCGCCGGGCCCCGGGCGGCGAGGGCCAGGAGGTTCTGGGACATCATCAAGTCCCGCAGCGCGCACAGCCGGGTCATGCGGGCCGGCGACGTGTCGGCCATCCAGTGGTGGTAGCGGAGCAGGCCGGTCGCGGTGCGTCCGTACAGACGAGCCCTGTCCAAGTCGTCGGGCGAGGTCGCCGCGAGCAGGTGCGGCGTCTGCGCGTCGAGCAGGGCGACCAAGTCGTCGGCGAGCAGTCGCAGTTGCCCGGCCTCGGCCGACCGCCCCACGGACTGGGCCGGGTCGGTCATCGCGGCCGGGTCGGTCCACCGGTCGTCGGCGCCGAGGAGGCGGTCGACCGTCTCCGCGGTGCAGGGGAGCAGGTCGGCGTCGACCTCGCGCGAGAGGTAGCCGTGGAGCGCGGTGAGGGCCTGCCGGGGGCTCGCCGCGCCGGTGATCTCCAGCGGGCCGTCGAAGCCGGCGAAGCGGAGCCGCTCCGACGCCGGCCGGCCGTCGTGGTCGGCGCGGGCGTTGTGGGCGCGCATCCAGCGCACGAGCTCGCGGTTGGCCGCGGAGGCACCCCAGCCGTGACTGAATCCGTGCTCCATCACCGCGTCGAGCGAGCCCGTGCCCGAGGTGACGTAGTCGTCGACGAGCAGGCCCGTCATGCAGTCGCTCTCGATCGCGATCGTCCGGTAGCCCTCCTGCTCCACGAGTTGCCGGAAGAGCTCGTTGCGCAGGTCGAGCAGCGAGTCCTCGCCGTGGGTGGGCTCGCCCAGCGCGAGCAGCCGGGGCCTGGCCGGGAACAGCCCCATGACGGCGGCTGCCTCGACGGCACGGACGGTGTCCTTGATGTCAGTAGCCATGCCTTCAACGCTATCGTTGAACCTTCGGTGGAAACTTTTCCGCGATACCGTCGGCCTCATGGGGAAAAACCTTCAAAGCGGTGATCGGCTCAGGCCGGTTGATCTGGCACGCGGGCACGGTCTGTCCACGCAGGCGGTCAGGAACTACGAGGAGGCCGGCATCCTTCCGGCCGCCGACCGCACACCCCACGGCTACCGCACCTACACCTCGCTGCACGCACGGGCCCTGCGCGCGTTTCTCGCCCTGGTGCCCGGTCACGGCCACCAGACGGCGACGGCGATCATGCGGGCGGTGAACCAGGACTCGGCCGAGGAGGCGTTCCGCCTCATCGACGAGAGCCACGCCCAGCTCCTCGACGACCGGCGGACCCTCCAGGCCGTGGAGAGCGCCCTCCGCGACCTGGAGCCCTACACGGCGTCCGGGTCCGGACCCGGTGCACGGTCCGGGCCGGCGGCGGGACGGGGGTCGGCCGCGAGGTCCCGGCCGGAGGCGGGGTCCGGGTCCGGGTCCGGGTCCGGGTCCGGGTCCGGGTCCGGGTCCGGGTCCGGGTCCGGGTCCGGGTCCAGCAGCACGTTCATCGGACCGCTGGCAGGGAAGCTCGGCATCCGGCCCGCGACGCTGCGCAAGTGGGAGCACGCCGGGCTGGTGCGCCCGGGCCGCGACCCGCGGACCGGGTACCGCGTCTACGACGAGGCCGACGTCCGGGATGCCCGGCTGGCCCACCAACTCAGGCGGGGCGGTTACCTTCTGGAGCAGATCGCCCCACTGATCACCCAGGTGCGGGCGGCCGGCGGGCTGGAGCCGCTGGAGGCCGCACTGCTCGACTGGCACACCCGGCTCTCCACCCGCGGTCGGGCGATGCTGAGCGGGGCCGCCGAGCTGGAGGCGTACCTCGGCGCGCGCGGATGAGACTTCGGTCGCCGGCCGAAGGGATCAAGGCCAGGCGGCCCGGTCACGCTCCCCGGAGCCGGTCGGACTGCGCTGCGAACCGTGCCGCATGTTGGCGCATTCGAGCCCGGTCCGCGGCAAACCAGCCGTCCCACTCCTCCTCCAGGCCCACCCACCTCGCCGGCTGCCCCGTCTCCGCGACGAGCGGCACATCCGCATCGACGACCACGGCATACGACAGCCCGAACGTGACGGGAGCACCCGACTGATAGGAACGGACGGTTGCCAGAGCCGGCTCCCGGAACAGCTCCGCCCGGATTCCGGTCTCCTCGAACAGCTCGCGCCCTGCAGCCTCGCGGGGAGTCTCGCCGGGTTCCACCTGCCCACCGGGCGGGACCAGCCCCCGCCACCGGTGCTGCACCAGCAAGACCCGGGACAACGATTCATCGAACACCCAGACCTCCGCCGCGAGCGGGCGCACCAACTCGGGCCCGGCGGCGGCCAGCCACTGACGTGCCCCATCGAGCTCCACCACCGCCAGAGCCGCATCTGCCGTCGCCGCTTCGTGGGCCCGCTGTCCGATCGTCTCTCCAGTCATCGGGCCACCGAACGAAGTCCCACCGACACCGACGGATCTCTCGGGACCAGGCCTGTCAGGACGGGCTCCCCGGGACGGGCGCGCCAGGACGGGCTCCCCAAACCGAGCCTGTCGGGACGGACTTGCCGGGACGGACTTGTCGGGACGGACGGCTACGACGGTAACGGAGCGTCGTCCCGGAGGACTTCCGTACCCGGGCGCACCCGAGCTCACAGTCTCGGCGATCCACCCGGCGAGACGTTCGCCTTCCGGGCGGGTGAGCATCTCGGCAAAGGAGGACCGGGCCGGCGGCGGTGTCCCGCCGCCACTGCGGAGGCACTCCCCCGCCCCAGCCGCCGACCCGCACAGGTGTTCTGACGAAGCCTCAAACATCTTTCACTCCTTGGACTTTGACCATCAGAGTGGAATCGGCCATTTTGCCCGAAAGCGGCGAACCACTCTTCGTGTGCGACAGAACGACGGTTAGGTTGACATCAGCGGGGGGCGGCCGGCCCGGGTGAACCGGTGCCACACCACGGAGAGGTGTCCGTACATGCAGGTGAGCGTCGACCCGTCCCGCTGCTGTAGCTCCGGCCAGTGCGTCCTGACCGTGCCGGAGGTCTTCGAACAGGGCGACCACGACGGCCTGGTGAGACTCCGCCTGACCGTCCTGCCGCCGGCGCAGTACGCCGACGTGCGACTCGCCTCCGCGCTCTGCCCCGGCGGCGCGATCACCGTCACCGAGGACGACGGCGGCGCGTAGCAGCCGCGCGCTCACGCGCTCCGTCATCCGCCCGGTTCCGGCCGTCACCAGCTGCCGGCTGTCACCCCCCCCACGCAAGGAGATCCCACCTTGACGAGCACACCCACCGCCCCCGCCATGCTGCTCCCCGCACCTCACGACAGCCGCTGCCCCTTCAGCCCGCCGCCCGTCTACACCGCGGCGGCCCGGGCCGGCTCCGTCAGCCGTGCCGAGCTGCTGGACGGCTCCTCGTGCTGGCTGGTGACCGGCTACCGCGAGGTCCGCACGGTGCTCTCCGACCACCGCTTCAGCGCGGACGCCCGCCGGCCCGAGTTCCCCAGCCTCGTCCCCGGGCGGCGCGAGATCGCCGCCGCCAACCCGAGCTTCCTGCGCCTCGACGACCCCGAACACTCCCGGCTGCGCCGCATGGTCACCGGGGACTTCCTGGTCAAGCGGGTGGAGGCGATGCGGCCCGGTATCCAGCAGATCGTCGACGAGGCCATCGACGACATGACCGGGACCGGCGGGCCCGCCGACCTGGTCGCCCGGTTCGCCCTGCCGGTGCCCTCGCTGGTGATCTGCCTGCTGCTCGGTGTCCCCTACGAGGACCGGCAGCTGTTCCAGGACCTCAGCCGGGCACTGATCAGCACCACGACCGCCCAGGAGGAGGCCGCGCGGGCCCAGGACGAGATGCTGGACTACCTCGGCGGCCTCGCCGCGCGGAAGCGGCGGCAGCCCGATGACGACATCCTCAGCCGGCTGGCCGCCCGCGACGACCTCTCGCTCCGGGAGATCGCCTCCACCGGCATGCTGCTGCTGTTCGCCGGGCACGAGACCACCGCCAACATGATCGGGCTCTCCACCCTCCTGCTGCTCCGCGATCCCGGGCAGGCCGCCCGGCTGGCCGACCCGGCCGCGCTCCCCGGGGCCGTCGAGGAACTCCTGCGCCACCTCACGATCGTCCACACCGGCCTGCCCAGGCTCGCCCTGGAGGACGTGGAGCTGGGCGGCACCCTGATCCGGGCCGGCGAGGGGGTGATCGCGATGCTCTCCACCGCCAACCAGGACGAGGAGCTGTTCGGCACCCCGGGCAACCGACCCGTCGACGAGCTGGACGTGGACCGGGACGCCCGGCGCCATCTGGCCTTCGGCTTCGGCGTCCACCAGTGCCTCGGCCAGCCGCTGGCCCGGGCCGAGCTCCAGATCGCGCTCGCCACGCTCTTCCGCCGACTGCCCGGGCTGCGGCTCGCGGCACCGGACGACCAGCCGGCCTTCCGCACCGATTCGCTCATCCACGGGCTGTTGGAGCTTCCGGTCACCTGGTGAGCCGGGGCGGGCCCCACGGCCGGCGGACGGCGGACGGCGGACGGCGGACAGCGGACGGCGGACAGCGGACGGCGGACAGCGGTCGGCGGACAGCGGTCGGCGGACAGCGGTCGGCGGACAGCGGCTCTCGGCCCGTGTGGTCACCGGACGGCGCGGGGCACGTGGCGGACGGCGGACGGGCCGCGCTACCCGCGGTGGCAATGTTCCCGGGCCCCGGTTGGCCTCGGGGCGGGCTCGGGGGCAGGCTGGAAGGGCGAGACAGAGACCCCGGTCCGGCGTCCGCCCGGCGCCACCCGTCCACGGTGCACTCGGACGTGCCCGGGTCCGGCCGAGGAGACGGAGCCCACGATGACCGACATGAGCGCACGGTCCGAGGTGAGCGTCGACCGCGAGGAGGACGTCCGCGCCGCCGACCCCGAGGAGGGCATCACCTCGATGCAGAACCTGCACGCGCAGGACACCTCGCAGGCGGAGGGCGAGCCCCGGGACGAACCCGAGGCGCGCGGCTGACCGTCCGCGACGAACGAATTCCACGAGGCCGCCCGGCGCACGGGCGGCCTCCGCGACCGCTGGTGTCGCTGCCGCATCGGCGGCGGACCGGCGGGGGAGGATTGGCGCATGAGCGAGCAGCAGCAGGGCGCAGCAGCGGCGCAGGGCGGTCGGCCGACCGGGCCTCCGGGGGATCCCCGGATGTCATGGGCCACCTGGACCACCCAGTCGATCATCAGTGGCCCCGGCGGTGTCACCACCGCGGAGGTCGGCCCGATCTCGGGGGACCTCACCGTACACACCACGTGGGTGGACGGCGAGGCCCGGCTGACCGTGCAGTACACCGGCGCACTGGACTGGTACACCGTGTCCGGCAGCCCCGTGCCGGCGGCGGACGAGATCACCGCGCGGGCGATCCACCAGGCCATGGTGAACGCCGTCAAGGCCGGCCGCGGAGCCGCCGCCCCGCAGGCACCCGGCGTCTGACCCGGGCCTGCGCAGCGGCCGGCCAGGGCGGCGGCCGGTCGATGCGGCAGCCGTCCCGGCCGTCCCCTGCAGCGGTCGGCCCGTGCGGCGGCGTGCCCGTGCGGCGCCCGTCCCCGTCAGCGGTCGGCCCATGCGGCGGTGTGCCCGTGCGGCGGTCGGCCGGTGCAGCGGTCGGCCCGCGCGACGCTCAGTCCGTGCGACACCGGACCCGCGCCGGGGGGCGTGGGCTGCCCAGGGACCTCCCGCGGACCACTCCCCCGGGCCCGAGGCCCGGGGCCCTTCCGGCTGCCCCGGGCCGGCCTGACTCTCCCCGGGTCCTCCCCGGTGAGCCGGCCGGCCTGACCCTCCCGTCGGCACCCGGCTGGTGCGGGTCCTCCTTCAGGGGGCCGTTTCCCCCTGCACGGCCGGGGCCGCGGCGGACCAGTAGGCGCCGTCGGCGGGGCGGCGGGAGCGCAGGTCCTTGTGGACCGCCCGGCCCACCTTGCGGGTGTCGCGGCGATTGATGGTGGCGCCGAGGCCCGCGCCGACCAACAGCGGGATCATCGTCGGCAGGCGGCGCAACGTGCTGCGGGTGAGCCGTTTGCGGACCTGCTGGCGGACCTCGCCCCCGAGCGCCATCGCGGCGAACCCGGCCGGCTTCACCAGCGTCGTCGCGTTGATTCCCCGCCGGCCCGCCCAGGCGCCGAGGTAGGCCGACGCCCGGTGGGTGGCGGTGCCCTGGGCGGGGACGCCGTAGACCTCGTGCAGTTCGGCGATCAGTTTGATCTCTACGGCCGCCACGGCGAGCGTCTCGGCGGCGATCTCCACCGGCATCGCGGGCGGAACCGGCAGCATCGCCGCCGCCCCGACTCCGGCGCCGAGCGCGGCGGACGCGCGGGCTGCACCGAGGATCAGCAGCTTGGCCAGCGCGTCGGGATCGGCCGCCGTCGGGTGCTGGGACCGGAGGGTGGCGAGGTTCCGGATCGGGATGCGCGGAGCCGCCTGGATCAGCTGGTCGGCCAGGGTCCGGCCGCCGCGCGCGGCGCCCTTCGCGGCGGACCGGCTGCCGGTGCCGAGCCGTCTGGCGACCGAGGCGATCAGCTCCGCGGCCCGGCGGCGTCCGCGCTCGGCCCCGTACTCGGCGACCCGCCAGTCCGCGCCGCCCTCGGCCGGTCCCGGGTCGGGCTTCTCCATCTCCTCGACCAGCTCGGCCAGCTCGTCGGCAATGTGTCCCGGGGCGGGGTCCGGCTCTCCGGAGCGCCTCGGCCTTCTGAATATTGCCATGCCCTGCCGTTACCCGGTCGGGCGCCACGGTACGCGCTACCCGGTGACCTCCACCCCGCGCCAGAAGGCGATCCGGCCGCGGACGTGCGCCGCCTCGGGCTCGGGGTCGGCGTAGTACCAGGCCGCGTCGGCATTGACCTCGCCGTCGACGTGGAGGGTGTAGTACTCGGCGGTGCCCTTCCAGCCGCAGACCGTGGTGGTGTCGGAGGGCCGCAGGTACTCGGTGCGGACCGACTCGGCCGGGAAGTAGTGGTTGCCCTCGACGACGGTGGTGTCATCGCTCTCGGCGATGACCGTGCCCTGCCAGCGCGCTGTGGTCATGCGGCGATTCTGCCGGACGGCGGTGCGCCACGGGAGCGAACCACCGAAGGTGCGGACCGGAGTGGGGCACCGGTCACGGGAGCGGTTGGGCGTGCACCGGGAAGTGCGGCGACTGGTGGCCGCCGCTGGCGAGCATCCGGACCTCGCCCGCGTCACTGATCTCCGCCCGCACGATACCGCTGGCGTCCTCGTAGACGGGATGCCCGCCGGGACCGGTCGTGCTGGTCCGCGTCACGACGACGACGTCCTGCGGGGCCTGGGTACCGGGCGTGCCCGGGAAGGTGAGTGCGTAACGGTCCGCCGGACTCATCGCCGACCTCCTGTTCCTACTGGTGAGGACCGGCCGTGTCGCGGCCGACCGCTTCCTGTCGCCGTCCGGTCAGGCGGAGGCCTGCGCGGTCCGGGCGGACGCGCCACGGACCTCCAGCTCCTCCAGCAGCCTGGCGGTCGCCTCGGTGACGGCGTCAACGGCCCGGTCGAAGGCCTCCCGGTTGTGCGCCGCCGGTGCCCGGAACCCGGACACCTTCCGCACGTACTGCAGCGCGGCCGCCCGGAAGTCCTCCTCGGAGGCGTCGGGCGTCACGGGTGGTCTCAACGTCTTGATACTGCGGCACATGCCCCCAGTCTCGCGCGCGGGGGCGTGGCTGGCGACCCCCGCCCGTCACCGTTGCGACATGGGGACAACGCGGGAGCGTCATCCGATCGGATTAGGATTTCGGACGAACTAATCCCTTTCGCCCTTGCTCCCGCGTCCTCTCCCGCCCTCGCATCCTCCCGCGCTCTCGCCCTCCTGCTTCGGCCCCACCCTCCGACGTCCCTCGCGTCTCCCGCCACGCTCCCGCGTCATTTCGTCCTCCCGTCATCCCCTCGTCCCGTCGGCCCGACGACCGTGCCGACGACCGCTCAGCCCTGCCCTCGTGCGGGCGTCACCCCGGAGTTCCGCCTTGCCACTCGCGCTGGTCGCCCTGGCCGTCACCGCGTTCGCCATCGGCACCACCGAATTCGCCGCCATGGGGCTGCTCCCCCAGGTGGCCGACAACCTCCACGTCTCCATCCCGCAGGCGGGGTGGCTGATCTCCGCCTACGCCATCGGCGTGGTGATCGGCGCCCCGCTGCTCACCGCGCTCGCCGCCGGCCGGCCCCGCAAGGCGGTGCTGGTCGCGCTGGCCGGACTGTTCGCGGCCGGCAACCTGTTGTGCGCGGTCGCGCCCGACTTCTGGTCGCTGGCCGTGGCGCGGCTGATCACCGGCCTTCCGCACGGGGCGTTCTTCGGCGCCGGGGCCGTGGCGGCCGCCGAGCTCGTCGCGCCGCACCGGCGGGCCCGGGCCGTCGCCGTGATGTTCTCGGGCCTGACCGTCGCCAACATCGTCGGGGTGCCCGCCGCCACCCTGCTCGGCCAGCACCTCGGCTGGCGGGCCACCATGCTGGTGGTGGTCGCGATCGCGGCGGCCGGCACGGTCGCCATCGCCCGGCTGGTGCCGGAGCTCCCCTCCCCCGCGCAGTCCGGGCTCCGGCACGAGCTGAGCGCCTTCCGCAGCGGTCAGCTCTGGCTGGCACTGGCCACGGTGGTGTTCGGCTGCGGCGGGTTCTTCGCCTGCTACAGCTACATCACCCCGCTGCTCACCGAGGTCTCCGGGTACGCGACAGGCTCGGTGACGCTGGTGCTGGCGCTGTTCGGTGTGGGGATGACGATCGGCAACGTGCTGGGCGGGTTCGCCGCCGACCGTGCGCTGCGGCCGACCGTCTGCGCCGCCTTCCTCCTCTCCGCCGCCACCCTGGCGCTCTTCGCGGTGACCGCCCACGCCGCGTGGTCGGCCGCCGTCACGGTGGTGCTGATCGGGCTGTTCGGCTTCGCGATCGTCCCGGCCGTGCAGACCCTGGTGCTGCAGAAGGCACGCAGCGCGCCGACGCTGGCCTCCGCGACCGTGCAGGGGGCGTTCAACCTGGCCAACGCCCAGGGCGCCTACTTCGGCGGGCTCGCCCTGGACGCCGGGCTCGGCTGGACCTCGCCCACGCTGGTCGGCTCCGGGCTGGCCGCGTCCGGGGCGGCCATCGCGCTGGTCGCGTGGGCCGCCGACCGTCGGCGCCCTGGTGCTGCGGGAGACCCGGGAGGCGCGGGGCACGAGCCGACCGGGGTGGCAGGAGCGGCTGGGGTGGCAGGGGTGGCTGGGGTGACAGGGGTGGCTGGGGTGACAGGGGTGGCCGGGCCGGGTACCGCCCCTCTGCCGGAGCCGGCCGGGCGGGCGGACCACACAGGGGCGGGTGCGCCCGCCTGATCCCCCGCCCACCGCGCCGCCGCCCCGCCGATGACGATCGGGGAGGGCGGCGGCGTGCCGGCTCACTGTGCCTCCGTCACCGCTACTCGGCCGGGAGGTCGGCCTGCCCGGTCTGCCCGACCGGTCCGGCCAGGGCAACCGGGGCAACCGGGGCGATCTCCCGGTGCCCGTCGGCCAGCAGACGGTAGCCCTCGCCGTTGATCTTGATCCCGGCCCGCTCCTCCTCCGTCAACTCGCGCCGGACCTTCGCCGGGACGCCGGCCACCAGCGATCCGGGCGGCACCTGCATGCCCTGCGGTACCACCGCACCCGCCGCCACCAACGAACCGGCACCGATCCGGGCGCCGTTGAGCACCGTCGAGTTCATCCCCACCAGAACGTCGTCCTCGACCGTGCAGCCGTGCAGGACGGCGTTGTGCCCGACCGAGATCCGCTCGCCGATCACCAACGGGAAGCCCAGGTCGGCGTGGAGGGTGCAGTTGTCCTGGATGTTGCTCCCCGCGCCGACCGTGATCGACTCGGCGTCGCCCCGGATCACCGCGCCGTACCAGACGCTCGCCCCGGCGGCGACCGTCACGTCGCCCACCACGACCGCGTTGGGCGCGACGAAGGCCGTCGGGTCGACGGACGGCACCCGGCCCCCGACTGCGGCGATCAGCGGCTCTGCCATGTCTCGTCCATACCTTTCTTCCTCCTGTTGACGTCCGGCCATCACGTGCCGGTCATGATCGCACCCGGGCGCTCGGCGCGACCACCCCTCAGCCGAGCAGGAGCGGGGCCGGGCCGGCGGCCGACGGTATGGCGGCCGTGGCGGGCGGCGCGAGCGGCCCTGCGGCGGCCGGCGGGCGGCCGCCGCAGGTGCCTGTCGCGACCAGGGTCTCGAACGCGGCGTTGGTCGCGGGCAGGTCGGACATGTCGTAGGGGTTGACCGAGGCCGCGAACTGCCGGCCCCCGTCGGCGGTGCCGTACAGCAGGGTGTTGTAGCCGGGGATGCCGCCGCCGTGGCCCCAGAACTCGCCGCAGGGGGTCGTCGTCCGCTGGAGGCCCAGGCCGTACTCGGCGGGCCCGCTCTGGGGGGTGGTCCGCTTCATCTCGGCGAGCTCGGCCGGGCCGAGCAGCCGCCCGCCGAGCAGGGCGGAGACGAACCTGGTGAGGTCGGCGGTGGTCGAGATCCCGGCGCCCGCGGCGCCGCCCATGCTCGGGTTGAGCAGGGTGGCGTCCGCCGGGCCGGTGGCGAGCTTGTAGTAGCCGTGCGCGTGCGGGCCGGGGATGAAGGGCGAGTCGACCGGCATCGAGGTGCCGGTCAGGCCGAGGGGGCGGATGATCCGGCGCTCCACCTCCTCCCCCCAGGTGCGGCCGGTGAGCCGCTCCACCAGCAGCCCGGCGACGATGTAGTTGGTGTTCGAGTAGTGCCACCCCTGCCCGGGGGCGAAGTACGGCGGGTACTTGGCGGCGATGGCGATCAGTTCCTGCGGCCGGTAGGAGCGCCAGCGGCCGGTGCTGAGCCACTGCTGCAGGGTGCCGGTGTCCTCCTCGAACGAGAAGGCCGGGTCGTCGGTGTAGTTGGCGAGACCGCTGGTGTGATTGAGCAGCTGACGCACGGTGATCTGCCCGCCGTTGGGCACCAGGCCGGGCAGGTGGCGCTCGACCGGGTCGTCGAGGCCGAGCCGGTGCTCGGCGACGAGCTGGAGCAGCACCGTCGCGACGAAGGTCTTGGTGACGCTGCCGATCCGGAACCGGCCGTCGGCCGAGGCCCGGGCGCTGGTGGCGAGGTCGGCGGTACCGGCCGCGCCCTTCCAGACGGTGCGGCCCCGCTCGCTGACCCGCCCGAGCGTGGCGGAGGCGCCACCGGGGCTCACCAGGCCGCGCACGGCGGCGTCCAGGGCTGCCGGGTCGACGCCGCCCCGGCCGGCTCCTCGGTCGACGTCCCGGCCGGCGTCGGCCACGGCATCCGCTCCGCCGGCCGGCGCGCCCGCTCCGCCGCTGACCGCCTCGCCGGTGACGTCGCCGCCCGCGCCGCTCGCCACCGTCAACCCGTAGGAGGACGGCGGTGCGCCGTGGGCGGCGGCCACCGGGGCGAGAGCGCCCACCAGGCCCACGCCCGCGAGGACGGCCGCCGCGGTGCGCAGCGCCGGCCCGCGCCGTCGCCGCACCCGCACGCTCCCACCCGCGGACTCGCGCGCGGTCCCACCCGCGCGCTCCCCTACCGTGCGTCCCGCCTGCTCGTGTGCCGATCCGGACATGCCGCCACCCCTTCCGTGTTCGAAACGGGCGGCCTCCCCACAACTACCGCCCTGCTCCTGACAGCTGACACTCTGGCAGTCGGACGCAAAGCAGTCGTCGGCCCCAGGTCCGGAACGCCTCAGACCCAGGTCTCATCATTTTCCGTCGGTTCCCTCCCCCTCAGGTCGAACGCGACCCTGAGAACCCCCGAGAACCCCCGGGGTGCCGCGAACGCCGTGCCCCGCTCCCGCAGGCCGGGGAGCGGGGCACGGAAGGCTCACCTGCAAAACGGGGGCCGGCCGGATCAGGCAGGCCCGGTCGGGCTGGCCGGGGCACGTCGGGCCAGGTCATATCCGGTCACGCCAGGCCGGGGCACGCCGGGCCAGGTCATATCCGGTCACGCCAGGCCGGGGCACGCCGGGCCAGGTCATATCCGGTCACGCCAGGCCGGGGCACGCCGGGCCAGGTCATATCCGGTCACGCCGGGTCGACTCAGGAGAGCGGGGCCTTCACCCGCAGCACCTCGACGAACGCCCGGAGCCACGCCGGGTGGTCGGGCCAGGCGCGGGCCGAGACGACCACGCCGTCGACGACCGCCTCGCCGTCCACGAACTCCGCGCCGGCGGCGGCCACGTCCGGCGCCAGTGCCGGGTAGGCGGCGCTGCGCCGGCCGGAGAGCACCCCGGCGGCGGCGCTGACGAGCGGGCCGTGGCAGATCTGCGCGACCGGCTTGTCGGCCTCGAAGAAGTGCCGGACGATCCGCTGCATGTCCGGGTTGTTCCGCAGGTACTCCGGCGCGCGGCCGCCGGGGATCACCAGCGCGACGTACTCGGCCGGGTCGACGTCCGCGAGGGCGAGGTCGGCGGGCCAGGTGTAGCCGGGCTTCTCGGTGTAGGTGTCGAAGCCGTCCACGAAGTCGTGGACCACGAACTGGAGGCGCTTCTTGGCCGGTGCCGCGATGTCGACCTGGTAGCCCTCCTCGCGCAGTCGCTGGTAGGGGTAGAACACCTCCAGCGACTCCGCGGCGTCACCGGTGACGAGCAGGATCTTCGATGCCATCGCCGACATCCCTCCATATGATCGACCGTCAGACATGGTGCGGGCCCGCCTCGGTGGCGACCGGTGCGGGCCGGGGAACAACCTCCCGCACCCGGCGGCGCCGACGCAACAGGGCGCACCGGGCGCGCCGCAGCGCACGAGCGCCCGCGCGCGCCGGGCCCGGGCGCGTGCGCTGTCGCACGACCACGCGCGCCCCCTTGCCGGGCCGGGCCCTAAACTCCAGGTGCCCAGGTCACCGCCCATCCGAAGGGAGTCCGCACCCATGGCGGACCGCGTCACCTACCTCGTCCTGCCCGGCTACGAGAGCTCGGGCCCCGAGCACTGGCAGACCCGCTGGGAGGAGGCCGACCCGGCTGCGTTCCGGCGCGTCCAGCAAGAGGACTGGGACCACCCGGAGCCGAAGGCCTGGGTGGCCGCCGTCGACGCCGCGGTCGCCGCGGCGGCGGCCGACGGTCCGGTGGTCCTGGTCGCGCACAGCCTCGGCTGCGCCACGGTGGCCCGCTGGGTGGCCTCGGTTCCGGCCGAGCGGACCGCCGTCGTGCGGGGCGCGCTGCTGGTCGCGCCCGCCGACATCGACAACGCCGACGTCCCCGAGCTGTTCGGGTTCCGGCCGGTGGCCCGGGAGCCGTTCCCGTTCCCGGCCGTGGTGGTCAACAGCCCGGACGACCCCTGGGTCACCCCGGAGCGCGGCCGGGGCTTCGCCGAGGCGTGGGGCGCGCAGTACGTCGAGACCGGCCCGCACGGGCACCTCAACTCCGCGTCCGGCCTCGGGGACTGGCCGGAGGGCCGGAAGCTGCTGGCCGGGCTCTGACCGGCCGCGGGCCGGGTGCGCCTCGGGAGGCTTCTGACCAGACGCGCCTCGGGAGGCTTCGGACCGGGCCCACCCCGGGACGCCGTCTACCGGGCGCACGTCGGGGCGCCGCGGACCGGGCCCACCCCGGGGCGGCCGACGGCCCGGCCCGGGGGAGGCCGCGGGCACCCCGGCAACGGCGGGACGGAGGGGCCCCGGGCGAGGTCAGCCCCGGCTGAACAGGAGCCCGTCCGCCCCGGACGACTTCAGCCTCGGAGTCCCCTGGGCCGTGAAGGCGCTCAGGTCCAGCACGCACGGCTGCGCGCGGCCCTCGACCGACACCTCGACGCCGTAGTGGGAGTTCCTGCGGTACTCCTGCCACGTCCCCTCGGCCGGCCGCACGCCCGCCCCGGAACCCGGCACGGAGCCCGGCACGGGCGTCTCCCCGCCGCAGAGCGTGGCCGGCAGGAACGAGGCGCCCAGCCGCCCGCCCTCCTCCAGGACCAGCACCGCCGAACCGCTCGTCCACCGCCCGACCGGGCTGGCCGGCTTCTGCCCCGTGCTGCCCACCACGACGGCCGCGATCGTCGCACCGACGACCACCACCAGCCCCGCGATCGCCACCCGCGAACCCCCCTGCCCTGCTCCCCCGTTGCGCATGGCCCACAGCATAGGGAGCGCCGGTCACGGGGCCGCGGAACCCGGCGGCGTTCCCACACGGGCGACCCACGCGGGCGACCTGGGCCCGCGACCTGGGCCGGCAGCCGCTCCGCGCGGGCCGACCGTGCGCGCGGGGCGCCGGGCGCCGGGCAGCCGTACGGGCACCGGAGCTCCGACGGCCGCCGCAACGCACCCGCATGCATGCACGCACGCACGCGCACGAACCCGGCGGCGCCCGGCCGTGGAACCCCGCGGCCGCGCGGAGGAACGACGCGAATTTATCCGCAGTTCGCCCGTCGGCCACCCGGCCGCGGGTCACTGCTCCTAGTCTGCGGGCGACGAGCACCGCCGCGACCGGCAGCACCGCGGCCGCCACCATCCCGGCCACCACCGCCGCGCCATCAGCGCGGGCAAGGAGCACTCATGACGTACCGTCCGCTCGACGGCAGCACCCCGGCAGCACCCGTGCAGGGCGCCGACTCCTCCCGCCGCCGGTTCCTGCGCGCGACCGGCGTCGCCGGCCTGGGCGCGGCCGCGCTGGCCGCCGGCGCCGGCGAGGCGTTCGCCGCGCCCGGCGAGGACCAGCCTGAGGCCTCCGACGAGCGGGCGGCCGTCGCCGCGCCGGCCGGGACCCGCGCGCCGGTGCGCACCGGAACCGGTCTGGACCGGCTGCCGCACCCGCTGGTCATCGGCCACCGCGGCGCCCCCGGCTACCGTCCGGAGGAGACCCTGGGCTCCTACGAGCTGGCGCTGGAGCTGGGCGCGGACGTCATCGAGCCGGACCTGGTGCCCACCAAGGACGGCCACCTGGTGATCCGGCACGAGAACAACATCGCCGAGACCACCGACGTCGCCGACCACCCCGAGTTCGCGGGGCGCAAGACCACCAAGACCATCGACGGTGCACCGCTCACCGGCTGGTTCACCGAGGACTTCACGCTCGCCGAGCTGAAGACGCTGCGGGCCAAGGAGCGCCTCCCGCAGCAGCGCCAGCGCAACACGCTGTACGACGGCCGCTGGCAGATCCTCACCTTCCGCGAGCTGGCCGACTTCGCGCGCAAGCGCGGGCGCGAGCTGGGCCGCGACGTCTGGCTCTACCCGGAGACCAAGCACCCGAGCTACTTCCGCTCGATCGGCCTGCCGCTGGAGGAGCGCCTCGCGGACGAGTTGCGCCGCACCGGCCTGGCGGGCAAGCGCGGGCGGGCGATCCTGCAGTCCTTCGAGCCGAGCAGCCTCCAGCGGCTGGCGAAGCTGGTCGACAATCCGCGGATCCAGCTGCTCAGCGGCCCGACCAGCCAGCCGTACGACTTCGTGCTCTCCGGCGACAAGCGGACCGTGGCCGACCTGGTGACGCCGGAGGGGCTGCGCTGGATAGCCTCGTTCGCGCACGGCATCGGCCCGACCACGCAGCTGATCGCGCCGGTCGACGCGAGCGGCAAGCTCCTGCCGCCGACCACGCTGGTGCGCGACGCGCACGCGGCCAAGCTGCTGCTGCACCCGTACACCGTGCGCAACGAGAACGGCTTCCTGCCGCTGGACTACCGCCGCGGCACCGACCCCAACGCGTACGGCGACGCCATCGGCTGGGCCAGGTACCTCTACGAGCAGGGCGTGGACGGCTTCTTCACCGACCAGACCGACACCACGATCCTGGCCCGGCAGGACTTCTGGGCCGCCAAGGGCGTCAACTGAACAGCCGCTGAGCGTGCCTGACGACCGTGCCCCGGACCGCGAGAGCGGGTGGTCCGGGGCACGGTCGTCGGCGGGTGCGCGTCAGTTGTCGTCGGTGTGGTCGGTCGGCGGGGCGCTGCGCGGGCGTCCGGGTGCGGGCGTCCGGCCGCCGCCGGTCCGGCCCGGCGCCGTCTCGGGCCGGCTGCCGCCCGGATCGACGGTGCCGCTCGGACCGGAGCCGCCCGGGCTCGCGCTCGGGTCCTTCTTGGGCGGCGGGTCCGGGATGTAGACGGTCTGGAAGGTCTCCTCCGGCATCCCCTTGACCGCCTGGTTCATCGCCATCTCCCAGATCGGTCCGGGGCCGGTGGCGCCGAAGATCTCCTCGAAGTACTTGCCGCCGATCCGGATGTCCTTCATCGGCACGCCCTTGGCCGGTCCGCCGAGCCAGACCGACGCCGCCAGCGACGGGGTGTAGCCACTGAACCAGGCGGCCTTCTTCTCGTCGGCGGTACCGGTCTTGCCGGCGATCTGGCGGCCGTCGTCCAGCCCCAGGTCGCGGGCGGTGCCCTTCTCGGTCACCCCGAGCAGCACGGTGTTGATGACGTCGGCGGTGTTCTCGGAGATCGCCTGGCCGCACTTGACCGGGGTGACGGGCACGTCCCGGCCGTCCACGGTGGTGATCTTGTTGATCGCGACCGGCGTGCAGTAGGTGCCCCGGGCGGCGAAGGTGGCGTACACGTTCGCCATGACCAGCGGGCTGACCTCCTGGGTGCCGAGGCCGAGTGCGGGCAGCTCCTGGAGCGGGTCGCCGCTGGCCTTGGTCGCGATGCCCAGCTTGTTGGCCATCTGCTTGACCGGACAGAGGCCGATCTCCTGCTCCATCTGCACGAAGTAGGTGTTGACCGAGAGCGCCATCGCCTGCTTCAGCTGGTACGGGCCGACCTCACTGGCCGACTCGTTGGGGACGGAGCCCTCCTTACGGCCCTTCTGCAGGTTCTTCCAGTTGCCCGAGCAGGTGGACATCGTGGGCCAGTCCATCCGGTTCGGCGACGGGTACTGCTGGGTGGGCGGGAGCCCGGCCTCCAGCGCGGCGGCGGCCACGATCGGCTTGAAGTTGGAGCCCGGCTGGAAGCCGTTGCCGCCGCCCATCCCCGCGTCCACGTTGTAGTTGACGACGGTCTCGTTCTTTGCCGGGTCCAGGCCGTACGGGCGGGTCTGGGCCATCGCCAGGATCTTGCCGGTGCCCGGCTCGACCATCGTCATCGCCGCCGAGACCGGGTCGGAGACGAACACCTTCTTGGTCACCGCGGCCTGCGCGGCGGCCTGCTTCTGCGGGTCCAGCGTGGTGTAGATGTTGAGACCGCCCTGGTCCCACAGCTTCTTCCGCTCGGCGGCGGTCTTGCCGAACACCGGATCCTGCTTGACCACGTGGCGCACGTAGTCGCAGAAGAAGCCCATGCCCGCGTTGGCGGTGATGCAGCCGTTCTGCGGCTCCTTGTAGCGCAGGCCGAGCGGGGCCGCCTTCGCCTCCTTGGCCTGGGCCGCCGTGAGGTGCTTGTTCTCCACCATCTTGTCGATGACGGTGTCGCGCCGCTTCTGG
Source organism: Kitasatospora sp. RG8 (assembly GCF_017813315.1). Lineage (NCBI taxonomy): Bacteria > Bacillati > Actinomycetota > Actinomycetes > Kitasatosporales > Streptomycetaceae > Kitasatospora > Kitasatospora sp. RG8. The sequence continues at coordinate 55,556 of NZ_JAGIYX010000021.1, forward strand.
GCGGCGACCGGGTGCGTCTTGGGGTCGTACTGGGACGGGTTCTGCACCAGGCCGGCGAGCGTGGCCGCCTCGGGGAGGGTCAGGTCCTTGGCGTCCTTGCTGAAGTACCGCTGGGCGGCGGCCTGGATGCCGTAGGCCTGGTGACCGTAGAAGGTGATGTTCAGATAGTTGGAGAGGATCTGGTCCTTCGTCAGCTCCTCTTCGAGCTTGATGGCGTACTTGAGTTCCTGGATCTTGCGGCCGATCGTCTTGCGCTGCGCCTCGCGGACGGCGGCCTGGTCGTCGCCGGCCTTCTCGACGTTGACGTTCTTCACGTACTGCTGGGTCAGCGTCGAGGCGCCCTGGACGGCCGTGCCGCTCTCGGCGTTCTTGGTGACGGCCCGGAGCACACCCTTGAGGTCGACCGCGCCGTGCTCGTAGAAGCGCGCGTCCTCGATGTCCACCTGGGCCTGGCGTATCAGGGGAGACATCTGGTCGGCGGGTATGACCGTGCGGTCGCGCTCGTAGACCTTGGCGATCAGCACGCCCTGGGCGTCGAAGATCTGGGAGGCCTGGCTCAGCGGCGGGGTCTTGAAGTCGTCGGGAATGCTGTCGAAGCTGTCCGCCGTGCTCTTGGCGGACAGTCCGAGCGCGCCCGCCGCCGGCAGGGCCACCCCCGCCAGCAGGACGCCGGCCAGCGTGCTGTAGCCGAGGAACTTCACCGCATGGCCCAGCAGGCCGAGCGGCGTCTCGCGGCGCCGGGGACGCGGGATCCAGGTGTCGCCCTGATCCGGGGGGGCGATGCGGCGGCTCTTCCGTGACATAGCCGGAACACTACGTCCACGAAAACCCCCCGTGGGGCGGGTGTTGGCCATGCAATGTCACAAGTCTGCGACAGATTCGCCTCATTCCGGCCGGTCGGTCACGCCGTCGCCGCAACCCCGCGCACCGACAAGGATCGTTCGCCCACGCCCGTTCGGGCCGCCCGACCGGATTGATGAGCGCACGTCAGTCTGACCGGCGCTTCTTCCGCAGCCCGAGCACCGCACCCACCACGGCGAGGACGGCCACCACGCCCACGGCGCTGTCCGACGGACCGTCCGCGGAGCCGGACGAGCCGGACGAGCCGGCCGCGGAACCCGCCGAGGGCGAGGCGCCGGGGGCCCGGCCGGGGGGCGCCCCGGCCCCGCCCGACGGCGGGGCGGACGGCAGCGGCTTGACGGTGTCGGGGAGTTGGCCGTCGTCCAGCGGCTCCCGCCAGACCGGACTGTCCTTGCCCTCGGTGCCGTAGAGCACCGACCGGCCGTCCGCCGTGAAGGTCACCGACTCGCCCTGGCGCTGCAGCGGCGCGGCGAGCGGGCCGAGTTCGGTGGGCGCACCGTCCTTCCAGCGGTACAGCCCGGCGGAGAGGTAGCCGCGCAGGACGAGCCGGGTGCCGTCCGGCGAGAAGGCGCCGTCGGTGACCCACGGGACGTCGCCGATCCGGCGGAAGGTGTTGATGCCGGCGGTGGAGAGCTTCTCCGGGCCCTCGTAGAGGCCGCCCCCGCCCTGCTTCTTGCTGGCGATGTACGCCCGGCCGGTGACCGGGTGGACCATCAGCGCCTCGGCGTCGCGGGGCCCGTCCTCGTAACGGACCCGGTAGCGGATCACGTCCACGGACTGGTCGCGCAGCTCGGCGGGCTCCGCGAACGAGTAGATCCACACCTCGGACCACTTGCCGCCGAGGTTGTCGCCGAGGTCCCCGACGTAGAGCCGCCCGTCGGGACCGAGCGAGATCGCCTCGACGTCGCGCGGCTCGGTGCCGCGCAGGGTGACGGTGGCGACGGTGCGGCCCTGCGAGTCGACGGCGTAGACGTAGGGGCCGTCGTCGCTGTCGTTGTGCGTCCAGTAGACGCCGGGGTGGGCGAGGCTGGCGGCGAGGCCGCTGGACTCGGTGATCCGCGGGTCGGTGATGGTGAACGCCTGGCCGGCGCCGTCGGCCGCGCGGGCGGGCGGCGCGGCGGCGAGGGCGGTCAGCGCGAGGGCCGCCGCGAGGGCCGCCGGGGCGCGGCCCGCCCCCTGGTGCCGCTTCCGCCGTGTGTTCGTTCGCATCCTCAGCACCCGCCGATCCTCCCACGGCGCCCGGCACCGGTCCGGAAACCCCTTTTCGTCATCTTGACGAGATCGTCGCGCGCGCAATATCGTCGCACTGACGAAAAGGGGTCCCGCTCATGGCCGACATCACCCGGCGCTTCGGACTGCGCCACCTGCGCGCCGTTCCCACCGCCCACATCCGCCACCTCGACCGGGGCAAGGTCGCCCACGACGGCACCGGCCTCGCCTTCTGGTTCCGCCCGCTCACCGCCGCCCTCTCCGAGGTGCCGGTGGACGACCGCGAACTGGCGATGCTCTTCCACGCCCGCACCGCCGACTTCCAGGACGTCACCGTGCAGGCCACGCTGACCTACCGGATCACCGAACCCGCCACCGCGGCCGCCCGCGTCGACTTCGGCATCGACCCCGACACCGGCGCCTGGCGCGCCGCGCCGCTCGACCAGATCGCCACCCTGCTCACCGAGACCGCCCAGCAGCACGCGCTGGGCCTGCTCGCCCGCACTCCGCTCGCCGCCGCACTGGTCGACGGCGTCAGCACCGTCCGCGACCGGATGGCCGCCGGACTCGCCTCCGAACCCCGGATCACCGAGACCGGGCTCGCCGTGATCGCCGTCCGCGTCGTGGCGCTGCGCCCCGAGCCCGAGGTCGAACGGGCCCTGCGCACCCCCGCCCGCGAACTGGTCCAGCAGGAGGCCGACCGGGCCACCTTCGAGCGGCGGGCCGTCGCCGTCGAGCACGAGCGCGGCATCGCCGAGAACGAACTCGCCAACCGGATCGAACTGGCCCGGCGGGAGAAGCAGCTGATCACCCAGCAGGGCGCCAACGCGCGTCTTCAGGCCGAGGACGAGGCGGTCGCCGACCGGGTCCGCGCCGACGCCGAGGCCGGGCGACGCACCCGGCTCGCCACCGCCGAGGCCGAGGCCGCCCGCGCGCTCTCCGGTGCCGAGGCCGACGCCGCCCGCGCGCTCGGCGAGGCCAAGGCCGCCGCCGAGGCCGCCTGGCTCGCCGCCCACCAGCAGGCCGACCCGGCCGTGCTGCGGGCGCTCGCCCTGATGCGGCTGGCCGAGCACCTGCCGCGGATCGACAGCGTCACCCTCACCCCGGACCTGCTCAGCGGGCTGCTCGCGAAGCTCGCCGGCCCGGCGGGTGAGCGGTGACGCTCGCACCCCGGGCCGTCCTGGTCCACCGCCGCACCGAGTACGAGGAGTTGCTCGCCCACCACGGCACCCCCGGGCAGGCCGCGTTCTTCCTCTCCTCCCGCGGCCGCTCCGTCGCCGAGGTCGAGCACCGCCACCACCGGCAGGCCGAGGCGCTCGCCCGCGCGGCGGCCGCCGTCCCGCTCGACTGGCGGCGCACCCGGGTCGAGCGGGCCGACCTCCCCCGGTTCCTGTTCGAACCGGAGGACGTGGTCGTCGTGGTCGGCCAGGACGGCCTGGTCGCGAACGTCGCCAAGTACCTCGACGGCCAGCCGGTCATCGGCGTCGATGCCGACCCGGGCCGCAACCCCGGCGTCCTGGTCCGCCACCGCGCCGACGCGCTGCCCGCCCTCCTCCCGGCCGCCGTCGCCCGCAGCGGCTCCCGGCACCTGGAGGAGCGCACCATGGTCGAGGCGGTCGCCGACGACACCCAGCGGCTGCTGGCGCTCAACGAGGTGTACGTCGGGCAGCCCGGGCACCAGACGGCGCGGTACCGGCTGACGGTGACCGGGGCCGGGGCCGGGGCCGCGGAGACACCCCCGCTCTCCGCGGGCTCGCCCGGGCCGCGGGGCTCCGCGGGGCCGCCGGACTCCGGCGAGCCGCAGGCCTCCTCCGGGGTGCTGATCGGCACCGGGACGGGCGCCACCGGCTGGTGCCGGTCGGCCTGGCTGGAGCGCGGCGGACCGCTCGCCCTGCCCGAGGCGGCAGCACCCGCGCTCGCCTGGTTCGTCCGCGAGGCGTGGCCCTCCCCCGCGACCGGCACCAGCCGGGTGCACGGGGTGCTGGACGCCGGCCGGCAGCTGGTGCTGACGGTCGAGTCGGACCGCCTGGTCGCCTTCGGCGACGGCATCGAGACGGACGCGCTGGAGCTCACCTGGGGCCAGAGCATCCGGCTGGGCGTCGCTGCGACGCGGCTGCGACTGCTCGGCTGACCGGGCCGTCTCCGTCGCACCGGGCCGGCTCCGCGCGGTGTCCGCGGAGTTCACTCGCCGGATGCACAGAAGATTGTTACCTGTCGGTAAGCAAGAGTCCTGTTGCGGGACCTAACGGTGTGCAAGATTTGCCATGGCCGCGTCGTGTTCGTCACCTCGCGGCTTCCGACACCATGACAGAAAGGCTCCCCGGTGGCAGGTATGAGACTGGTCGGCAGAGCAGCCGCCCCCGTTGTTCTGGCCGGCGCACTCCTCGCGGGCCTGGCCGGCCCGGCGGCGGCCGCCGCCCCCGCCCACTCGGCACCCGCCGTCGCCCGGGCGACGGTCCCGGCTCCGGCCGCGGCACCGCTCTCCGCAGCGGGTGTGACCGAGAGCCAGTGGCTGGCCGACGTCCGGGCGGCCCTCGCCCCGGCCCGCGCCTACATAGAGCAGCGCACCTCGGGCCCCGGCGCGGCCGTCCGCCCGGCGATCGTGTTCGACATCGACAACACGACGCTCCAGACGCACTTCCACCCCTTCAGCCAGCCCGCCATCGGCGCCTCGCTGGAGCTCGCGACCTACGCGCACTCGCGCGGCGTCTCGGTCGTCTTCATCACCGCGCGTCCGGACTTCATCGACTCGCTGACCCGCTGCGCCCTCCAGCGCGCCGGGTACCCGGTGGACGGCCTGCACGGCCGCGACCTCGACGACCTGTTCCAGCCGGTGCAGGACTTCAAGACCGCCCAGCGCGCCGCGGTCGAGGCGGAGGGCTACACGATCATCGCCAACGTCGGCAACAACACCACCGACCTGGAGGGTGGCCACGCCGACCGGACGTTCAAGCTCCCCGACTACAACGGCCTGCTCTCGTAGGGTCCGTCAAGTCATCGGCGCTCCGGCGCCCGGCCACCCTCGGGGTCGGCCGGGCGCCGGGGTGCTTCGGCCCCGGAGGGTTCCCGGGCCCCGGGTGCCTCGGACCGGGGGCGCCTCGCGACCGGACGTGCCTGGCGACCGGACGTGCCGCGGAACCGGGGGTGACCTGGTCCCCGGGGTGACCGTCGCCACCGGGATGACCGTCGCCGCCGGGGGCGCGCAGCCGTTACCCACGCGGCCGGGACCCGGGTGGCCGGGGTCGGGCCGGGCGTCAGCCCCGGCGGGTGCGGCTCGCGTGCGCGGCGAGGACGGCGAGGTAGCGGCGGTGCACGTCCTCGCGATCGGCCGGCTCGGCCACCGACTCCGCGCTCAGCCGCTCGATCATCCCGGCCTGGCGGAGCAGCACGTGGCGCTGCTCCTCGGTCCTGGTCTCCACCATGATCTCCGCCAGGGCGTCGAGCTGCCGGATCAGGACGGCGGGCATGCCGTGGGCGGTCTGGCGGATCTTCTCGAACGCGCGCTCCACCAGCCGCTCGTAGCTCACCGGCGTGGCGATCACCCGGATGTAGCCGTCCGCGTCCCGGTGGACCGGGTCCGGCTGCCAGCGCGACGCGATCCGGCACAGCCCCTCACCGAGCCAGTCGATGCAGGTCAGGGTGGTGAAGGTGTCGTTCACCGCGGTGGACAGCGCCCGGATGGCGATCTCCACCAGCTGGTCCACCGCGAAGGCGATGTCCTGGGCGAGCGTCCTGGTCGGGCCGGTGATGTGGGCGCGGGCGAAACTCCGGGACACCTCGTCAGCCGCCTCGGCGGGCCAGACCGTGGCGAGCTGGTGCCCCTGCACCAGGAAGTGGCCAGGTCGCTGGTCCAGGCGGATCACGGCGCCGAGCTCGGACGCCATGCGGACCAGCGTGCGGTGCCGGACGAACTGCAGGTAGCCGCTGGCCGGCGCCGGGACGGCGGCCCCCGACGCGTCCAGCCGGGCGTGCAGTTCGGCCTCGGGCGGCCCCCGCTCGACGCCGCCGCCGCGGGCGGGTTCGCCTGCGCCCGCGTCGATCGCCGCCGAGAGCTCGGCCGCGATGTTCGCGATGACGCGGGGCAGCTGGATGGAGGTGGCGATGTGGTGGATGAAGTAGATCAGCACCCCGAGGTCGGCCAGCACCAGGCCCATGCACACGGTGATGGACAGGTGCGGGACGAAGTCGCCGTGCGAGGACGGTCCGATCACCATCAGGGAGAGCACCGCGTAGACGAACGTCCCGACGAAGGTGCCCAGGGTGAGCTGGGTGCTGCGGTCCCGGATGAAGGTCCGCAGCATCCGCGGCCCGAACTGGGTGGAGGCCAGCGTCAGGGTCACGATCATGATCGAGAACACCACGCCGACGACGGTGATCAGCGCCGCCGCGATGGCGGCGAGGATCTGCCGGGCGGCGTCGGCCGTGCCGCTGATGACCCAGGTCGGCAGCGACAGGTCGCCCCGGTAGGCCGCCCGGTCCAGGGACCAGGTGAGCAGGAAGAGAAGCGCGGCGAGCAGCACCTCCAGCATCGGCACCAACCACAGGTTGGTCCGCAGCGCCTCCCGACGCCACTGCGCCTCCAGGTGGACCCCACCGATCACCTCGCCCACCTCCAGCCCCTGCGCACCGGCCCGCCGGACGCCACCTCGTTCAAGGGTCGGCCGACAAGGCGGCGACCGCCCGCCGGGCCGCCCCTCCGTGGGGCCGCCCGGGTGGCGCCACGCCCGGCGGCCGGGGCGGGAGCGGGAGCGGGGCCCGGGGGGGGTGGGGCACAGAGGCGGGGCTTGGGGGCGGGGCTCAGAGCCCGAGCAGCCCCGGGTCCGATGCCAGCGCGAGCATCGGTTCGCGCGGGTCCGCGACCAGCCGCCGCTCGGTCAGGTCCAGGAAGCCCCCGACACAGGTCACCTCGGCGGCGAGGACCCCGTCGGTCCGGGTGATGGCCTGCACCAGTTCGAAGGTCCTGCCGCCGCCCCAGACGAACCGGCAGCTCACGTCCACCTCGTCGCCCGCGCGCAGCTCCCGCCGGTACTTGACCGTGGTCTCCAGCACCACCGGGCCGATCCCCTTGGCCAGCAGGTCGGCCTGACGCACGCCCGCCGACTGGAGGTACTCCCAGCGGGCGTGCTCGGCGTACTGGAGGTACACCGCCTGGTTGAGGTGGCCCTGCGCGTCGGTCTCGTAGCCGCGGACGGTGACCCGCACCGTGAAGTCCTGATCGGTCATGGTCCGCACGCTACTCCGGACGCGGTGTCAGCGGCGCGTGGCGTCCGTCACGGCCTCCGCCCGCTGCCAGGGCCGGGGCCTCCGCCAGGGCCGGGGTCCGTCGCCGCCAGGGCCTTCGCCACTGCCAGGGCCACCGCCACGGCCGGCCCGGGGAGCACGCGGTGGCCGGGTCGTGGGGCCACCGGGCGGGCCTACCGCAGGGTGAGGATGCGGGGACCGTCCTCGGTGATCGCCACCGTGTGCTCGATGTGCGCGGCCCGGCTGCCGTCGGTGGTGCGCAGCGTCCAGCCGTCCGGGTCGGTGTCGTAATCGTCCCGGCCGCCGGCCGTGAGCATCGGCTCGATGGCCAGGACCAGTCCCGGCTTGAGCGGGTACCCGCGGCCCGGGCGGCCCTCGTTGGGCACGTGCGGATCCTCGTGCATCCGCCGCCCGATGCCGTGGCCGCCGAACCCCTCCGGCAGCCCGTAGCCGGCCCCGCGCGCCACCTTGGCGATCGCGTGCGCGATGTCGCCGGTGCGGTTGCCGAGCACGGCCGCGGCGATCCCCGCCTCCAGCGCCCGCCCGGTGGCGTCGATCAACTCCTGGTCCGCGGGCCGAGCCGCCCCGACGGTGAAGCTGACGGCGGCATCGCCCGCCCACCCGTCCAGCACGGCCCCGCAGTCGATGCTCACCAGGTCCCCGTCGCGCAGCCGGTAGCCGTCCGGGATGCCGTGCACGACGGCGTCGTTGACGGAGGCGCAGATCACGGCGGGGAACGGCACCGGCGCGAACGAGGGCCGGTACCCGAGGAACGGCGAGGTGGCCCCGGCCTTGCGCAGCACCTCCCGCGCCACCCCGTCCAGCTCCAGCAGGCTCACCCCGACGCCCGCCGTCGCCTCGACGGCTGCCAGCGCGTCGGCCACCACCCGTCCTGCCTCCCGCATCGCCGCGAGCGCCGCCTCCGACTTGAGCTCGACCATGCTGCTGATCCCCTCGATCCATTCAACCAATTCTTATACCGGTATATCTATCACGGTTGCGGCGGTATTAGTATTGGCGCATGGTGAGGACCCCACTGACCCCCTGGGAGCGCGACCGCGGCGAGCGGTTCGGCGCCCTGCTCCGCGAGGCGCGCGGCGCCCGCAGCATGGTCGAGGTGGCGGCGGCGGCCGGCATCTCCTCCGAGACCCTCCGCAAGATCGAGACCGGCCGGGCACCCACCCCCGCCTTCTTCACCGTCGCCGCGCTCGCCTACGCCCTCGACCTCTCCCTCGACGACCTCGCCGCCGCCTGCGCGCCGGCGGAGGACGACGAGGCACTGTCGGCGTAGCCGCGGCGCGGCCGGGGTCGTTCGCCCCACCGCGCGGCCCCCTGCCCTCGCCCGGCGGCCCGGCCGGGCGAGGCGAGGACCCGAAGCCCCTTCACGCCTGCCCGCCTCGCCCGGCAGGGCCTCGAACACCTTCCCGCCACAGGGGCCCCGAGTGCGCCCCGCCGTCGGGGACCCGACGCTGCGTCAGTGCGGGTGCGGGACCGGCTGGCCGACGGGCTGGAATCCGATGGCACGATGCGTGTACGCCCCGTTAGACTCCGCCCGCTCGATCACATGTGTGATTTTTTCGTGAGCGCGACCTGTCCAAGGTGGGGGGAGCAGATGAACGTGCTGCCGATCGGCAGACGAGTACAGCGGAAGCGAGGTGGAGGCGGCCGTGCAGCCGCCTCCGGGGCTCTGCTGCTGGCCGTCCTGGCCTCGCTGGTGGGCCAGGCCGCACCGGCCTCGGCGGTAGGGGCAGCGCCGACGGCGGCCGCCGCGCCGCAGGCGGACGCTCCGGCGGACCCGGGCGCAGGCCCGAGCGCGACCGCGGGCCCGGCCGCGGGAGCTCCGACCGCGGGCGCCCCGGCCGCCGCGCCGGACCAGAAGGCCGACCAGGAGGCCCTCGCCCGCGAGGTCCGGCAGGCCGACCCGAGCGGCCCGTGCCCGACGGCGCTGCAGCCGGGCACGGTGGTGAGCTGCACCCTCGACGTGAGCGCGACCGCCGCCTTCAGCCTCACCCTGCCGCAGCAGAAGGACCTGCTGCTCGTGCAGATCGTCGCCGCCCAGGGATCGATCATCCCGACCGTGGTCGCGCCGGACGGCACCACCGTGAGCTGCGACGACCCGGTCGGCCCGAGCTGGGGCAGCAGTCAGGCACTGCGATGCGCCACCACCCAGGCGGGCACGTACACGCTCAGGGTCGGCACCGTCACCAGTTCGCCGACCGGTGTCGCGCTCTCGTACCTGCCGCTGCAGTCCACCACGGCCTGCCGGACGGTCGGCGCCACCGACCTCGCCCTGGGTTCCCCGACCGTCTTCAACGGTTCCCTGGCGCTGGGCTCGGCCGGTGACTGCTACCGGGTGCAGGACCTCGTGGCCGGCGACATGCTCCGCACCGATGCCACCCAGCCGGGCGTCACCCCCGTCGTCTACGACGCCACGGGCGCCCAGGTCTGCGGCAAGGGGACCTACCCCGACTGCCGGCTCACCGGCCCCGCGCCGTTCCGGATCACCGTCCAGCGCTACAACGGCGCGGCCCAGACGTACAGCGTCTCCGCGGCGCGGCTCTCCCGCCCGGAGGGCTGCACGCCGGTCGAGCCCCAGGCGTTCGGCGTCTCCCCGGACCTGACCTCCGCCGCACGGTGCCGGACGCTGCGCGTCCCGGAGTCCGCGCGGTACGACTTCGCCCCGGTCAAGAACGACGGCTCCGTCTCCGGCGGGCTGTTCGCGGCCGACGGCACCTCGCAAGGGGGACCCTGCGCACAGGGCGTCTGTGACCTGACGCCGGGTGACTACACATGGGCCGTGGACGCGTACAAGCCCCCGGTCGGCGCGTTCGGCATCGCCTTCCACTCGGCCAGGGAGACCCGGGGCTGCATCTCGGCCAACGACACTGGCCTGACGGCCGGTCCGGCCACGGGTACCTTCGGCGGGCCGGGCCAGCAGCTCTGCCTGACCCTGCCGACCGCGTCCGGCAAGGGCGTCTACCTGCTCAACCGGCCGCCCGCCGACGGCGCGGCGGTCGGCGGCCAGGTCGTCGACGCCTCGGGTGGCAAGCAGTGCGAGATCGGCACCGCGTCCACCGTCTGCAAGCTGACCGGTATCGCCCCGTTCCGCGCGGTGCTGACCGGGACGCCCTCCAAGGCCTACGGGCTGGTGGTCCACCGGACCGAGGAGGCCGGTGGCTGCACCGCCTGGCCGCAGAGCGGGTTCGACGGCACCTGGGGTGTCGAGGTCCAGCTCACCGCAGCCGCGCCGCAGGCCTGCCTGTTCCTGCCCGCGAACCAGCACTCCACCGCCGAGATGGTCGACTACACCAATCTCAGGAACCAGCTCAACGCCGACGTGTCGGTGGTCGACGCGGCCGGCGACCCGGTCTGCACGGGGATCTCGGCCCAGAACTCGGCCAAGACCTGCCGGCTGGCCGCCAACGTCCCGTACACCGCGCTGCTGAACGGCTGGGGCGGGGCGGACGGGTACAAGCTCGTCCGGCGCGACATCTCGCCGGGCGCCAACTGCCTGACCCCGGCCTCGACCAGGGTCGGCGGCCCCGGCACCTCCTTCGACCTGACCTCGGCGCTGGACGCCCGATGCGTCCGGGTCACCGCCGCGAGCAGCGACAAGTACACCCTGGGCGTCCGGACCTCGGACGGCCCGTACGGCGCGAACGCGTTGCTCGGCGTGGTCGACAGCGAGGCCAAGCCGCTCTGCACCCAGTTCGGCACTGCCTGCCCGCTCACCGGCGCCGGCTCGTACACCGCGATCGTGCTCGCCTCCGGGTACAAGGACAAGCCGATCCACGCCAGCGTGGACACCTGGAAGCTGCACACGGCCGCCGGCTGGGCGCCCGAATGCGCCGCGAACCCCGTCGCCGTCGAGGGCTTCCCGCAGCGCAGCGGGGTGCTCACCGACGACTCGAGCGCCTACTGCGCGGTGATCGACATGAAGGCCAGGCAGTCCTTCAACGTGGTCGGTACCAGCAGCGCCACCGGGCCGGGCGACATCCCGCATCTTCGCCTGCTTCGGGACTCCCGGTGGACCGGCGACTACGGCTACCAGTGCAGCACCAACTACGGGGCCTTCGGGGGCCGGTGCTCCTCCGACTCGCAGGCCGAGCAGGCCGTGCTGGTCCTGAGCAGTGCCACGGCGGGCACGCCGGTCGAGTACAGCATGCAGGGCGTCTGCGACTCCGCCTGCCCGACACCGCGGCCGACGACGGCCCTGACCTCGGTCAGCCCGTCCAGCGGCGCCACCGGGACGAGGGTCCAGGCCGTGATCCGTGGCAAGGGGCTCCACCTGGGCAGCAGGGCCAAGCTGGTGGGCAACGGCTCCTCCGGCAGGCCGATGATGTCGACGCTCTCCGTGAACACCGACGGCACCGCGCTCGACGTGCTGCTCGACACCAACGGCCTGGCCCCGGGCAGCTACGGCATCCAGCTCGACGACGTCTACGGCGTCTCGCTGCCCAACGCCTTCACCGTCACCGCCGCCGACGCCCCGGCCAGGAGCCGGTTCGTCCCGATCACTCCGGCCCGCTTCCTGGACACCCGGGACGGCACCGGCGCCCCCGCCCAACGGGTCGGCCCCGGCGGCGTGGTGGCCCTGCAGGTCGCCGGCGTCAACGGCGTCCCGGCCACCGGCGTCACCGCCGTCGTCATGAACGTCACCGCCGTCAACCCGACCGGGCCCGGCCACGTCACGGTCTACCCGGACGGACGGCCGCTGCCGGGCGTCTCCAACCTCAACTTCGAGGCCGGACAGATCGTCCCGAACCTGGTGACGGTACCGGTGGTGAACGGGAAGGTCGACCTGCGCAACAACGCCGGTTCGGTCGACCTGCTCGCCGACGTCACCGGCTACTACACCGACGGGGCCACCGGCTCCGCGTTGACGCCGATCACTCCGGCCCGCTTCCTGGACACCCGGGACGGCACCGGCGCCGCCGCCCAACGGGTCGGCCCCGGCGGCGTGGTGGCCCTGCAGGTGGCCGGCGTCAAGGGCGTCCCGGCCACCGGCGTCACCGCCGTCGTCATGAACGTCACCGCCGTCAACCCGACCGGGCCCGGCCACGTCACGGTCTACCCGGACGGACGGCCGCTGCCGGGCGTCTCCAACCTCAACTTCGAGGCCGGACAGATCGTCGCCAACCTGGTGACGGTACCGGTGGTGAACGGGAAGGTCGACCTGCGCAACAACGCGGGCTCGGTCGACCTGATCGCCGACGTCACCGGCTACTACGGGGACTCCGGCTCGGCCTTCTCCCCGACCACCCCGGTCCGGCTGCTGGACACCCGCAACGGTGTCGGCGCCCGGGCCGGGACGGTGGGCGCCGGCGACATCGTCAGCGTGCCGGTGACCGCGATCGAGGGGGTCCCGGCGACCGGGGTGACCGCCGTGGTCCTGAACGTCACGGTCACCGAGCCGACGGCGGGCAGCCACCTGATCGTCCACCCGCACGGCACGGCTCGCCCGGACGTGTCGAACCTCAACTTCACGGCCGGGCAGACCAGGGCCAACCTGGTCGTCGTCCCGGTGGTGGACGGCCGGGTGACGCTCTTCAACCACTGGGGCTCCACGCACGTGGTCGCCGACCTGAGCGGCTACTTCGCGGCCTGACCCCGGGCGCTTCCGAACGCCGCCGTACCGCCCGGTCTCCGGGCGGTACGGCGGCGTCCTGCTTCCGTGGAACCCGTTCGTCACGGACACGGCCGCGAGGGCGCCCGGCGGGCCGTGTCGGACACGCCCCGGGCCGGGCGTCGGCCGGCGCCGCCGTCGGCGCCCGCCGGCACCTGCTGAGGGCCGCGGACTCGGGCGAGGCGTTCCTCGAGGTCGCCACGGTCCGCGCCGGCCCGGGGGCCGACGCGGGCCGGGTTCCGCCCTGGCAGCACGGGCTCGATCCCGACGGAACGCCGTCCGCCCCGTGGTGACCGCGCCGCCGACGGACCTCGGGCGGAACGCCTGGGTGGCCCGACCGTTCCGCCCGAGGTCCGTCAGGCCGTGATGCCGCCGTCGAGGACGAGGTCGGCGCCCACGGTGTAGGCGGACTCGGGCGAGGCGAGGTGGAGGACGGCGGCGGCGATCTCCTCGGGGGCGCCGGCCCGGCCCGCGGGGACCTGGGCCTTCATGCGGTCGGCCTTGTCGGCGGCGTTCTCGCCGGGGCGGGTGGACATGGTGGTCTCGACGGGACCGGGGCTGACGGAGTTGATCCGGACGCCGTCGGCGATGTGGTCGCGGGCGGCGGCGCGGGTCAGGGTGGCGACGGCGGCCTTGGTCACGGCGTAGGCGCCGAGGCCGGGCAAGCGCATGTGGGTGCCGAGGTTGGACGAGACGTTGACGATGGCTCCGCCGCCGTTCGCGCGCATCCGGGCGATCTGGTGCTTCATGGCGAGCCAGGTGCCGGTCAGGTTGGTGTCGACCAGGCGCTGCCAGTCCTCCTCCTCGACGTCGGCGAGCGGGCCGGGGGTCCCGAGGATGCCGGCGTTGTTGACGGCGACGTCCAGCGCCCCGAACCGCTCGACGGTCTCCTGGACGAGGCGGGCGGCGTCGGCGCTCTTCGTGACGTCCCCGACGAGGGCGACGGCCGTGCCGCCCTCCTTCTCGATCAGGGCGACGGTCTCGGCCAGCGAGCTCCCGGTGCGGCCGGCGACGGCGACGCGGGCCCCCTCCCGGGCGAAGGCGAGGGCGACGGCGCGGCCGATGCCGGTGCCGCCGCCGGTGACCAGGACGGACTTGTCGACGAAGCGGGCGGCGGTACGGGCGGCGGTACGGGTGGCAGCACGGGTGGTCATGCGGAGTACTCCTCGGTGTGGTTGAGCGGGTGCTCGGAAAGGGTGGAGCGGGTCAGGGAGGTGACCGCCACGGCGGTCAGGGCGAGCCCCGCCGCGGCGGCCGCGAAGGCGGCGGCGTAGCCGCCGACCTCGGTCGGTCGGGTGGCGGCGAGCGCCATCAGGGCGGCGACGCCGGTGGTGGGGCCGAGTTCCATGGCGGTGTTGAGGACCCCGGCCGCGAGGCCGGTGCGGTCGGGCGGGACGCCGTGGGTGGCGAGCACCGCCGCACCGGCGAAGGCCGGGCCGGCCCCGGCGGGCAGCAGGAGCAACCCGGGCAGCAGGCCGGTGACGTACGGGGTCGCGGGGGCGAGGCCGGCCAGCAGGGCCAGTCCGGCGGCGGCCACCGCCAGACCCCCGGCGGTGACGGCGGCGGCGCCGTACCGGGCGGTGAGCGGCGCGGCCAGACGGCCGGCCAGGAGCAGCACCGCGGCGTACGGGAGGAAGGCGGCGGAGGTGGCCAGCACGCCCCAGCCGCGGACCTGTTGGAGGTAGAGCGGGAGCAGCAGGAAGGTCAGCGCGGTGCCGGCGGCGGTCGCCATGACGGCGGCCAGGGCGGTGGCCCGCCGGCGGTCGGCGAGGAAGCCGGGCGGCAGCAGCGGATCGGCGGTGCGGCGTTCGGCGGCGGCGAAGGCGACCAGCAGTGCGGCGCCCACCACCAGCGGGCCGAGGACGGTCGGTGCGCCCCAGCCGTGTTCGCCGGCCGCGACGAGTCCGTAACTGGCCGCGCAGACACCGGTAGTGGCGAGGGCGGCGCCGCGCACGTCGAGGGCGGAGGGGGCGCCCGGCACCGGCCCGGCGGACGGCAGCAGCCGGCCGGAGAGGGCGAGCCCGGCGACGGCGACGAGTACAGGGACGCCGAACAGCCAGCGCCAGGAGGCCCAGGCGGCGACCGCGCCGGAGAGCAGGTTGCCGGCGGTGGCGCCGAGTACCGAGAGCCCTCCCCAGGTGGCCATCGCCCGTCCGTAGGCGGCGGGTTGCGGGAGGAGTGCCCTGACGACCGCGACCGCCGCCGGGGCGGCGAGGGCGGCGCCGACGCCCTGGACGAAGCGGGTCGCGAGCAGGAGCGGGTAGGTGGGGGCGACGGCGGAGGCGACCGATGCGGCGGCGAGCAGCAGGAGGCCCGCGCGGAGCATTCGGCGACCGCCGTGGCGGTCGGCGAGCCGGCCGCCGAGCAGCAGCAGCGAGCTGAAGGAGAGCCCGTAGGCGGCGCTGAGCAGCAGGACGCCGGAGGGTCCGAGGCCGAACTCCCGGGCGACCAGGGGCAGCGGGACGGAGAGGATCATGATCGTGAAGATCAGCACCGCCTGGACGGCGCCGAGCAGCGCGAAGCCGCGTCCGGAGGAGCCGTGCCCGGCGGAGCCCGGCCGGGTAGGACCCGGCCGCACCGGGTCCGACCGCACTGGATCCGGCGGCACCGGGTCCGACCGCACTGGGTCTAACCGCACTGGGTCCAGCCGTAACGACAGTGGTTCCACCACAAACCCCCCTCACTATATTGACCGCTCGATCCAGAATCAGGACCGGGAAAACGGCGGCCACCGGCCGCCCGGGACGGACTCAGTCCAGCAGCGCGAGCGCCTGCTCGGCCGCGTCGTGCAGGCGGGCCGCGCCGTCGCCCGCCTTGCCGATCACCCGCATCCCCTGGAGCAGCACGAGCAGCATCCGCGCCAACGCACGCGGGTCACGCCCCGCGGGCAGCTCCCCCTGCGCCTCGGCGCGGACCAGCGCGGCCGTCAGCGCCGTCTCCAGGTGGCCGAGGCTCGCCGCCACCCGGCGGGCCGCGCCCGGGTCGTGCGGGGCGAGTTCGACCGCCGTGTTGGTGACGAAGCAGCCGCGCCGGAGCCCGCCGTCGCCGTCCTCGCCGGCCTCCCGCGCATAGCGGCGGACCAGGGCGCGAACGGCCGGGAGCACCGGACCGGGCTGCGACAGCTCGGCCAGCAGCACCGGGTCGCACTGCTCGCCGTAACGCTCCAGCGCGCGCAGGTACAGCTCGCGCTTGCTGCCGAAGGTGGCGTAGATGCTGGCGCGGGCGATCCCCAACCCCTCGACCAGGTCGGCCATCGAGGTGGCCTCGTAGCCACGCTGCCAGAACAGCTCCAGAGCCGACTGGAGAGCCGCGTCAGGGTCGAATTCCTTGGTCCGTGCCATACCTGAACCCTAGTCATATCCAGATCGATCGGTCAAGAAAGAAGGGAGGTCTAGACCAGTGCTTCGAGTACGGTCGATTTGACGGAGTATTGTCAAATATGTGCCAGTAAGCCTAACCTTACTTCTTCTCCGTCCCCGCTCCTCCCCCCACTGGAGGCACGTCCCCATGCCGACCACCGTTCAACAGGCACTCGATTCGGCCCGCCCCGTCGTCCTGACGGCCTTTCGGGTCGTCGTCGGACTGCTCTTCGCCTGCCACGGCGCCGCCTCGCTCTTCGGCGTCTTCGGCGGTGCCAAGGGCGGCGGCACCATCCCGGTCGGGCAGTGGCCCGGCTGGTGGGCCGCCCTGATCCAGCTCGTCGGCGGGGCACTGGTGCTGGCCGGCCTCGGCACCCGGATCGCGGCGCTGCTCTGCTCCGGCTCGATGGCCTACGCGTACTTCACCGTCCATCAGGAGCACGCGCTGCTGCCGCTGCAGAACGGCGGCGAGGCCTCGGTGATGTTCTGCTGGGCGTTCCTCGCGATCGCCGTGCTCGGCTCCGGCCCCTTCGCGGTTGACCGCCTGTTCACCGGGCGGGCCGGCGTCCGGGCCGGCCGCACCGGCCGGGCCGAACACTCCGGACACGGCTCGCAGCCGACCCCGGCCGGCTGACCGGAGGTCTACGGCGGGACGGCCGTCCTCGCGCGGCCGTCCCGCCGCACCGATTCCCCCCGCACCGATCACTCCTCGGCGAGGTACCGCTCCACCGTCGCCACCTTGGCGCTGAGCCCGTCGGTCACCCCGGCCCGGTCGTCGATCTTGATGACGGTGCTCACCCGGCCGCTGTACACCTTGACCGCCTCGATCGCGTCGCGGATCACCGGCATCACCTCGTCCCACTCCCCCTCGATGCTGGTGAACATCGCATCGGTGCGGTTCGGCAGCCCGCTCGCGCGGACCACCCGGACGGCGGCGGCCACCGCCTCCCCCACATCCTCGCCGACCCCCAGCGGGGTGACCGAAAACGCTGCGATCACGGTTCTGCGCTCCTCTCCCGGATCTCCCGGATCTCCCGGATCCACCGGCTCTTCCGGATCTCCCGGACGACTGGTCACGACGCCCCGGCACCTGCGGGCCGCCGGGCGCCGCGACCAGGCTAACCTCGCGCCCGACCCGCGCCCGGCCGCCCAGGAGCGCGCCGACACTCCGTCAGCCCGCCTTCACGACGGGGACATCACACCGGCCGTCACCCCGACACCGTCACACCGCCGCAGCCACGCCAACCGACCGTCAAGCCCGACCGGGCCCCGGACGCCGACGGCTGAAGTCCGAGGACCGAAGGCTAAATTGTGCAAATGATCGAGGAGACATCGCTTGAGAAGTTAGAGCGGTCGAGCGTGCAGCGCAGGAAACACGCGGCCCCCAAGCAGGCCAGGGCCGGTGGCGTGCTGCGGTCGTCCGCACTGATGGCCGTGGGGACGGTCGTCTCGCGCGCCACCGGGCTGATCCGGCAGGTGCTGCAAGGCGCAGCACTGGGGACCGGGTTGCTGGCCACCACCTATAACCAGGCCAACACGGTGCCCACCAGCTTGTACTTCCTGCTGATCGGCGGCGCTCTGAACTCCGTCCTGGTGCCCCAACTGGTCCGGGCCCGGACGGATGACCCCGACGGCGGGGCCGCCTTCGAGCAGCGTCTGGTCACCCTCGTCCTGTGCGTCCTGGGTGTCGGCACCGCGCTGGCCACCTGGGCGGCTCCCGAGATCATCAGCGTCTACCAGCACGACACTCCCGCCACACATGACGCGTTCGAGCTGACCGTGGTCTTCGCCCGCTTCCTGCTCCCGCAGATCTTCTTCTACGGCGCGTTCAGCATCCTCGGGCAGGTCCTCAACGCCCGGAACCGGTTCGGGGCGATGATGTGGACCCCGGTCCTGAACAACGTCGTGCTGATCACGATGTTCGGCCTCTACCTCGGCATGATGACCGCACCGAAGAAGGTCTCGGAGATCACCGATGCCCAGGTCAGGCTGCTCGGCATCAGCACCACCCTCGCCCTGGCCCTCCAAGCGCTGGCCCTGATCCCCTACGCCCACGCAGCCGGCTTTCGATTGCGACCGCGCTTCGACTGGCGGGGCACCGGCCTTCGCGAGAGCCTGGGCGCAGCTCGCTGGACCCTGCTGTTCGTCCTGGCCAACCTCGTCGCGAGCACCGTGGTCACCCGCCTGGCCTCCGCCGCGGACGCCGCCCTGCCCCACGACGGGGTCGGCTACACCGCCTACAGCTACGCCCAGCAGATATGGATGCTCCCCCAGTCGATCGTCACGGTCTCCCTCGTCACCGCGCTCCTCCCCCGCATGAGCCGGGCGGTAGCCGAGCACCGTCTCGACGACCTGCGCGCCGACCTGTCCCGCGCGCTCCGGATCAGCGGCGTCGTCATCGTCCCGGCAGCGTTCTTCTTCGTCGTCTTCGGCCCGCAGATCGCGCAACTGCTGTTCGCCCACGGAGCCGCCGACGCCGCCGAGACCGTCCCGCTGGGCCACATGCTGCAGGCCCTCGGCCTGGGGCTGATCCCGTTCTCGGCCCAGTACCTCCTGCTGCGCGGCTTCTACGCCTTCTCCGACACCCACACGCCGTTCCGCATGGCGCTGTGGATCAGTGGCACCAACATCGCTCTGGCCGTGGTCTGCCATCTGCTGCTGTCCCCCCGGTGGGCGGTCACCGGGATGGCCGCCGTCTACTCCCTGTCCTACGCCGTCGGCCTGCTGCTCACGGCTCTGCGGCTCAGGCGGCGCACCGGGGGACTGCTCGACGGCCGTCGGATCTGCCGCACCTACGCCAAGTTGACCGCGGCCGCCACTGGCGCCGGAGCCGCCGGCTGGCTCATCGCCCGCTTCTGCAGCCACGGCCTCACACCGGCCGCCTGGACGCCCGCCGTCTCGCTGACCGCGGGCGGCACCGCGATGGCGCTGCTGTTCCTCCTCCTTGCGCGGCTTCTGCGGATCGGGGAACTGCGCGGCCTGCCAGGGCTGGGCTGATCCGGCTCGTCACGGCACGGCACGCGGGACACCGAGGAGCCGGCGGGAAGCACCCGGCCCCTCTGCGCCGACCACCGGCTCCTCGGTGTCCCGACCACCGGCGCCCGACTCCCGGCTCCCGACTGCTGGATCCCGGATCCCGGCTCCCGACTCCCGACTGCTGGATCGCGCCAGAAGTACGACTGTGAGTGCGCCACTTGAGCCCGTGGTTCGAACTCCCGGTCGCGGAAACCGCCTTGACGACCGTTTCCGCATCGGATGCGAAGGGGTGTCCACCGGCGGACAGCAGCCCGACCGCCGGATCGACGCCCTCCCCGCAGCACCTCGGCTGATCAATGCCCGCTTCTGCCAGCCGATTTGACCGGACCGGGCGCCCCGTCAGACCACCGTCGGCAACGGCGGCTCGACCGCCAGCGTCGCCGAGCTCCGGGCGCGGTGCTGGGCGGCCCAGGTGGTGAGCGCCACCGTGCAGGCGTGGTCCAGGTGACGCAACCCGGACCAGTCCAGCTCGACCGGGCGGTCGGCGGGCAGGCGCTCCAGCGCGTCCAGCAGCCGGGGCAGTCGCAGGAAGGTCGCGTTGCCGCTCAGCCGGACCCGCATCAGCGGCCCGCCGCCGTCCGGGCCGGCCGCAACACCGCCCTCCGCGACACCGCTGCCCTCGCCGACACCACCGCCCTCGGCGGCCGGCAGCTCCTCGACGCCGATGTGCAGGTGCGAGGTCTGCCAGGCCGACTTGACCACCGCCAGACCGATCCCGATCAGCACCCCTTCGAAGAGGTCGGTGCCGATGATCGCCGCCGCCGTGACCACCAGCACCACCGCCTCGCCGCGGTGGTCCCGGCAGAGCGCGGCGAGCCGCCGGACCGGGACGAGCTTGGCGCCCGCGTGCACCAGGACGGCGGCCAGCGCGGTCAGCGGCACCAGGCCCAGCGCGCCGGGCAGCAGCGCCGTGAACAGCAACAGCCAGAGCCCGTGCAGGACGCGCGAGGCCTTGGTCCGCGCCCCCGCCTGCACGTTGGCCGCGCTGCGCACGATCACCGCCGTCATCGGGAGGGCTCCGAGCAGCCCGCAGAGCGTGTTGCCGACGCCCTGCGCGGTCAGCTCGCGGTCGTAGTCGGTGCGCGGGCCGTGGTGCATCCGGTCCACGGCGGCCGCGCTGAAGAGCGTCTCCGCGGAGGCGATCAGGGTGAAGGCGAGGATGGTGCCGAGGCCGGCCGTGCTCGCCAGTGCGCCGAGCGCGCCGCGGTCCGGCAGCTCCACCACGTCCAGCAGGCCGGAGACCCGGATCCGGGCGACCGGGAGGTCCGCGGCGGCGGTCACGGCCCCGGCGAGGCCGACGGCGGCCAGCGGTGCGGGCACCGACCGGGCCACCCGCGGCGGCAGGTACTTCCAGAAGACGAGCACCAGCAGGGTGCCGGCGCCGAGGGCCACCGCGCTCGGGGTGGCCGAGCCGGTGGCCGCGTCGTGCAGCAGTGCGGGCAGCCCGGCGATCTTCTCCGGCCCCGTCGAGGGCGCCCTGCGGTCGGCGAGCGCGTACAGCTGGCCGGAGAGCAGGGTCAGGCCGATGCCCGCGAGCATGCCGTGCACCACGGAGGCGGACATCGCCCGGAACCAGCGGCCCAGGCGCAGGGCGCCCATCGCCAGCTGGAGCAGGCCGGTGGCCAGCACCAGGACGCCGAGGGCGCCGGCGCCGTACTCCTGGACGGCCTCGTAGACCAGGACGGTCAGGCCGGCGGCCGGTCCGCTGACCTGGAGGCTGCTCCCGGGCAACGCGCCGACGACCAGCCCGCCGACGATCCCGGTGACCAGCCCGAGCTCGGCGGGGACCCCGGAGGCGACGGCCACCCCGACACAGAGCGGCAGGGCGACCAGGAAGACCACCAGCGAGGCCGGCAGGTCGAAGCGCCAGGGCACGGCGCGCAGCGCTGCGGCCGGGGTGCGACGGCGCTGCGAGCGGTGCGGGCGGCCGAGGCCCGGCGGGGCGCCGGGGTGGTGGACGTCGCGGCGTGCGGGGTTGCGGCGTGCGGGGTTGCGGCGCGGGCCGCCCGGCGGGCTCTTGCGGCGCCGGGGCAGGGCGCTCACCGGCCGGCCGCCGGGACACGGAGGGGGCGGGCGGGGAGAGGACAGGCAGGTCGGTACATGGGTGCGTTCCTTCCGCGCGCCCACCGGAGGGAGGGGCGCGCCACTGGGGTGGTGACGTCCGGGCGCGCCGGAGCGGCGACCCGGTACATCGGCGGGGAGACCCGGTACATCGGCGGGAGCCCGGCGCATCGGCGAGTTCGCGACCGGGAGCGGGACCGGGAGGAGGCGTGGGAGCTGGAGTAGGCGTCGGAGCTGGAACGGAGCGGCCTCCCGGGCGGGCCGAGAGCGGGAGGCAGGGCGGGAGGCAGGGCGGGGCGGGGCACGCGGCGGGAGGGCGCGGGACTCCGGCAGCGGTACGGCCGACGCCCCGGCGGGCCGGGTGGCGGCGGTGGATGTCGGGTCGGTGGCGTGCGGTCCGGGGGCGTGCGGTCAGGGGGTGTGTCCCTCGGCCGGGTGCGGGCGGACCGGACGCGCGTGGTCCTGGGCGGGACACGACGGCCGGAGCTCCCCCACTCCCCGGTTGATCCCAAACCCCCCTGCCGCGGCCCTAGTTGAACATGGCAACCATGACGGGTCCGGCGTGCCACCGACGGTACCCAGGGGCCCGGGGCGAGCCAACCTCGCACACCAGGCCTTCACTCCGACAGCACACCGGCACCACGTTTCGGCCCGGATCGGACCCTCCTGCGGGCATGCGCGTTCGGCCGTCGCGCTGGTATGCGAACGAAGACCGTCCCGTAGGGCGGGCACTCTGCAGGGCAGGCGCTTTGCAGGAAGGGACGACGGGACACCCCGACCCGGCGCCGCGGACTGGAGGAACGGGCGATGGATCGGCCACCCCCGCCGTGACAGCCTGGCCGAACGGCCGGCACCCCACCCCGGCACCCGCCGGACACCCCGGCTCGGCACACCACCCGGCACCGCACGCCTGCATCGCGCCCCGGCGCCGCACGCCTGCACCGCGCCCCGGCACCGCATCCGGGCATCGCATCCGCCGCACCCCGCGACCGTCACCCGCCACCCGCGACCTGCGGTTTCCGCCGAGCAGCCGGCTTCCACATTCTGTTGAAGCTCCCCTTGACGCCTCGCCAGGCGTCGCCTTACTTTGTTTCCGCATACAGAAACCGTTCTTCCGTATGGTGGAATTCTGGAGATGAGCCCTCCGACCCACTGCGGGCCGACGCAGGAGAAACCCGATGCCTCGTATGACAGCCGCCCGCGCGGCAGTGGAGATCCTCAAGCTCGAAGGCGTTGAGGTCGCGTTCGGCGTGCCGGGCGCCGCGATCAACCCCTTCTACAAGGCGCTCAAGGAGGGCGGCGGCATCCGGCACACGCTGGCCCGCCACGTCGAGGGCGCCTCCCACATGGCGGAGGGCTACACCCGCGCCAAGGCCGGCAACATCGGTGTCTGCATCGGCACCTCCGGCCCGGCCGGCACCGACATGATCACCGGCCTCTACTCGGCGATCGCCGACTCGATCCCGATCCTGTGCATCACCGGCCAGGCCCCGGTCTCCAAGCTGCACAAGGAGGACTTCCAGGCCGTCGACATCGCCTCGATCGCCAAGCCGGTCACCAAGAAGGCCACCACCGTCCTGGAGGCCGCCCAGGTCCCGGGCGTCTTCCAGGAGGCCTTCCACCTGATGCGCTCCGGCCGTCCGGGCCCGGTCCTCATCGACCTGCCGATCGACGTCCAGCAGACCGAGATCGAGTTCGACCCCGAGACCTACCAGCCGCTACCGGTCTACAAGCCGCGGGCCTCGCGCGCCCAGGCCGAGAAGGCGATCCGGTTCCTGCTGGAGTCCGAGCGCCCGCTGATCGTCGCCGGCGGCGGCATCATCAACGCCGACGCCTCCGACCTGCTGGTCGAGTTCGCCGAGCTGACCGGCGTCCCGGTCATCTCGACCCTGATGGGCTGGGGCACCATCCCCGACGACCACGAGCTGAGCGCCGGCATGGTCGGCGTCCAGACCTCGCACCGCTACGGCAACGCGACCTTCCTGGAGTCGGACTTCGTCCTCGGCATCGGCAACCGCTGGGCCAACCGCCACACCGGGTACAACCTGGAGGCGTACACCAAGGGCCGCAAGTTCGTCCACGTCGACATCGAGCCCACCCAGATCGGCAAGATCTTCGCCCCGGACTACGGCGTCGTCTCCGACGCCAAGGCCGCGCTGGAGCTCTTCATCGAGGTCGCCAAGGAGCTCAAGGCCGCGGGCACGCTGCCCGACTTCGGCGCCTGGGCCGCGTCCGCGCAGGAGCGCAAGGCCACCCTGCTGCGCCGCACGCACTTCGACAACATCCCGATGAAGCCGCAGCGCGTCTACGAGGAGATGAACAAGGCCTTCGGCCCGGAGACCCGGTACGTCACCACCATCGGTCTCTCCCAGATCGCCGGCGCGCAGATGCTGCACGTCTACAAGCCGCGCAACTGGATCAACTGCGGCCAGGCCGGCCCGCTCGGCTGGACCATCCCGGCCGCCATCGGCGCCGCCACCGCGGACCCGGAGACCCCGATCGTCGCGCTGTCCGGCGACTACGACTTCCAGTTCATGATCGAGGAGCTGGCGGTCGCCGCCCAGCACAAGGTCCCCTACGTCCACGTCCTGGTGAACAACGCCTACCTGGGCCTGATCCGTCAGGCGCAGATCGGGCTGGACATCAACTTCCAGGTCAACCTGGAGTTCGAGAACATCAACACCCCGGAGCTCGGCGTCTACGGCGTCGACCACGTCAAGGTCGCCGAGGGCCTGGGCGTCAAGGCGATCCGCGTGACCGACCCGAACGAGCTCGGCGCCGCCTTCGAGGAGGCCAAGAAGCTCGCCGCCGAGCACAGCGTCCCGGTCGTGGTCGAGGCCATCCTGGAGCGGATCACCAACATCTCGATGAGCAAGACCGTCGACATGAGCAACGTGACCGAGTTCGAGGAGCTCGCCACCCTGCCGGAGCACGCCCCGACCGCCATCAAGCCGCTGGCGCTCTGAGCCACACCCGGTGGACGCGGGCGCACGCCGAGAGTGCGCCCGCGTCCGCCAGGTCGCGGTGCCGGCGTCGGCGTCGGTGTACCCCGGTCGGCACGTTCGGTCGAAGGGCCCGTGCGGGTACGCACCAGGAACCGCCCGCGCGCTACCGCAGCGCGGCCTCCGGCCCCGTCGACCCCGCCGAGCGGGCCGCGATGGCCCACCGCTACCTGCCGCCCGCCACCGCCCGCGCCTACCTCGCCGCCACCCACGGAGCAGTTGACCGCCGACATCGTCATCCGGATGCGCCCCGAGCACTGGCACAGCGCCGACTTCTCCGCCATCGCCGCCCACATCGACGCGCAGCCGCCGCAGGCCGGGGCGGAACACCCGTAGCCCGGTCGTGGTTGGGAGAGGCGGGAGCGGCTACCGTTCCGTGCCGAGTCCTGTCCCGACACCGACCCTCCGAAGGGGCTTTCCGTGAGCCTGTACGACATCCCGCTGCGCACCCTGAGCGGCGAGGCCGCCTCGCTGGCCGACCACAAGGGCAAGGCGCTGCTGATCGTCAACGTCGCCTCCAAGTGCGGCCTGACGCCCCAGTACGCCGGCCTGGAGCGGCTCCAGGAGCGGTACGCCGCGCGCGGCTTCACCGTGCTGGGCTTCCCCTCGAACCAGTTCGCCGGGCAGGAGCCGGGCAGCGCCGAGGAGATCCAGACCTTCTGCTCCACCACCTACGGCGTCTCCTTCCCGCTGTTCGAGAAGACCGACGTCAACGGCGACGACCGCCACCCGCTGTACGCGGTGCTGACGCAGACCGCCGACGCCGAGGGCCAGGCCGGGGACGTCGCCTGGAACTTCGAGAAGTTCCTCGTCACCCCCGACGGCACCGTCGCGGCCCGCATCCGCCCGCGCACCGAGCCGGAGTCGGACGAGGTCATCGCCGCGATCGAGGCCGTCCTGCCCGCCTGACGCCGCACGACACCACACGACAGCGCACGACCGCCATCCACGGGAGGGCCCGGGGCACCCGCCCCGGGCCCTCCCGCTTCGGCCCTCAGCCCTGGCAGGCGTAGGTGAACGAGGTGGCCGCCCCCAGGCGGCGGGGCTCAAGGATGTCGACGGTCGCGGTCGCCCGCATCGTGCCGCGGCCGTCGAAGGACCAGTGGAGCACCAGGTCCGCCCGGCGCTCCCCGAACTGCACCGGCTGCACCAGCTCGCCGGAGGACGTGCCGTCGCTGCGCAGCCAGCGGTAGCGGATCGTCCCCGCGTGGCCGTCGGTGCCGACGGTCGCGGTGATCACGGCGGTTCCGCCGCACGGCGGGCCGCCCGCCGGTTCGGCGCGCACGGTGACCCCGGTCAACGCGAGCGGCGGCTCGGACCGGCACCGGGCCGCCAGGAAGGCGAGCAGGACGGCCAGGACGGCCGCCGGGACCAGCCACCGGACGGCCCGGCGCCGACGCAGCCGGGCCTCCCGCTGCCAGGGCGGCGGCGCGCCGTGCCACACCGCCGCCGCCACCGGCGGCACACCGGGGCCGAACCGGCGCACCTCGTACTGCTGCGGCGCCGGGTCAGGCTCCGGTGGGACGGGCACGGGCTCCGGCGCCCGGGCAGCCGAGGTGCCCCAGACGGTCGGGGCGAGGAACGTGGCACACTCCGCGTCTTCGGCGTCCTCCGCGTCCTCGGCAGCGGGCGCGGCGGGCGCGGCATCACCGGGCGGGACCGTTCGCTCGGCCGCGGGGCCGGCGCCGAGTCGGACGGTCCGGTCGGGGCCGGAGTCCGGGCCGGGCTCCGGTCGGTGCAGGGGCATGGAGACCTCCGGGGGCGTGCGGCGGGGACATGCGACGGAGAGCTGTGGCGCAGAGGTGCGGCGGGGTCGTGCAGCGGAGAGGTGTGGCCGGCGGGAACGGTGAAAACGTGCCGCAGGACCGCGGGCGGGATCAGCCGGGCTGCCGGCAGTCGATGGCGGGCAGCTCCCGGTAGGCCGTCGGTGTGCTCTCCGGCCTGGGGTCGCTGCCCACCCGGACTCCCCACTGGAGTCTGTCGTCGTTGCCGAAGTCATGGGAGCGGGTGAGGGTGACGGAGCCGGTGCCGAGCCGCACGGTCTCGGTGGCCACGGTCACGGGCGGGTTGATCGCGCCGGAGTGGTGCTGCCAGGAAACGGTGAGCGTGGCTCCGGGCGGCCCGGACGCCACGACGGTGATCCTGGCCTGGACACCGAAGTGGCCGTTGTCCAGGCAGCTGATCGAGTCGACGTTCAGCGAGGTCACCCGGACCGCGGGCGGCGGCGCGGTGGTGGTGACGGAGGACGGCGGCGCGCCGACCGGCGTGGACGGTGAGGTGCCGGTGGACGGCGGAGTGGTCCGGGGCGTGTCGGTGAGCCTGGGCGCGGGCGACGTGGTGGTGCCCGGGGTGGGCGTCCGGCTCGGCGTCGTACCGGAGGCCGTCGCAGGCGGAGGCGCGGGCGAGCGCGACTGCGACGGAGCCGCGGACGGGGAGGGAGCTGCGGACGGGGACGCGGAGGCGGTCGGGGTCGGGGTCGGCCACGGGGACGCGGAGCTCGCCGCGGGGGACGGCGGGGCGGTGGGCGTCCGGGGCGCGGAGGGGCCGGCCGACACCGTCGGATCGGACGGCCCGTCCGTCGTCTCCCCGCCGGCTCCGCCCACCGCGCCCAGCGAAGTGGTGGCCCGTGGCAGCGGACTGCCGGTCACCGTCCGGTCCCCACGGTCCGCCGCTCCGGCGATCGCCACCGCGGCCAGCGAGGCCACCGCGAGCGTGCCCGCCACCGCGCCGACGACCGCCCGGGTCCGCCGGAGCCGTGGGTGGTCCACCCGGACCCGCTCGTGCAGCCCGAGCCGCCGGACGGTCCGGCGCGCGGAGGCACGCCCACGCGGGTGGACGCTCCTGGTCGCCGAGGCACCGCCGCCCCGGTCGTGCGTGCCCCGGCTCGCCGCGGCGCCCCGGCCGGCCACGAGCTCGGTGTGCGCCAGCGCCGTCGCCCCGCCGGGTGGCGGACCGGCCGCGCCCCACGGCAGCAGCAGCGCCAGCAGGGCCACCAGAGCGGCGAGGTCGGCGCGCCCGCGTTCCTCCCAGCGCTCGCCGTACCCGGCCGCGGCCACCGCCTCCAGCTGCCGGACGAAATCCGCCGCGCCGGCCGGTCGCTCCTCCGGCCGCTTCGCCATCCCGGCCCGGACCAGCGGCCGGACGCGCTCCGGGACCAGCTCGTCCGGCACGGGGTGCTCCCGGTGCTGGACCGCCAGCTCCACGACCGTCCGGCCGGGGAACGGGCGACTGCCGGTCAGGCACTCGAAGAAGGTGACGGTGGCGGCGTACACGTCGGCGGCGGACGAGGCCGGCGCGCCAGTCCACTGCTCCGGGGCCAGGTAAGCAGGCGTGCCGGAGATGTCCCGGTCGTCGCCGCTGGGCACGGCGATCCCGAAGTCGACCAGCTTGGTGGAGCCGTCCGCCGCGACCAGCACGTTGGCGGGCTTGTAGTCCCGGTGCACCAGGCCGGTCGCGTGAGCGGCGGCCAGCCCCAGCAGCGAGCCCTTGAGGACCACCAGCGCGGCCTCCGGTGTCGTCGCCCCCTCGGACTTGAGCAGCGTGCGCAGCGGCACCCCGTCCACCAGCTCCATGACGATCGCCGCGTGCGGCCCGGCCTCGACGTACTCGTAGAGCCGCGTGACGTACGGGGAGTCGACCCGCGCCAGGACCTGCGCCTCCTCGCGGAGGCCGGAGCCGCCCACCCCGGCGAGCAGGTACTTGATCGCCACCGGCGTGCCGGTGCGGTCGTGGTGCGCGAGCACCACGCGGCCGCTCGCCCCGGCGCCCAGCTCCCGCACCTGGGTGTAGTCCGGCAGCCGCCACTCGCCGGTTCTCCGCCCTGTCCCGTCCTGCATCGCCCGCCCCCTCAGCACACCGTCCGGTCCGACCTCGCCCGGTCCGAGCTCACCCGTTCAACCTCGCCGGGTCCGACCTCGCCCGGTGCCACCGACGAGGCGGCCAGCGGCCCGGTTCCCGCTCCGACCACCGTCCGAACCCCGCTGCCGACGCCTCGTGCACCACCTTTGACGTTCCCGCAGGCAGGCCGCCCGACCTGCGGGAACGACGAGTGGAAACACATCGGCGCACAGGGGGGTTGTGCGCGGCGGCCGCCCGCTCCCCGGGCGCGCCTGCACCCGCCTGCACCCGCCTGCACCCGCCCGCGCCCCGAGCCCCCAGGGACCAGGGACCAGGGGCCGTGTCAGTTCCTGCCGGCAGCGGCGGCGGCTTCGGGACTCGCTCCGGCTCGACTCGGGGTGTTGCGGACATGCTCAACACACCCCTAGCGTGAGTGACCTCGTTGATCCATTCACGTGGAGAGGCCCGCCTTGATGATTCGCCAAGTCAGAACTGCGGCACGAGCGATACTCGCAGCCGGTCTGCTCGTCACCGGCGCACTCGTCGGCGCATCGCCGGCGGCGGCCGCTGCGGCACCGACGGCCGTGAGCGCATCCGAGTACACCCTCACCGCGGACTACCACCGCTTCGACACGCTCAACTCGGCCCTCGTCACGGCGCTGGGGACCTCTGCCGTGCACACGGTGATGGAGAACGCGAACCACGACCGGCAGGCGCTCCCCGCGTCCTTCTCCGTCGGCGGCCTGTCCACCGGCTTCCGGTTCGACGACGGCGACAACTCCGACTGCCAGAGCTTCCCGCAGGGCATCACGACGAGCCGGGACGCCGTGGGGACCGCGGACAGCGGCAACTACGACGGCCACCAACTCGTGCTGGTGAGCTGGTACACCAAGGACGGCTGCAGCGGTGCCCAGCAGCGCAGCCGGATCACCCTGGTCGACTGGGACGCCACCTACCCCAACACCTACCGCAAGATCCTCCTGGTGGAGCCGACCGGCACCGCGGCGGCGCCGGACTTCAAGGACATCCCGATCCACGCCGGCGGCGTCTCGTGGTACGGCAACTACCTCTACGTCGCCGACACCGGGCACGGCATGCGCGTCTTCGACATGCGCAAGATCCTCAACACCGATCCCGGGGGCACCGCCGACCAGATCGGCCGCCAGTCCAACAGCGTGTACTACGCCCACAACTACGCCTACGTGCTGCCCCAGATCGGCACCGTCACGTCGCAGACGACCTCCGGCACCAACCTGGTGTGGTCGTCGGTCTCCCTCGACCGGGTCAGCAAGTCGATCGTGATGACGGAGTACACCTGCCAGTCGGGCTGCACCGACTACCCCAACCGCCCGCCGAGGGCGGTCCGGTTCCCGTTCGCGCCCGGGGCGACGACGTTCGCCGCGACGACGACCGCCAGCCAGGCCCTCCAACTGCCCTGGTACAACCTCAACGGCGTGGCCTCCCACAACGGCCGATGGTGGTTCAACTCCTCGGGGCAGAAGAGGCTCTACTACTGGACCCCGACCGCAGGTCCCGCCACGTTCGCCTGGGTGGGCGGCGGCGAGAGCCTCTCCTACTGGGAGGACACCACCAACCCCGACCTGTTGTGGTCGTTGCAGGAGACCACGGGCGGACGCAACGTCTTCGCGGTCACCCAGGCCACCTACGGCGGCGGCTGAGCACCGGACCTGGGCACGGAGTTCACGGCCCGGGCGCTGCAACGGCATTCACGGTGACGAGGCTTCAGCTCCCGAGCTGGGGCCTCGTCCCCGTCCTGCCGGTCCCCCTCCCCCGGCTCCTGCCCCCGGCCCCCGGCACCGGCCCCCGGCACCGGGTACAGGACCGGGTACAGCACCAGCTACAGGACCAGCCACCGGACCGGCTGCAACAGCAGCGTCGGTGGCGGCGGAGCCGCGATCGGCGGCATCCTGCTGCTCGCCCTGATCCTGATCGGCATTTCCTCCAACAGCGACGGCGCCGGCACCACCAACCCGTCCCCGACTCCCACCGCCCACGGCGTCAGTCACCCCTGAACGGGCCCTGACCGGACAGGAGGACAGGCTCAGTACCCGGGCGGACAGTCGGCTCCACGCAGGTCGGTCGTGCCAGCGCCACGCCCAACTCCGCGACCCCGGCGGCAACCCGGTCGACCGGTTCGGCGCACTGGCCTCAACTCGCTCAAGGGAGCCCCGGCCGGCGCCTTCACCTCCCGGTTGAGGTGTGCCTCGCGAGCCCGGGGGGCTCAGGAGCAGTGGTAGGGGAAGGACACGGCCGCGGTGCGGGTGTCGGGGGAGAGGATCTCCAGGGTTGCGGTGGCCTGGAGGTCGCCGTGGCCCTCGAAGCTCCAGCGCAGGACCAGGTCGGTGCGGTGCGCGCCGGAGCGGACGTCCTGGGCGATCTCGCCCGAGGTGGTGCCGTCGCTGCGCAGCCAGCGGTAGCGGATGGTGCCGGTCCCGCCGTTGGTCTCCACCGCGGCCGTGATCACCGCGGTTCCGCCGCAGGCCGGGCCCGCCGGGTCGGTGGTCACGCCGATGCCGGTGACCGCCAGGGCGGGCGTGGCGAACCGCCAGTACAGGAAGGCCAGGACGGCCAGCAGGACCGCCACCGGTACCAGCCAGCGCCCCACCCGGCGGGGGCGGCGCGGCTGCTGCGCGTCCGGGACGGCGGCGCCGTGCCAGACCGCGGCGGCCTGCGGCGGGACGCCTGGGCCGAAGCGCCGCAACTCGCCCGGGGCGAGCGGCTGTTCGGCCCGCGAGGCACCGGGTGATGAGGCGCCGGACGACGGGGCGCCGGGCGACGACTGGCCGGCCGATGACTGGCCGAGCGGCGTCGTGGCGCCGGGATCCACCGGGGCGGGCACCGCGGCACTGCCCTGCGCCGGGGTGTCGACGCGTGTGACTGTCTCCCCCACCGGTGTGGTGTCGATGTGCGTGGCGGTCTCCCCCGACGCCGGGACGGCGCCGCCCCACGCCCGGGGGTCGAGGAAGGTCGCGCTCACGGCCTCGCCACGGTCGAGCCGTACGGTGGCCGCGGCGTCGGGCCCACCGGGGGCCGGTGCCGCGGTGTCCGGGGCCGGCTTGACGGTCCGCTCCTCCTCCGCCGCTGCCGGCCGCGCGGGCACGAGCCGGACGGTCTCCTCGACGACCTCCGGAGCTGCCCCGAGCCGGACGGTCTCCTCCACGACCCCGGGAGCCGCACCGAGCCGGACGGTCTGGTCTGTGTTGGCGTCTGCGTCCGCACCCGGGACCGTGCCCGGGGCTGAGACCGGGCCCGGGACCGGGGCGGAGTCGGGGCTGGGCGCGGGCATGGCTTCTCCAGATCAGGGCGAGGCGGGCAGAAGGCGTTCGGGGACCGGCAGGTGACAGGCGTGCGGGGTGCCGCGCGGTGCTCCGCGGGGCGGGACTCCGCAGGACTCCGCGGGGCAGGACTCCGCGGGGCGGGGCTCAGCGGCCCAGGGCTCAGCGGGGCGGGTCGCAGAGGAAGGCGGCCGTCTCGGCCGAGGTCTTGCCCGGCTTCGCGGCCCCCGGGCTGGTGCCGATGCGCACGCCCCAGGTCGGGAAGGTGTCGGCCGAGCCGAAGTCGTGCGCCCGCGTGACGGTGGCGCGGCCGTCGCGGACCACCACCGTGTCGGTCGCGACGGTGACCGCCCGTCCGCCCGAGCTGTGGTACCAGCTCAGCGTCAGCGTCCCGCTGCCGGTGCCCTGGGCGACCACGGTGACCGTCGCGGTCAGGCTCCAGCGGCCGCTGCAGGTCAGCGAGTCCAGGTTCACCGTGCTGACCGCGATGGTCGCCGGGGCGACGGTCGGGGTGGCGCTCGGGGTCGGGGTCGGGGTGACCGGGCCCGGGGTGAGGGTGGGCACCGCGGCGGTGGGGGCGGGGCCGACCGGCGGGGCCGGCGGAGCCTGCGTGGCGGGTCCGCCACCGGGCGGCGCCGGCGGAAGGCCGGTGGTCGGGGCACCGCCGCCGACCGGCGGGCCGGGGGGCGTGGACGTCCTGCCGGTCGGCGTGGCCGTGGGGGTGGCGGTCGGGCTGGCGGAGCCGGCCGTGGGCGAGGCCGCCGGCGTGGACGGCGCGGCGCTCGGGGTGTCCGTGGCGCCGCTCGCCGCGGGCGACGGGGCGCCCGTCGTGGGGTCGGCTGCGCCGAGCGTGGTGGTGGCCTCCGGTGTGGCGCCGCCCACCACCGTGTGGGCGCCGCCGTCGGCGGCCCCGGCCATCGCCACCCCGGCCAGCGTGGCCAGGGTCAGGGTGCCGGCCACGACCCCCACGAGCGCCTTGCCACGGCCGCCGAGGCGCGCACCGCGGCGGACCAGCAGCTCCCGGATGGTGGCGGACGGCACCGCCGCGGGCGGCGCCGAAGCGGACGACGCGGAAGCAGCCGACACGCTCGCGGCCCCGGCACCCGCCGACGCCTCGGCGCCGCCCAGCACGGTGTGGGCCAGCGACGTGCCGCCGGCCGCGCCGCCGGCCCCGGGGAGCAGCAGCGCGAGCAGGGCCACCAGCGCGGTCAGGTCAAGACGGCCCTTCTCCTCCCACTCCGGCCCGTACCCGGTCGCCGCGACGGCCTCCAGCTCCTCGACCAGGGCCGCCGCGCTCTCGGGCCGCGCGTCCGGCTCCTTCGCCAGGCCGGAGAGGATCAACGGCCGGACCGGGTCGGGGGCCAGCTCCGCGGGGATCGGGGCCTCGGTGTGCTGGACGGCGAGTTCGGCGATCGTGGTGCCCCCGTACGGGCGGGCGCCGGTGAGGCACTCGAAGAAGGTGACGGTGGCGGCGTAGACGTCGCCCGCCGGGGAGGCGGGCTTGCCCGCCCACTGCTCGGGCGCCATGTAGGCGGGGGTGCCGGAGACGTCGGCGTCGTCCCCCTCGGGGACGGCGATGCCGAAGTCGACCAGCTTGGAGGTGCCGGAGGTGTCGACCAGCACGTTGGCGGGCTTGTAGTCGCGGTGCACGACGCCCGCCTGGTGGGCGGCGGCCAGGCCCAGCAGCGAGCCCTTCAGCACCACCAGGGCGGCCTCGGGCGTGGTGGCGCCCTCCGCGCGCAGCAGGTCCCGCAGCGCGATGCCGTCCACCAGTTCCATGACGATGGCCGAACCGCGCTCACCCTCCACGTACTCGTAGAGCCGGGTGACGTGCGGGGAGTCGATGGCCGCGAGGACTTCGGCCTCCTCCCGCAGGCCGGACGTGCCGACGGAGCGGTGGAGGTACTTGATCGCGACACGGGTGCCGGTCTCCCGGTGGCGGGCGAGCACGACCCGTCCGCTCGCACCGGCGCCGAGGTCCCGCTCGTGGAGGTAGTCCGGAAGTTCCCAGGGTCGCTCGTCCTCGACCACCGGGACCTCGTCGGCGGGGGCGTTGCCGCCCCCGGTCCGTCTGCCGTCCTGCTGCGTCCCGCTGTCCATCGCCTCGTACTCCCCTGACTGCCTGCTCGGCCCTTGCGGCGACGCACCATACGACACCGCGAGCACTGCCTGGGACGCGGCCCGTGAACAGTGGGTTCCGGGCGGGCCGGTCCGCTGGATCACGATTTGGGTGATTCGCACACCGTGCCAACCATTCGCCCCCACGGGCGGGCAGCCGTCCGCCCGTAGCACCCGGCCCGCACCGCCGACCCCCGCCCTTCGACCACCGGCCCGCACCGGCCCGCACAGCCGACCCCACCCGCCGACCGGCCCCTGCCGGCGGCCGGCACCGCCCGGCGGCGGGCTCACGGCAGCAGCAGCCGGGTCCCCGGGGGCAGCTCGCCCGCGCGGGCGGCGTCGCGCAGATGGGCCAGGAGGGTCTCGCGCAGCGCGGCCGCGGCCCGGGTGAGCGGCACCTCGTGCCCGTGCGCGACGGCGATCGTCCGGCCGAGCCCCGGACCGGCGAACGGCGTGACCACCAGCCCCGAACGGGCCGCCACCATGCCCGGCAGCACGGCCGGCCCCAGCCCGGCCCGGACGAAGCCGAGGACCGCGTCCATCTCGCCGCCCTCCACCGCGAACTCCGGCTCGAACCCGGCCGCCCGGCAGGCCGCCAGGGTGGCCTCGCGCAGGTCGTACCCCTCCCGGAACATCACCAGCGGGCGCCCGCGCAGCTCCGTCACCCGGACCGTGCGGCGCCGGCCCTGCGCGGAGCGGGCGACCAGCACCAGCTCCTCGTGCAGCAGCTCGGTGACGTGCAGCGCGGGGGACGCCTCGCCGCTCGGCGGGGTGATGATCAGCGCGACGTCCAGCTCCCCCGCCGCCAGCGTCCGGACCAGGTCGCGCGAGCCTCCCTCGCGGACCACCAGCGCCACCCCCGGGTAACGGTCCCGGAAGACCCGCAGTACGTCCGGCACCAGGCTGGTGCAGAGGCTCGGCGGCGCCCCCAGCCGCACCCGGCCACGGCGCAGCTGCACCGTCTCCTGCACGGCCAGCCTGGCGCTCTCGGTGTCGGCCAGGATGCGCCGGGCCAGCGGCAAGAGCGCGTCGCCGGCGTCGGTCAGGGCGATGTTGCCGCGGGTGCGGTGGAACAGTTCCGCACCCAACTCCCTTTCCAGCGCCCGGATCTGCTGGGAGAGCGAGGGCTGCGCGACATGCACCGCGTCGGCCGCCCGGGTGAAGTGCCGGGTCTCGGCGACGGCGAGGAAGTAGCGGAGTTGCTGGAGCTGCACCCGGCCAGGATAGGCGTGGACGATAGCCTCCGGCTATTGCCGCGAGCCGCATCATGTCTTGGACGTACCGGGATGCCGGTCCCTAGCGTTGCAGCCATGACAACCGCGACTCGGACGGCCCGGCATCCGTCCACCCTGGTGACCCTGTGGCGGTCGACCGTCGGCAAGAAGGCGGTCATGGCCGTCAGCGGACTGGTCATGCTGCTGTACCTGGTCGCGCACATGCTGGGAAACCTCAAGGTCTTCTTCGGCCCGGACGAGCTCAACGGCTACGCGCACTGGCTGCGCACCCTCGGCGAGCCGTTCCTGCGCCACGAGTGGTTCCTCTGGATCGCCCGGGTGGGCCTGCTCGCCGCCGTCCTGCTGCACGGCGTGGCCGCGTACCAGCTCAGCCGGCGCGACCTCGCCGCACGGCCCGGCAAGTACGTGCACCAGCGGCGCAGGGCCACCTACGCGACCCGCACGATGCGCTGGGGCGGGGTGATCCTGGCGCTCTTCATCGTCTGGCACATCCTCGACCTGACCACGCTCACCGTGAACCCCAACGCCGAGCAGGGCAAGCCGTACCAGAACATCGTGGCCTCCTTCTCGAACTGGTACAGCTGCGTGGTCTACATCGTGGCGATGCTCGCCGTGGGCCTGCACGTCCGGCACGGGTTCTGGAGCGCCGCGCAGACCCTCGGTGCCAACAACGCCCGACGCGACCGGGCGTTGAAGCTGACCGCCAACGGGCTGGCTCTGGTGCTGACCGTGGGCTTCCTGTCCGTCCCCGTGGCCGTGATGACCGGAGTGGTGAGTTGAGCACGCAAGCGTCCTACAGCGACTACCGGGTCGGCGAACCGGTCGCCGACGGCAAGGCCCCCGGCGGGCCGATCGAACAGCGCTGGGACCAGCGGCGGTTCGACGCCAAGCTGGTCAACCCGGCCAACCGTCGCAAGCACACCGTCATCGTGGTCGGGACCGGCCTGGCCGGTGGCGCCGCCGGTGCCACGCTCGCCGAACAGGGCTACCACGTCGTGCAGTTCTGCTTCCAGGACTCCCCCCGGCGCGCCCACTCGATCGCCGCCCAGGGCGGAATCAACGCCGCCAAGAACTACCGCAACGACGGCGACTCGATCCGCCGCCTCTTCTACGACACCGTCAAGGGCGGCGACTTCCGCGCCCGTGAGTCCAACGTGCACCGCCTCGCGCAGGTCTCGGTGGAGATCATCGACCAGTGCGTGGCCCAGGGCGTGCCCTTCGCCCGCGAGTACGGCGGCCTGCTCGACACCCGTTCCTTCGGCGGCGTCCAGGTCTCCCGCACCTTCTACGCCCGCGGCCAGACCGGCCAGCAGCTGCTGCTCGGCGCCTACCAGGCGCTGGAGCGCCAGATCGCCGCCGGGAACGTGGAGATGCACCCGCGCACCGAGATGCTCGACCTGCTGGTGATCGACGGCCGGGCCCGCGGCATCGTCGCCCGCGACCTGGTGACCGGCGCCGTCTCCACCTACACGGCCGACGCGGTGGTGCTCGCCAGCGGCGGGTACGGCAACGTGTTCTACCTCTCCACCAACGCCAAGAACTCCAACGCCACCGCGATCTGGCGGGCCCACCGGCGGGGCGCGTACTTCGCCAACCCGTGCTTCACCCAGATCCACCCGACGTGCATCCCGCGCTCCGGCGACCACCAGTCCAAGCTCACCCTGATGAGCGAGTCGCTGCGCAACGACGGCCGGATCTGGGTGCCGAAGGCCAAGGGCGACACCCGGCCGCCGGGCGAGATCCCCGAGGCCGAGCGGGACTACTACCTGGAGCGGATCTACCCGTCCTTCGGCAACCTGGTTCCCCGCGACATCGCCTCCCGGGCCGCCAAGAACGTCTGCGACGAGGGCCGCGGCGTCGGCCCCGGCGGCCAAGGCGTCTACCTCGACTTCGCCGACGCCATCCGCCGCCTCGGCCGCGACGCCGTCGCCGCCAAGTACGGCAACCTGTTCGAGATGTACGAGCGGATCACCGCCGAGGACCCGTACCGGGTGCCGATGCGGATCTACCCCGCGATCCACTACACCATGGGCGGGCTCTGGGTCGACTACGACCTGCAGACCTCCGTACCGGGCCTGTTCGCGATCGGCGAGGCCAACTTCTCCGACCACGGCGCCAACCGGCTCGGTGCCAGCGCCCTCATGCAGGGCCTCGCGGACGGCTACTTCGTCCTCCCGCCGACCCTCAACGACTACCTGGCCCGCCACCCGCTGCCGGCCGTCCCCGCCGACCACCCGACGGTCGCCGAGGCCGAGGCCGAGGTGACGGACCGGCTCAACCTGATCCTCGCCGTCGACGGCGACCGGACGCCCGACTCCTTCCACCGCGAGCTGGGCGAACTCCTCTGGGACAAGTGCGGCATGGCCCGCGACGCGGCCGGCCTGCGCCAGGCCCTGGCGCGGATCCCGCAGCTGCGCGAGGAGTTCTGGCGCCGGATCAAGGTGCCGGGGACGGGCGCCGAGCTCAACCAGTCGCTGGAGAAGGCCAACCGGCTCGTCGACTACTTCGAACTCGCCGAGCTGATGTGCCTGGACGCCCTCCACCGCGCCGAGTCCTGCGGCGGCCACTTCCGCACCGAGAGCCAGACCGAGGACGGCGAGGCCGCCCGGCGCGACGAGGAGTTCGGCTACGCCGCCGCCTGGGAGTTCACCGGCACCGGCACCGCCCCCGTCCTGCACCGCGAACACCTCGACTTCGAACACGTCCACCCCACCCAGCGGAGTTACGCATGAACCTCACCCTGCGCATCTGGCGCCAGGCGGGCCCGGACGCGGCCGGCTCGATGACCACCTACCAGGTCAGCGGGATCAGCCCGGACATGTCCTTCCTGGAGATGCTCGACACCCTCAACGAGGAGCTGATCACCCGCGGCGACGCGCCGGTGGCCTTCGACCACGACTGCCGGGAGGGCATCTGCGGGGCCTGCGGCATGGTCATCAACGGCCAGGCCCACGGCCCGGAGCGGACGACCACCTGCCAGCTGCACATGCGGCACTTCAAGGACGGCGACACCATCGACGTCGAACCGTGGCGGGCCGCGGCCTTCCCGGTGGTCAAGGACCTGGTGGTGGACCGCTCGGCGTTCGACCGGATCATCGGCTCCGGCGGCTACATCACCGCCCCCACCGGAAGCGCCCCCGACGCGCACGCCACCCCGGTGCCCAAGGAGGCCGCCGACACGGCCTTCGAGCACGCCGAGTGCATCGGCTGCGGCGCCTGCGTGGCAGCCTGCCCGAACGGCTCGGCGATGCTGTTCACCTCCGCCAAGGTGGTCCACCTCAACGTGCTCCCGCAAGGCGCGCCGGAGCGGAAGTCCCGGGTGCGGAACATGGTCGCCACGATGGACGCCGAGGGGTTCGGCGGCTGCACCAACACCGGCGAGTGCGCCACCGCCTGCCCCAAGGGCATTCCGCTGCCCAGCATCGCCGCGATGAACCGCGAGTTCCTCCGGAGCATGACCGGCTGACCCTTCCGCAGGTGCCGGCCGGCTGCTGGGCCCCCTCCCCCGGGAGGGGGCCCAGCGCGTGTCCCGCGCAGGATGCGCCCCTCCCGCACGGGGCGCACGTGGCAGGCGGGGCGTGCGGCCCGGCCGCGCGCTCCCCGGACGAGTGGTGGTTCGTCAGGACCGGTGCTCGGACCGGGGATTTCGCGCTACGGTGGTCCCCGCGCCAAGGAGGGTCATATGCCCGAGGTTCAGGCCTGTACCGGGTGTGGCGGGTCCGGGGGGACCCAGAAGACCGAGGCCACGGTCGAACTGGACGAGGAAGGGAGCATGGTGCCGAAGCTCTACACCTTCTGGTCACCATGCGGTCGGTGCCACGGATCCGGGACGGTGATCGTCGGATGAGGATGCTCTTCGAGTGCGTCGAGTGCGGCAGTCACTACCTGCCGCCGGAGCAGATGGTGTACCCGGACGGCCCCGCCTCCCCGCTCTGGTGCACGCACTGCCAGGCCGGTCAGCTGGCGGCCGGCGTCCACGAGGACCCGCTGCTCGCGCGGCTGGCGCTGGCCGCGGCCCGGTCCGCACTCGCCGGGCGGGTTGCGGACGAGACGCCTCCCGCGCGCGCCGACGTCCGGCCGTCGCGGCCGCCGCTCTCGCGCCGGGCGCGGTCGGGGCCGGGCGGGGTGCGCGGCAAGCTGGCGTGAGCCGGGCAGGCTCGGGCACCGCAGCCGTGGGGTTCCGGGGCGGCTCCGGGTGATGCCGCTTGATGCGGTTGACGCGGTTGACGCGGTTGACGCGGTTGACGCGGTTGATGCCGGGTGATCCGGTTGACACGCTCGACCAGACGCCGGGTTGACGCGTTGACGCGTTGGACGCCGTTCGGGCGTGAGGCCACCCGTCGCGGCGTCACGCGGCCGGTACCGCGGCGTGGTCAGAACAGCGCCTCCTGCGTGTCCGCCTCCTGCGGGCGCAGCCGGGCCCGCACGGTCAGGCCCGATGCCGGGCGTCCGGGGGCCGGGGCGAGGGTCCAGCCGGTGAGCAGGCGGGTGTCGAGCAGCAACGGCCCGGCGTCACCGGGCTGGTCGAGCAGCAGGTACCGGCCGATCGGCGGGCGCAGCGTCCCGGCGACGACCGCGCCGGGTGCCAGGGCGGCGATCTGTCCGTAGGCGGCGGGGGCGCCGCCGGTCAGGCCGTAGAGCTCGACGTGGTCGGTGACGGGGTGGTCGGCCAGCAGCTCGACCGCGTGCCCGTCGAGCAGGTGGTGGGCCCGGGCGCGGGCGTCGGTGAGGATCTCCCGGCGCCGGGTGGTGTCCCCGTGCTCCCACCAGTGCTCCGTCTTCGTCTTGCCGGTGAACCGCTCGCGGGCCAGCCCGGAGGCGGCGACGGTGAGTTCGGCCCGGCGGACGGCCGGCAGCGGCCCCCGGGCGGCGAACGTCCAGGCGAGTGCGCCCTGTTCGAGCAGCCGGTTGGTGCCGCGCTGCTCGGCGGTCAGGCCCACCTTGAGCAGGCCTTCGCCGAACCAGGCGAGGTAGAGGCGGTAGGTGCGGCCGTCGTCGAGGATCTGGTCCCGGGCGAGGGCGAGCCCGCGGTCGACGCTCTGGCAGGCGGGGCACTGGACGGCGCCGCCGTCCGGCTCGATGACGGCGTGGTGCGGGCAGGGCGTGCGCTCGGTGGCCCCGGCCAGCCAGGCGCCCGTGCACCGCCGCGGCCCGGCCAGCAGCCAGCCGACGGACGCCCCCGGCACGACCGCCCGCTCGTGCACCCGGCGCCCGTTGACCGCGCTCAGCACCGGCCGGCCGTCCTGCCACTGGAGGCCGGTGGAGATCCACCCGCCGCCCGTCCCCTGCGGTGCGCTCACGCCGATCCCTTCCCGCGCGCCCGCCGCTCCTGGCCCGCGCACACTCCCGTCCGAAGCAGCGAGGCTACCCGCCGCCTCTGACAACCGGGGCAGGGCGGCCGGTCCGGGGGCTCGCCCGGGCGCCGCTGGTACGGTCGCGCCATGATCGACGAAGCCCCCGAGCCGCAGCCGTGCGCCGCTCCCGTCGCCAACGCCCCCGACGCCCCCGACGCCCCCGAGGGCCGGCGCTCCCCCGGTCCGGTCTCGCCCGACGACCTCGCCCTCGTCCTGCGGCTCGCCGCCGCCACCCTGCGCGGCGCGCCGGCGGACGCCGACTGGTCCCGGGCGGCCGGGGCCGTCGACTGGGACTGCTGGAGCACCGTCGAGCACCTGGCGGACGACCTGCTCGCCTACGCGGCCCAGCTCGGCCCGGACGCCCCGCCGCTCGACCGCTACGTCCCCTTCGTGTCCGTCCGTCGCTTCCCCGGCGGGCCCAACAGTTTCGTCTACGCGCAGCACGAGGCCGGCCCGGCGGGGCTGGTCCAGGTACTGGAGGCGAGCGGCGCGCTGATGGTCGCGATGGCCCGCACCGCGGCGCCCGGGACGCGCGCGTACCACCCGTGGGGCGTCGCCGACCCGGCCGGGTTCACCGCGATGAGCCTCGTGGAGACGCTGGTCCACGTGCACGACGTCGCCCTGGGTCTGGGCCTGCCGTGGGAGCCCCCGGCCGACGTCTGCCACCGGACGCTCGCCCGGCTCTTCCCCGACGTCCCGCTCGACGCGGACGCCGGCCCGTGGCCGACCCTGCTCTGGGCCACGGGCCGCGCCGACCTCCCCGGCCGCCCGCGCCGGACCGACTGGCGCTGGTACGCGGAGGTCCGGGGCGCATAAGTCCCGGCCCGCGGAGGTCCGGGGCGCGTAGGCCCGGGGCTCGGCCCGCGGAGGGCAGGCGGGTCGGGTGGTTCCCGACGGGCGGCGGCGCCGGGCAGGCGGTCGGGCGCGGACCGGCCCCCGTGGCCCCCGTGGGCCACTCCCTCATTCCCCGGCGGGAATTGGCGCGCCGCCCGGCCCCGGCGAGGATCGGTGCGAAGCAGGCAACCGCCCCCCGGAAGGACTCCCCCATGCGCTCGTACCGTCTCGACAAGCCCGGCCACCCCGACGGTCTCGTCCTCCACCAGGGCGAGCCGCCCGCCCCCGGGGCGACCGAGGTCCTGGTCAAGGTGCACGCCGCGTCGCTCAACCGCCGGGACGCGCTGATCCTCTCCGGCCGCTACCCGCTGCCCGCCCGGCCGGGGGTGGTGGCGCTCAGCGACGGCGCGGGCGAGGTCGTGGCGACGGGGGCGGCGGTGACCAGGTTCCGCACGGGCGACCACGTCACCGGCAGCTACTTCCCCCGCTGGACCGACGGCCGGCTGCGCCCCGACCTCGCCGACCAGCTCGGCTGCACCGTCGACGGCCTGCTCACCGAGTACGCCGTCCTGGACGAGCAGGCGCTGGCCGCCCTGCCCGCCGGACTGGGCTGGGCCGAGGCGGCCTCGCTGACCTGCGCCGGGGTGGCCGCCTGGCGGGCGCTGACCGGCGGCGGCCCGCTCCTGGCCGGCCAGACCGTCCTGACCCTGGGCAGCGGCGACGTCTCGCTGTTCGCCACGCAGTTCGCCAAGGTGCACGGCTGCCGGGTGATCGCCGTCAGCGGCAGCGACGCGGGGGCCGAGCGGCTCGCCGCGGTCGGCGCGGACCACGTGATCGACCGCCGGCGGACGCCCGAGTGGTCCGGCGAGGTGCGCCGGCTGACCGGGGGCGCGGGCGCCGACCTGGTGGTCGAGACCCACGGGCCGGCCACCATCGAGCAGTCCGTCCGCGCCACCGCGCTGTACGGGCAGATCGTGCTGCTCTGGGTGGTCGGCGACCGGCCCGCCGCGCTGCGGATCACCGACGAGGCGTACGCGGGCTCGCTGGCGACCATCCGGCGCGAGTTCGTCGGCAGCCGCTCCGACCTGGAGGCGGTGATCCGGGCGGTCGACGTGCACGGGCTGCGGCCGGTCGTCGGGCGGGAGTTCGGCTTCGACGAGGTGCCGGAGGCGTACCGCCACTTCCTGGACCGCGGCACGGTCGGGAAGACGGTGATCCGGGTGGCCGGCTGACGCCGGGCCGGCCCGGACCGGCCGCGACCCGCACCCGCGGCCCCCGCAGGTCATGGGC
This sequence comes from Kitasatospora sp. RG8, assembly GCF_017813315.1. Classification (NCBI taxonomy): domain Bacteria; kingdom Bacillati; phylum Actinomycetota; class Actinomycetes; order Kitasatosporales; family Streptomycetaceae; genus Kitasatospora; species Kitasatospora sp. RG8. The sequence goes on from NZ_JAGIYX010000021.1 coordinate 97,915, forward strand.
GCTTGGCCGGTCCGCCCGTCCACGTTCTATTGTGGCGGGCGCGGCGGCGGCGCGGCCGGGAGGCGGCGCGCGGTGCCGCTCGGGCGCGGAGCGAAGGGGTGGACGGTGGCGGGGCGGCGGAACGACGGGGTGCTGGCGGTCTGGGCGGAGGCGCAGCGGCAGCAGCAGCGCCGGGAGGAGGCCCAGTGGCGTGCCCAGGCTGCCGAGCAGCGCCGGCGCGAGCGCGAGGCGCGCGAGGCGCAGCGGGCGGCGGCCAGGGGTGAGCGCGAGGCGCTGCGGGCGTACCAGCAGTCCCGGGAGGCGGAGGCGTCCCGGCTGACGGCCGAACTCGACTCCCGGGTCGAGGAGTTGACGGGTCTGCTGGCGGCCGGTCTGGGCCGCCCGGCGTTCAGCCCGCAGGCGCTGCTGGCGCCGCGGACGCTGCCGGCCTTCGAGCCGGGCCGGCTCGGGGAGCCGGTGCCGATGCCGGACCAGGCGCAGTACCAGGTGCCGCCGCCGGATCCGGTGCAGGCGCGCAACCCGGGGGTCTGGCGGCAGTACGAGCAGTACGTGGCGCAGGCGCGGGCCCGGTTCGAACAGGACTGGTACGCGGCGCAGGCGGCGGAGGCGGACCGGCAGCGGCGCCTGGCCGAGTATCACGGGCAGTATCTGGAGTGGGTGGCCCAGCACCGCCGCCAGGACACCGAACGGTCCTCCCGCACGGAGGAGTTGCTGCGCCGGCTGCGCTCCGGCGAGGCGGAGGCGGTGCAGGAGTACTTCACCGCCGTGCTGTACGCCTCGGCGGGCTGGCCGGAGGGGTTCCCGCACCGGCTGGTCGCGGCCTGGGAGGCGTCGACGCGCCAGCTGGTGGTGAACTGGGAGCTGCCGGGAGCCGACGTGGTGCCGGCGAGCGCCCGGGTGCGGTACGTGAAGACCGACGACCGGGAGGCCGAGGTGGCCCGTCCGGCCACCGAGCGCAAGGCGCTGTACCGGGAGGTGCTGGCGCAGAGCGCGCTGCGCGTGGTGGCCGAGCTGTTCCGGGCGGACTCCGACGGGCTGCTGGCGTCGGTGGTGCTGAACGGCTTCGTACGCGGCATCGACCCGGCGACCGGCCGCGAGGCGGAGCGGTTCCTGTCCACGGTGACGGTGGACCGGGCCGAGTTCGCCGGGCTGGCGCTGGACCGGGTGGCGGCCGTGGAGTGCTTCCAGGGGCTCGGCGGCGTCCTGTCGGCGCGGCCGGAACGCCTGGACGAGGTGCGGCCGGACCGACTGCCGGAGACGGTCGGCGGCAGCGTGGCGGGGCAGGGCGGCGAGGAGGAGCCGGACCTCTTCGAGATGGACCCGATCGAGTTCGAGGAGCTGATCGCCGAGCTGTTCCGGCTGCGCGGGTTCCGGGTGATGACGACGGCCCGCAGCGGCGACGCCGGGGTGGACGTGGTCGCGGAGGACCTCGATCCGGTGACCGGCGGACGGATCGTCATCCAGGCCAAGCGCTACCGTTCGACGGTCTCCCCCACCGCGGTGCGGGACCTCGACTCGACGGTGCGCCACCACGGCGCGATCAAGGGCATCCTGGTGACGACGGCCGGGTTCGGGCCGGGCTCGTACGACTACATCCGCAACAAGCCGCTCACGCTGGTGACCGGTCCCGAGCTGGTCGAGCTGCTGGCGGAGCAGGGCCTGCGCGGACGCCTCGGCGGCGGCAACGGCGGCGGCCCCGCCCGGACCGGCGGGACCGTCTCCAACGCCGGCGCGCCCGGGGCCGGCACCTCCGACGGCGGCGCCTCCGGGGCCGACGGCCGCCCGAGCCGCGTCCGGCTGTCCTGGCAGAGCCGCACGGCCGGCGGGGACGCCGTGGAGCTGGACGTCTCCGCGTTCCTCTGCGCCGGCGGGAAGGTGCTGACCGACGAGCACTTCGTCTTCTTCAACAACCCGCAGGACCCGGACGGCGCGGTCCGCCTGCACCCCACCTGTTCCGTCCCCGGCGAGCCGGTCCGCGCGGCCGAACTGACGCTGGATCCGGAACGGCTGCCGGCCGGCGTGGACGCGGTGGTGATCGCGGTCTCCACCGAGGAGGAGGAGCCGCCCGCCCTGCCGCTCGGCTACGTCCACGGGCTGGCCCTGACGGCGGCCTGGGGCGCGGGCGCCGCCGGACCGGAGCGCTGGCAGGCCGCCACCGGCGGGGTGCCGGACACCGCCCTGCTGGTGGGAACGTTCCAACGCAAGGGCGGCGGCTGGACGTTCACTCCGGACGGGACGGCGGTGGCGGGCGGACTGGCCGGCCTCGCGGTGCGCTGGGGCGTCGCGGTCGAGTAGCGCGGCCCCGCCGGCCGGGCGGATGCGCCTCAGGGGCGGGCGTCATACCTGAGGAGGAGAGGGCCCCCCGCCGTCCCGCCGGGATGGCGGGGGCCACCGTCCCCCGGGGCGACACTTCCGGTGCGCACGGATTGGGAGGATTGAACGGAACACGATCTTCCGTGCCCGTTCACACCCCTTCCCGTCCCCACAGGAGCACTCCCGTGACCATGCCCGCAACCGCCGTCCGCACCGGCCGGGCGGCCGCCCGCGCCACCGGCCTGAACAAGGTCTACGGGGAGGGGGAGACCCGCGTCGTCGCCCTCGACAACGTCAGCGTGACCTTCCCCCAGGGCGAGTTCACCGCCATCATGGGCCCCTCCGGCTCCGGCAAGTCCACCCTCATGCACTGCATGGCCGGCCTGGACACCGTCTCCTCCGGCTCCTCCACCATCGGCGACACCGAACTCGTCGGCCTCAGGGACAAGCAGCTCACCCAGCTGCGCCGCGACCACATCGGCTTCATCTTCCAGGCCTTCAACCTGCTCCCCACCCTGACCGCCCTGGAGAACATCACCCTCCCGATGGACATCGCCGGCCGCAAGGCCGACAAGGCCTGGCTGGACCGCGTGGTCGAGACCGTCGGCCTCTCCGGCCGCCTCTCCCACCGCCCCAGCCAGCTCTCCGGCGGCCAGCAGCAGCGCGTCGCCTGCGCCCGCGCCCTCGCCGGAAAGCCCGACATCATCTTCGCCGACGAACCGACCGGAAACCTCGACTCCCGCTCCGGCGCCGAAATCCTCTCCTTCCTGCGCAACTCCGTACGCGAACTCGGCCAGACCGTCGTCATGGTCACCCACGACCCGGTCGCCGCCGCCTACGCCGACCGCGTCGTCTTCCTCGCCGACGGCCGCATCGTCGACGAGCTCACCGGCCCCACCGCCGACACCGTCCTGGACCGCATGCGCCGCTTCGACGCCAAGGGCCGCACCAGCTGACCCGCGCCCGCTGAACCGGCCGCCACCCATCGGACTCCCAGGACTGAAACCCCTCATGTACCGCACCGCACTGCGCAACGTGCTGGCCCACAAGGGCCGACTGCTGATGACGGCGCTCTCCGTCATGCTCGGCACCGCCTTCGTCGCCGGCACGCTCGTCTTCACGGACACCCTCGGCAGCGCCCTGAGGTCCCAGAGCGCCAAGAGCTACACCGACATAGCCGTCACGGTCAGCGACCGCGGCGCCGTCAGCAACGGCTACGACCGCCGGGGCAAGGGCCCCACCGGGCCCACCCTCACCGAGGAGACCCGCAAGGCCGTCGCCGCCCTGCCGGGCACCGCCGAGGCGCGCGGCGTGGTCAGCGGCTTCGCCGGCATCGCCGACCGGAAGGGCGCGCTGATCGGCAACGGCTTCTCCACCACCGGCACCAACTACGTGCCCGGCGCCGACGGCACCGACCCGCGCTACCCCCTGGTCGAGGGCCAGGGCCCGAAGAACGCCAAGGAGATCGCGCTCGACCGCAAGACCGCCGAGAAGGGCGGCTACAAGGTCGGCGACACCGTCCGGGTGGCCGTCAACGGCCCGGTGATGGAGCTCAGGCTCACCGGCACCGTGAGCACCAACGACCCGCGCGTCGTCTCCGGCGGCTCGCTCGCCGCCTTCGACACCGCGACCGCCCAGCAGCTCTACCTGACGCCCGGCCGGTTCGCCGAGATCGACGTCAAGGCCAAGCCGGGCGCCGACGACACCGCACTGCTCGCCGCCGTCAAGCAGGCCGTCCCGCAGGGCGACTCGATCGAGGCCCGTACCGGCCGCGAGCTCGCCGACGAGCAGGACCGCATGATCGAGGCGGGCACCAAGGGCATGAGCAGCGCGCTGCTGGTCTTCGCCGGCATCGCGCTCTTCGTCGGCGTCTTCATCATCGCCAACACCTTCACCATGCTGGTCGCCCAGCGCACCAAGGAGCTCGCGCTGCTGCGCGCCGTCGGCGCCGGACGCCGGCAGGTCACCCTCTCGGTGCTGATCGAGGCGCTGCTGATCGGCCTCACCGCCTCGGTGGCCGGGCTGCTCGCCGGCATCGGGATCGCCGCCGGGCTGCGCGCCCTGCTGAACGGGCCGCTGGAGGCCAACCTGCCGGACGGCCCGCTGGTGATCGGCCCGTCCACGGTGATCGCCACGGTCGCCGTCGGCGTCGTGGTGACCGTGCTGGCCGCCTGGCTGCCGGCCCTGCGGGCCTCCCGGATCGCCCCGGTGGCCGCGATGAGCTCCGCCGAGCAGCCGGCCACCCAGAAGAGCCTGCGGGTGCGCAACGCGATCGGCCTGCTGTTCGCCGCGGCCGGCCTCGGCGGCCTGCTGGCCGGCTCGGCCGCCAAGGAGGTCAAGCTGGTCGGCCTCGGCGCCGGCGCCCTGCTGATCGGCGTCTTCGTCCTCACCCCGCTGCTCTCCCGGCCGCTGATCGCGATGTTCGCGCCGCTGCTGCGCCGGCTGTTCGGGACGCCCGGCAAGCTGGCCCGGGAGAACGCCGTCCGCAACCCGCGCCGCACCGCGGCGACCGCCTCGGCGCTCACCATCGGCGTCACCCTGATCACCGCCCTGACCGTCGTCGGCGCCTCGGTGAACAAGGCCGTGGACGAGGCCACCGCGAGCGACATGAAGGCCGACTACACGGTGGCGATGGAGAACTTCTCCACGCTCTCCCCCGAGGTCGCCACCCAGATCGCCCGCACGCCCGGCGTCACCGCCATGAGCGTGATGCGCACCGTCGAGGTCGAGACCGGCACCGACGGCGACACCGACTGGCTCACCGGCGTGGACGCGAACACCATCGACCGGCTGGCCACCCTGAAGGTCGTGGAGGGCTCGGCCGACGCGCTCAAGCAGGGACAGCTGCTCTCCAGCCGGGGCTACGCCGAGCGCAACAACCTCAAGGTCGGCTCGACGCTGGCCGTCACCTACCCGGACGGCTCACAGGGCACGCTGACCGTCGGCGGCCTGCTGGAGTCGAGCTCCGTGGTGTCCGGGCTGCTCGCGCCGGACGCCGTGGTCGGAGCGCACGCCTCGGCCGGCTCCGGCCTGGACAAGGTCCTGGTCAAGGGCGCCAACGGCGCGGACCCGAAGCTGAAGCAGGCGCTGCGCGACGCCACCGGCGGCAACCCGCTGATCGCCGTCAAGGGCGAGAAGGACATCAAGGCGGAGAACCGCCAGATGGTGACCGCCGTGCTGAACATCATGTACGGGCTGCTCGGGATGTCCGTGGTGATCGCGGTGCTGGGCGTCGTCAACACCATGGCGATGTCGGTGTTCGAGCGCCGCCGGGAGATCGGCATGCTGCGGGCGATCGGCCTGGACCGGCGCGGCATCGGCCGGATGGTCCGGCTGGAGTCGCTGGTGATCGCGTTGTTCGGCGGGGTGGTGGGCGTGCTCCTGGGCGTCGTGACCGCCTGGGCGGGCAACCGCACGATGGCGGGCACGTTCAAGAACATCACCACCGTGGTCCCGCCGGTCCAGGTGCTCGGGTTCCTGGTCGGCGCCGCGGTGATCGGCCTGCTGGCCGCCCTCGTACCGGCCCGCCGGGCCGCCCGGATGGACATCCTGGGCGCGATCAAGAGCGAGTAGGCGCCCCCGGAGAGGGTGGAGCCCCCGGCCGGATCGGGTACCGGCCGGGGGCTCCGGCGTGCGGGCGCCGGGGTGCGGCCACCGGGTTTGCGGACACCGGGTGTGCGGACACCGGGTGTGCGGTCGGCGCCGCGGGGCGGACGACCGCGGGGAACGGACCCGCCCCGGGCGGAGTGCCGAAGCCCTCCGCCCGGGGCGGTCACCTGTCCGTTTCACCCGATCGGGTCAGAATTCACTCGTGACGCTCACCCCGCTGAAGCCCTGCTGGGCGTAGAGGCTGAAGAAGACGTAGCCGGCGGGCGGGTTGGTCACGGTCAGGGTCTCGGAGTTGTCCGGGCCCGCCGAGCGCGTGGCGTAGGAGTTGGTGTACGCCCAGCTGCCCGGGTTGTAGTAGAGGTCGCCGTTGCCGGTGCCGCCACTGGTGGTGATCTTCACCTGCTTGGTGCCGGCCGGCACCAGGACGTAGAAGTGCGCGTAGTTGCCCGTGGTGGCCGCGACGTTGCTGCGACCGCAGTTGGCGTCCAGCTGGCGGGTGTCGGCGGCCGTGCACTCCGGCACCCGCGGCGTGGTGCCGTCGGTGGCGCAGGCGCCGTTCGCGCACCTGGTCAGCCAGCTGTCGAAGTCGGCGTCGTAGCGGGTGCCGATGGTGGTCTTGAGCAGGGTGCGGGCCCCGTCCCAGTCCCCCGCCCGGTACTTGGCGAGAACGGCGTCCATGTCGGAACGGTGCTGCTCCAGCATGTAGCGGACGGCGAGGTAGCCCCAGCGGTAGACGCGGTCCTGGTCCCCGTAGGCGGTGTCGAAGAGGTCGCTCAGCTTGTAGGTGTGACGGGCCGCGGCCTCGATGGCGGCGTCGTTGGTGACCTTGCGGTACGAGTAGGAGACGTACTCGGCGAAGCCCTCGACCCACCAGACGGTCGGGGTCTTCATGCCGGCGTTGAAGTCGCCGTACATGTCGAACCGGCCGTCGAGGTAGTGGGTGTACTCGTGGTTGAGGTTCCAGATCTGGAAGTCCGGGCGGGCCCACTCGGCCTCGTAGCAGAGGAACCGCGGCTGGTTTCCGGCCGTGGCCGGGTTGCCCTCCAGGTACATGCCGCCGTTGTTGGTGTCGATGCCGTAGACGGCGGCGGCGAGCACCTGGTAGTCGAGCGAGGAGTGGAAGACCACGACCTCGATCGTGTTGTTCCCGTCGTCCTTGACCGGGCCGTTGTCCTTGGCCACCGAGTGGAAGAACGCGTCCTGGCCGGTCAGGCTGGTGCAGGCGGTGCCCAGCTGGGTGTTGTCCAGCGCCTGGGCTATCAGCTTGATGCTCGGGCTGCAGGTGTAGTTCACCGTCAGCACGCCCGCCTTGATCCGGTCGGCGCTGTTGCAGGTGCCGTAGTACGAGCAGTTGCCGGCGTCGTAGTAACCGACCGCCTCGGCGACCGCGGCCCACTGGAAGACGGTGCGGCCGTTCGGCGCGGACCGGTCGGCCAGCGCCTTGGCGAGCGGACGGACCTTGGGCTGGAGCGCCGTGTCCTTGAGGAAGCGGCCCAGCTCCTTGGTCGCGTTGTAGACCAGCACGCCGAAGTCGCCGCCGAGCAGGTCGTTGTTGCGGGTCGCGAAGCCGGACAGCGCGTCCAGCACGCTCGGGTCGGCCTCGACGGCCGCGTCGAAGCCGGGCACCTGGTGGCCGCGGAACAGCACGGTGAACACCGGGTTCACCGACCACGCCATGCCGGCGGGGTTCCAGGTGGCGCTGTTGTAGTCGCCCAGCAGCCGCTTGACCACCGGGATGTAGCGGATGTTCTCCTGCGCGCTGTCGATCAGGGTGACGGCCTCGCCCAGGATGGGCGCGTTGCCCGCGGCGACGTCACGGACGTGCGCGCTGGCGAAGAAGGCGTCCAGCCCGGAACGGATCGCCGTCTGGAGGGTGGCACCGTACGGGCCGACGTCGTCCTTGTGGTACCACTGCGCGAAGTAGCCGGCGCGCAGGTAGAGCACCAGCTGCTCGACGGAGGTCGAGTTGTCGCCCGGGTAGGAGGCGGCCGCGTCGCGCAGGGCGTACGACACGGTGGTCATCTGCTCCTCGCGGAACGCACCCCGCGCGTTGGCGCCGGTGAGCTGGAAGAGCCCGTTGATGCACTGGATGTCGGCGGCCTTGATGTGCTGGACCAGGTCGCTGCCCGTCCGGCCGGTGAAGTCGCCGACGTTGCAGGTCTGCCCGGCCGCCGCCGCAGCGAGGCCGAAGGACTTGGCGGTCGGCACGGCCTTGGTGGTCGGCCGGACCTCGGCCGGCCGGGTGTCGAGCGGGAGCGGCGCGCGCTGGTCGGCCGGGGTGGACTGCCGGTCGCCGTCGCCGTGCCCGGGGGCATCGGTGGCGGGCTGCGGCGCCAGTCCGGCGAGGGTGCCGGGAGTGGGGGACGCCTTGCCGGGTGCGACGGGCGCGGCCTGGCTGTGCGGGGCGAACAGACCGACCGTCAGGAACAGGGTCAGGGCGAGCGTCAGGAGTCGTGCCAGTTGCGGTAGTCGCAACAGACGTGCGGAGCTCACGTGGGGGCCTCCGGGCCGTCGTCGGCCGCGCTGGGGGGCGCGGCCGGAGTGGGGGAGCGAGGACCGTCGGCGAAGGTGCCGCGCGGGGCGGCTCCGTCGCGTACGCGGTGGGGATGTGACATGTACAATTGCACACGTCACACGGTGTTGAGAAGTCCTCAAGCGGTGCGCAGTTCATGGGGAAACCGCAAAGGGATCGTGGTGGTGATCTGCACGTCGGCCTGGTCGGCTCCGCCGGTCGGGCCGGACGGCTGCCGGGCCGGAGCGGCGCACAGGTCCGGGCCGGGGCGGCGCACAGGTCCGGGCCGGCTGGTCCCGTCCGGTCGTGGCCGCCGGACGGGCGGTCGCACGACGTGGTCCGCGGAGGTGCCGACGGCCTGGCATGATCGCCGTATGAACGACCGAATCATCGCCGCCTGTGACGGGGCGGCCAAGGGAAACCCGGGCCCGGCGGCCTGGGCCTACGTGGTGGCGGACGGTGCCGGGGCACCGCAGCGCTGGGAGTCCGGCCCGCTGGGGCACAGCACCAACAACGTGGGCGAACTCACGGCGCTGGAGCGGCTGCTGGCCGCCACGGATCCCGCCGTGCCGCTGGAGGTCCGGCTGGACAGCACGTACACGCGTGATTCGGTGACGAAGTGGCTGAAGGGCTGGAAGCGCAACGGCTGGAAGACCGCCGCCGGAAAGCCGGTGGCCAACCAGGAGCTGATCCAGCGGATCGACGGGCTCCTGGACGGGCGGGACGTCACGTTCGTCTACGTGCCCGCCCACCAGGTGGACGGCGATCCGCTGAACGCCCTGGCCGACAAGGCCGCCAGTGACGCCGCCCGGACCCAGGAGGCCGCCGGCGGTACCGCGGCGGACCTCCCCGTGCCGGACCCGGCCCCGAGCACCCCCTCCCGGAGCGGCGGCGCCCGGAGCGGACGCGCCGCCTCCCCGTCCACGGCGAAGCGCCGGTCCTCGGGCGGTGCGCCGTCGCTGGCCGCGCGGTTCCCCGGCACCTGCCCGTGCACCCGGCCGTACGCCAAGGGGGACCGGATCACCAAGGTGGGCGGCGGTTGGGGACACCCGGAGTGCGCAGCCACGCAGGCGTGAGCGCCACCGCCGATGGTGGAGCCCCCGGCCGGATCGGGTACCGGCCGGGGGCTCCGGCTTGGGGGCGGGACATCCGGCTTTGGGACGGGACAGACGTTTCGTCAGCAGCCGTCGCGGTCGAGGATGTCAGCAGCCGTTGAGGATCGAGGTCAGCGCACTCTTCTCGGCGCTGTCGACGTTCAGCCCGTAGAAGTACTTCACCTGTACCCAGGCGCGGGCGTAGGTGCAGCGGTAGGACGCCTGCGGCAGCCAGTTGGCCGGGTCCTGGTCGCCCTTGGTGCGGTTGGAGCTCGCGGAGACGGCTATCAGCTGCGGGCGGGTGAGGTCGTTGGCGAAGGCCTTGCGCTGGTCGGTGGTCCAGGCCCAGGCACCGGAGCGCCAGGCCTCGGCGAGCGGCACCAGGTGGTCGATGTCGAAGGAGGAGGCGCTGGTGGTGGTGACGTTGTCGTACACCGAGGTCCAACTGCCGCTCACGGAGGCGCAGCTGGAGTCGGTCACCACACCGCTGCCGTCGCGCTTGAGGACGGTCTCGCGGGTGTTGCAGGTGCCGGAGATGGTGATCCAGTGCGGGAACAACGTCCGGTCGTAGGTGTCGGCGTGGGACTCCGCGGCCACCGCGATCGAGGCCAGGTACGAGCGGGCGGTGGCGGCCGAGACCGGGGCGGGCAGGGCGGCCTGGGCGGTGCCGGCGCCGGCCAGCAGGGTGGTGAGGGCGAGCAGCAGGGCGCCGGTGGCGGCGGCCAGGGCACGGTGGGGCGTGCGTATCGCAGGCATGCGGGGGGACTCCAGGGTCGGTGTGAGGGCAGGCGGAAGCCCCCGGGCGGAGCGGCCCGGGCTGGTAACCAGCATGGCGCGTCAGGGGTTTACGCGGGTAGACCCTAGAGGTGAACTTTTGAGTGAGAGTCAGCTCACAGCGTCCGTCGGGGAAGTGGAGCAAACCGGGGCGGGCCGGCCGACGGGCCCGGGCGGCCGGAAGGGAACCGCACCGGCCGGCGGCACCACCTCGGGCGAGCCGCTGCAGATCAGGTACTGGTTGGACGGCGAGCCGCGCCCGACCGAGAAGACCCCCGACGTCGAGACGCTCGTCCGCGCAGGCCGGCTCGACCGGGCGCGCCGTGCGTTCGCACTACGCCTTCGACAGGACGCTCAGCTCCGCGAACCACGCCGACTCGCTCGCCGAGGGGATCGGCCCGTCGGGCGGGCAACTCGGCGACTTCCCCGAGGCGTTCACCCACCTCACGCCGGTGGCAGCGGTCCTCGCCCTCGACCAGCAGCTCGACCGCGCGCGACGGTGACCGGTCGCGGTCACCCCGGCCCGCGCGCGGCGGCCCCGCGCCCGCTTCCCGGCCCGGGCCCTGCCGCGTCCCCCGCCCCCGGCGCCGGGGAGCGCGGCAGCAGGGCCGCCGACGCGAGGCCCACCACGGCCGCTCCCGCCAGCACGGCCATCGCGGCGGCGTAGGCGTGGCTGGAGAGCCCGGCGACCAGGATCGTCCCGGCGACCGCCGTGCCGAAGGACGAACCGAGGTTGGAGATGCTGCGGGACAGCCCGGAGATCTCCCCCTGCCGTTCCTCGGGGAACGCGGACTGCACGACGTTGACCGACGGGGTGAGCATGACCCCGAGGCCGAGGCCGATCAGCAGCAGTCCGGGGGCGAAGGCCCACGCGCCCGGGGTGCCGGCGACCAGGGCGATCAGCACGCCGACGCCGACGACGGCCAGGACGAAGCCCGCCATGATGAGGGTCCGCTGCGGGAACCGCCGCGCGAGGCGTTCCGCGGCCAGCGAGGAGACGAGCAGGCCGAGCGTGGCCGCCGTGAAGATCACACCGGTCTGGACGGCGTCGTAGCCGCGAACCACCTGGAGGTACGTCGCCACGGTGAACGACGTCCCCATGAGCACCAGCCACTGGGCGTTCTGGGTGACCAGGCCGAGGTTGGAGACCCGGCTGCGGAACAGGCTGGTGGAGAGCAGCGGCTCCCGCCCGGCCCGCTCCTCCGCACGGATCCGGTGCACGAACCAGGCCAGCACCAGCGCGCCGCCGACGACCAGGCCGGCCGTCAGCCAGAGGTTGTTGTCGGCGGCGAGGATGCCCGTGACGACCAGCACCAGGCCGACCGCCGACAGCACCGCTCCGCCGAGGTCGAACGACCGGGCGGGATCGGGCGGCAGCGGGTCCACGAGCGAGCGGCTGAGCAGGACGATCACCGCGATTACCAGGGCCTGGAAGACGAACGCCGCCCGCCAGCTGAGCACCGAGGTGATCAGCCCGCCGATCAACGGCCCCGCCGCGGCGCCGACCCCGCCCAGGGCCATGATGGTCCCGAACGCCCGTGCCCGGGCCGTCAGGTCCTCGAAGAGCAGCGTGGTGAGGATGTAGACCGGCGGGATCAGCAGCGCCGTGCCGACGCCCTCGAAGATCGAGTTGCCCAGGATCAGCACCCCGAGCCCCGGCGAGACGGCGCTCAGCACCGCACCGATCCCGTAGATCACCAGTCCGAGCATGAAGCAGCGCTTGCGCCCCCAGCGGTCGGTCAGCTTGCCGCCCGGAATCATCAGGGCGGCCATGACCAGCAGGAACACGGTGATCGCCACCTGCACGCCCTGAACGGTGGTGTCCAGGTCCTGGCTGATGTCGTTGATCATCACGTTCATGTTCGAGCCCGCGAAGCTGCAGATGAACTGTGCCAGCGCGAGCGGCGCGAGCACCCGCCGCTGCGCTCCCGTCGGCCTGGCCGGCTGGTCCGCTGCGGTCATGACCCGCCCTTTCCGGAGGTCGCGACGGTCGTCAGGGGTCACCTGCGGTGCTGCGGGCCGGGTTGCGGGCCCGCCGTGGTGCTGCGGGACGGCCCCGGGACCGCCCCGGGGACGGGCCGCCCGACGGCTGCACCGTTCGGTGGCGTCCGTCCCCACCATGGCGGTGACGGGCGGCTCGGGCGCGTCATGCCCGCATCCGGGTGACCCGTCCGGCCCCGGCGCGACCCGGCACGACCTCGGCGCGGCCGCGGCTGCGTCCCGCTGCGGAGGTGGCCCGGCGGCCCGGCAGAGCCCCCGGACCTACACTGGGTTGGCGTACTGACGGGCCGGGCGGCCCTGTTGGGAGGACCACATGGCATCGAGCAGCCGGCGTCGCCCGATCGTGCTGGGCATCGACGCCTCGGCCCCCCACTCCCCCGCCGTCCTCTGGGCCGCGCAGGAGGCCGCGCAGCGCGGGGCGCCGCTGCGGATGGTCCACGCCTCGCTCCCCGTGGAGGTCGACCTCCGCGGGTTCGAGGAGTCCGACCGCCACAAGGCCCTGCGTCGGCAGGGCGAGGAGGCGCTCGACGAGGCGTCGGCGCTGGTCCGCGACCACCACCCCGGCCTGGAGCTGAGCGTCCGGCTGGTGGGCGAGCACCCCGCCCCGGCGCTGTGCCGGGAGTCGGAGGACGCGGAGCTCGTCGTGGTCGGCTCGCGCGGGCTGAAGCGGTGGGACGAGATGCTGAGCACCTACTCCGTGGCGGTGCCGGTGTCCGCCCGGAGCCACTGCCCGGTCGTCGTGGTCCGCGTGACGGGGGCCCCGCCGCCCGGGCCGGAACGCCGGGTCGTCGTCGGCTCCGACGGCAGCCCCGACGCCCGCCACGCCATCGGCTTCGCCGCCGACCTCGCCGCCCGCCACGGGGCGTCCCTGCACATCGTCCAGGTCTGGAAGGCGCCGCTGCTGGTACCCGTCGACGAGAAGTCCGTCCTGGCGGAGCTCGGCCGGTCCCTTCGGGAGAGCACCGGCGGCCTGTCCGCGGACTTCCCGGACGTGCCGCTCGTCCACGAGGTCCTGGTCGGGCACCCCGTCGAGACACTCTCCGCCGCCGCCGACCGGGCGCTCGCGGTCGTGGTCGGTCGCCACGGGGACGGCGGGTTCACCGGCAGACACCTCGGGTCCGTGGCCCACGGCCTGATCCACCACTCCCTCTCCCCCGTGATCACCGTCCCGCTGCCCGCCGGCTGACGACGGCCGGGGCCGGGCCCTGCCGCCGTCCCGGGGCCGGGGCCCTTTCCCGGCCGGACCGTCGGTGGTGCGTGCGAGGATGGCCCGGCCGGGCGACTCCCGGGGACCGGCAGGGGGATCGACAGGGGGATCGATGGATCGGATCAGGATCACGGGCGAGGGCCCGGACGGGCACCAGCACGTCGTGAGGGTCGTCTCGCGCCGGCACAACCAGGAACGGGTGGTCTGCGACACCTGCGGCTACAGCAGGTGGTCGGCGATCGGAGCCCGGGACAAGGCCGAGCGGCACCTCGCCGAGTCGCACGACGCGGAGTACTTCCGGCAGGAGCACGCGCCCGGGTGGTGGGTGGTGACGGCGATCGGCCTGATCGGCTTCGTCGCCTTCCTGTTCAGCCCGTACGGCTTCTTCCACTGAGCAGACACCCGAGCAGAAACCCGAACAGACACCCGAGAGGACACCCGGGACGGCACCTGCGACGGCACCGCCCCGCCGGAACGACACCGCCCCGCCGGGCGGTGGCCGGGCGGGGCGGTGGGGCGAGCGGTGGGGCGGTGCCTCAGACGGCCGACTTCGCGGAGCCGGTCTTCGGTGCGACCGGCTTGGCCGGCCGGCCGCCGAAGACGCCGAAGAAGAAGGCCAGCGTCGGGAGCAGGTACGCCGCCCAGACGGCCAGCTGGAGCACGGTCGGGTCCGGCTGGAAGTTGAACACGCCCTTCAGCAGGGTCCCGTACCAGCTGTCCTTCGGGATGGTGCTGCTGACGTCGAAGGCCAGGTCGTGCAGGCCGCCGAGCCAGCCGGCCTCCTGCAGGTCGTGCACGCCGTACGCCAGCACACCGGCGGCGACGACGACGAGCATGGCGCCGGTCCAGGTGAAGAACTTGGCCAGGTTGATCTTCAGCGCGCCGCGGTAGAAGAGCCAGCCGAGCACCACCGAGGTGAGCAGGCCCAACGCCGCACCGATGACCGGGTTGTAGCCGTCGTTGGTGGCCTGCACCGCCGACCAGATGAACAGCGCCGTCTCCAGCCCCTCGCGGCCGACGGCCAGGAAGGAGGTGACCACGAGCGCGACGGTGCCCATGGCGAGCGCCGCGTCGAGCTTGCCGTGCAACTCGGTCTTCAGGTGACGGGCGGTGCGGCGCATCCAGAACACCATCCAGGTGACCAGGCCGACCGAGAGGACCGACAGCGTGCCGCCGAGCGCCTCCTGCGCCTCGAAGGTCAGCTGCGAGGAGCCGAACTGGAGGACCGCGCCGAACGCCATGCTCAGCACGACGGCCGCCGTGATGCCGCCCCAGACCGGCGCGAGCTTGTCCTTGCGGTCGGTCTTGACCAGATAGGCGATCAGGATGCAGACGACGAGGCTGGCTTCGAGGCCCTCGCGCAGGCCGATCAGGTAGTTGCCGAACACGGCACTCTCCTCGGGGTTCGAACGGGACGGGGATCAGCCGAAGAGGGCTTGGCCCCACCACTCGCCGGGCTTGCGGACGCCCGCCGGGCAGGCGAAGTGGGCGGAGCCGACGTGCTGGATGTACTCGTTGAGCTTGTCGCTGGAGGCGAGGCGCTGCTGGAGCGGGACGAACGCCTTGCGGCTGTCGCGCTGGTAGGCGAGGAAGAAGAGGCCGGCGTCCAGGCGGCCGAGGCCGTCCGTCCCGTCGGTGAAGGAGAAACCGCGGCGCAGGATCATCAGACCGTCGTTGCTGTCCGGGTGGGCGAGGCGCACGTGCGAGTCCTCGGGCATCGCCTTGAGGTCCGGCGCGTCGTGCTCCTTCGGCTTCCCGTACGGGGCGCCCTCGCCCTTGGTGCGGCCGAAGACGTCCTCCTGCTCCTTGAGCGAGGTGCGGTCCCAGGTCTCGATGTGCATCCGGATGCGACGGGCGACCAGGTAGGAGCCGCCGGTCATCCAGTCCGGGCCCTCGCCGGGGCCGACCCAGACGTGCTCGGCGAGCTTGGCCGTGTCGGTGCCGGCGATGTTGTGGGTGCCGTCCTTGAAACCCATCATGTTGCGCGGGGTCTGCGCGTCCGGGGTGGTGGAGGAGGTCTTGCCGAAGCCCAGCTGCGACCAGCGGATGTTGACCGTGCCCATGCCGATCCGGGCCAGGTTGCGGATCGCGTGCACGGCGACCTGCGGGTCGTCCGCACAGGCCTGGATGCAGATGTCGCCGCCGCTGCGCTGCGGGTCGAGCTTGTCGCCCTTGAAGTTCGGCAGGTCGATCAGGGCCTCGGGGCGCTTGGCCTTGAGGCCGAAGCGGTCCACGCCGTCCTTCTCGAACAGGGACGGGCCGAAGCCGATGGTGAGGGTGAGCCGGCAGGCGGGCAGGCCCATCGCCTCGCCGGTGTCGTCCGGCGGAGCCTGCGGAAGGCCGCTGGCGGCGCCGCTGCCGACCTCGCGCCCGCCGGTCATCGCGGCGGCGGCCTTGGTCCACTCCTTCAGCATCTTCACCAGCGACTCGCGCGTGGCCGTGGCCGAGACGTCGAAGGCGGCGAAGTGCAGCCGGTCCTGGACCGGGGTGGAGATGCCGGACTGGTGGTCGCCGAAGAACGGGATGTCCCCGGCGGTGGCGGCGGCCGCCGGGGCCGGGTCGTCCTGCCGGGTGGCGGCGGCGACCGAGCCGACGCCGGCCGCGCCGAGGGCGACCCCGGCGCCCGCCCAGCCGATCACGGCACGGCGGCTGACCGGGCCCCGGGCGGCACCGTCCTGGCCGGCGGCGGTCGCACCGGCGGTGGCGGCAGCGGCCTCGGAGGCGGTGGGGGTGGCAGCGGCGTCGGAGGCGGCCGGAGTTCCGGTCTGCTGCTCGTTCTCGGCGTCCATCGGCGGGCGGGCCCTTCTCTGTACTGAACTCACGGATGCCGTGGCGGCCGATCGGGCCGCCACGGCGGTGTGGTGGAGGTGTGGTGCTCTGCTGGGCCGGCCCCGGTCGGGGCCGGCCGGGCGGGTACTACTTGACGACCACCGCGGCACCCAGCTTCGACAGCGGCTCACCCAGCGAGTTCACCGCGTCGGAGAAGGTCTTGCGCTCGGCCTCGGCCACCTTGTCGTACGAGGTGAAGGTGCCGTCGGCCTGCTTGTACTTGGCGAGCAGCGCCTGGATCGCGGCGAACTCCGAGTCCAGGGTCTTGGCCAGCTCGGCGTCCTTCTCCGAGGCGACCGGCTTCAGCAGCTCGTAGGCCTTCTGCGCGCCCTCGACGTTGGCCTGGAAGTCGGCGAGGTCCGTGTGGCTGTAACGGTCCTCCTCGCCGGTGATCTTGTTGGTGGCGACCTCGTCCAGCAGTTCCTTGGCACCGTTGGCCATGCTGGTCGCGGTGATCTCCGCCTCGGGGATCTTCTTCTGCCAGTCCTTCAGGTCGGCGACCAGCTGGTCGGCGAGCTTCTTGTCGGCATCGTCGATCTTGTTCTCGGCCCAGAGCGACTTCTCCAGCTTGTGCCAGCCGGTCCACTCCTGACCGGCCTCCAGCTTGTCCTCGCGGGTGTCGGTCTTCGGGTCGACGTCACCGAAGCTCTCGGCGACCGGCTCGGTGCGCTCCCAGCCGGCGCGCGACGGAGCGTACAGCGGCTTGGCCTTCTCCACGTCGCCGGCCTTGATCGCGGCGGCGAAGGCCTCGACGGCCGGGATGGTGGCGTCGGCCTGCTCCTGCGCGTACTTGCGGTAGGCGTCGACGGCGGCGGTCAGGCGCGGGTCGGCCGGGGCGGCCTGGGCGGAGGCGTCACCGGTGACGGTGATCTTCTGGCGGATGCCGTCGCCGACCATGCCGGGCTTGCAGGCGACCTCGTACGAGCCGGCCTTGATCTCGGCGTTGATTGTGGCCTTGGTGCCGGGGCCGATGTTCTCGCGCTCGGTGATGATCTTGTCACCGTCGCCGTAGACGTAGACCTCGGTGGTCTTCGAGCCCTTGTTGGCGATGTCGATCACGACGTGGCCGGCCGGGAAGCTGGTCCTGGAGACCTCGCAGGCCGTGTCGGTGGCGTTCACCTTCACGGCGTCGGCGGACGCCTTGTCGTCCTTCTTCTGCGAGCAACCGGCCAGAGCGGCGGTTGCCACAGCGAGGGTGAGCAGCGTGGCTGCGGTGGAACGACGGGCGGACATGAAGGCTCCAGCGGGAGGGCAGGGTGAACCAGGGCAGGGCTGAGTGTGGATGCGGGAACCGGAGCCACCCGGAGCCCCCACCCACTTAGCTAAGGCATACCTTAGAGATATCTGTTTTTGCCGTCTACACCGCCCCCCATTCGCCGTCCTCGCAGGTGGGGACGGCCCTTGGCGGCGGCATGTCGTCAGCCCACCGACGAATTCCGGCCACCACCCGCCGAACGGCGGGGTTGACCTCGCCCGCTTCCCCTGTTCCCCCTGCTCCTGGCGTTCCTCCCGCCTCTCCCACCCCTCGCGGTTCGCGCGGTCCGCGTGGTTCGTGCGGTCCGTGCGGTCCGCGTGGTCCGCGTGGCCCGCGCGGTCCGCACCTCGTGCGGTTCGCTCTCGCACGGTTCGCACCTCGCGGCTCGCACCTCGCGCGGTGTCAGCGCTCCGGCGTACGGCGGGTGGCGGCGCGGGCGGTCCAACGGCCCTCGTGACGGGTGATCCGGATGGGGTGGCCGAAGCAGGCGCTGATCAGCTCGGTGGTCATCACCTCGTCCACCGGCCCGGCCGCGAGGCACTCGCCCTCGCGGAGCAGCAGCGCGTGGGTGGTGCTCTCCGGCAGCTCCTCCAGGTGGTGCGTCACCAGCACGCTGGCCAGCTCCGGATGCTGGTGGCGCAGCAGGTCCAGGCTGTCCAGCAGCAGCTCGCGGGCGGTGAGGTCGAGTCCGGTGGCGGGCTCGTCGAGCAGCAGCAGACGGGGGCTGGGCATCAGCGCGCGGGCGATCAGGGCGCGGCCGCGCTCGCCCTGGGAGAGCGTGGTCCAGGGGGACTCGGCCATCGCGGTCATGCCGAGGGTCGCGATCAGTTGCTCGGCCCGGTCGAGCTCCTCGGGGGCGGGCTTGCGGTTGAGGTCCGGCTCGATGGTGTTGCCGGTGCCGGTGAGCACGACCTCGCGGACGGTCAGCGGCGAGCGCAGCGGGTGACGCGGGTTCACGTGGCCCAGGTGGGCACGCAGTTCGCGGATGTCGACCCGGCCGAGCCGGCGGCCGAGCACGTCCACCTCGCCGCGGGTGGGATGGGAGACCGCACCGAGCAGGCCGAGCAGGGTGGACTTGCCCGCGCCGTTGGGGCCGAGCAGCGCCCAGTGCTGACCGGGCTCGATGGCCAGGGTGATCCCGCGCAGCAGGTGGCGGCCGTCGCGGACGACGTCGACGTCCCGGGTGCGCAGCAGCGGGCCGGTGGGCAGCGGGTCGGACGTACTCGTGGCGGACGTACTCATGGCGGGCGGTCCTCCGGGGGTCGGCGCCGGGCAGGGGTGCGGGTGCGGCGCCGCGCCGGGCGGGCAGGCACCGACCGTCCGCGTGCAGAGTACAACCATCGCCGCGATGGCGGCCCGTGACGTCCGAGGGGCGGACGGGCAGGGCGGGCCGGAAGTGGCCAGGGCGGGCGCGCCGGAAGTGGCCGGGACGGGCGCGCCGGAAGTGGCCGGGACGGGCGGGGCGGACGGCACGGACGGGCGGCGAGTGACCGGGACGGCGGGGGCGGACGGCCCTTGCGAGGGGGCGCGCGCGAGGCGGTCGTTCGCACGCCCCTGTCGCCGGAAGGCAGTTGGCGGCAGGATCGGAGGGAAGCACGATGCGAAGGGGGCTGACAGGATGGGGTGGGACGCGGAACCGGTGGGGCGGGCCGGGACGTTGCACGGACGGTTCGAGGAGCAGGCCCGGCACTCGCCGGGCGCGACCGCCGTCCGCTGCGGCACCCGGGAGCTGACGTACGGTGAGCTGGACGCGCGGGCGGACCGGTTGGCCCGGCACCTCGCGGCACAGGGGCTGGCCCCGGGCGGCCGGGCGGCCGTGGCACTGGGCCGGGGCACCGAGGTGTTCGTCGCGCTGCTCGCGGTGCTGAAGGCGGGTGGCGCGTACGTACCGCTGGAACCGGGCGCGCCCGACCCGCTGCTGCGCCACGTGCTGGCGGACGCCGATCCGGCGCTGGTGGTGACCGAGGAGGCCCACCGGGTACGGCTGACCGACGCCAGCGGGCGGACGGTGGTCTGCGTGGACTCGGCGGCGGAGACGGTGGCGGCACTGCCCGCCGGACCGCCCGAGGCGTCCACCGGGCCGGAGGACCTCGCCTGCGTCTTCTTCACCTCCGGCTCCACCGGACTGCCCCGGGGCGCGCTGATCGAACACCGCAACCTGCTGGCCGCCCACCAGGGCTGGCACGAGGTGTACGGGCTCTCCCCCGCCGACCGGATCCTGCAGACGGCGAGCCTGGAGTTCGACGTCTTCACCGCCGACTGGGTCCGCGCGCTGTGCACCGGCGCCACCCTGGTGGTCGCGCCGCGCAACCTCACCCTGGACCGCACCGCCGACATCGCCGACCTCCCGGCGCTGGTGGCCGCCGAGCGGATCACCGTCCTGGAGCTGAACGTCCGCACCGCGCGCCGCCTGCGCGACCACCTGGCGGCCACCGGCGGCTCGCTGCCGGGTGTACGGCTGCTGACCGTGGGCGCGGAGAAGTGGTACCTGGACGAGCAGCTGAGCCTCCAGCAGCTGCTCGGCAGAGCCGGCGGCGGGCGTGTTGCGGGTGGCGCCGGCGGCAGGGGCGTCGAGGGTGGTACGGGCGGCGGGGGCGGCACCGCGGGCCTGGTCAAGCACGGCCCGGAGGACGGGGCCGCGGACGGCCCGGAGGACGGGGCCGGGAGTGCCACGGTGGACGGGGCCGGGGGCGCCACGGTGGACGGGCCCGGGGGCGGTGGCACGCGGGTGCTCAACGTGTACGGGCTCGCCGAGGCGTCCGTGGACAGCACCTGGTTCGACGCCGCCGGCTCCGCGGGCGGCGAACTCAGCGAACGCGTCTCGCTGGTCGGCACGCCCTTCCCCGGCACCCGCGTCTACGTGCTCGGCCCGGACGGCACCCCGCTGCCGCACGGGGAGGTCGGCGAGATCGCCGTCGCTGGCCCGGGCCTGGGCCGCGGCTACCTGAACCGCCCCGAGGAGACGGCCCGGCGCTTCGTCCGGGCGGTCTTCGACCCCGACGGCCGCGTCCTGCTCACCGGAGACCTCGGGCGGGTCCGCGAGGACGACGTCCTGGAGTTCACCGCCCGGGCCGAGGGCGTGGTCGGACCCACCGACTCCGTGCAGGCCGCCGACGTGGTCGAGCGGGTCACCAGGGCCGCCCACGCCGAGGGCGTGCTGCGCGCTCACCCGGCGGTGCGGGAGGCCGCCGTCGCCGAGGTCGAGCCGGAGCCGGGGCGGCGCGTCCTGGTCGGTTACGCGGTGGCGGCGCCGAACGCCGACGAGGTCGACGCCTGGTCGCTCTCCGCCCACCTGTCCGAGCGGCTGCCGGCCGGGGCCGCGCCGGCCGCCGTGGTGCCGCTGCCCACGCTCCCCCGCACCCGGGCCGGCAAGCCGGACCGCGCCGCCCTGCCGCTGCCGGCCCCGCGCGACTACTTCGCGTCCAACGGGCCAGGGGCCCCGAGGGGCGGTAAGGGCGGCAGGGGTGGAAAGGGTGGCGGGGGCGGCGGCAAGGCGGGGGGTCGGCGGCCGGGCGACGACCGGGCGGCCAAGCTCGGCTGCGGCTGGATCGCGCTCGCCCTGCCCTTCGCCTTCGTCGCCTGGCTGCTCACCGACACCCTCTGGCCGGGATCCACCGACGTCTCGGCGGTGCCTGACCCCTATTCCGGCTGGTTCCGCATCCTGTACGTCTTCGAGTACCTCTCCTTCGGCCTGGGCGTGGCCTTCCTCATGGCCGGCCCCGCGGTCATCGCCAGGTTCAACCGGCCGGTCGGGCTCTCCATCGCCACGGCGGTGTCGGTCTTCTGGCTGCTCGCCGCCTGGTGGCCCCAGGACAACCTCTACCGGACCAGCTCGCCGACGGACTGGCCCCGGCAGGCGGTCCTGGTCTACGCGTTCAACATCGCACTGATGATCGCCGCCGCGATCGTGGTGCGCTTCCTGGCCTGGAGGTCGCCGGCCGAGCGGAGGTGACAGCCCGCCGGGCGGAGGTGACGGCCCGCCGGGCGGAGGTGATGGTCCGCGGGGCGGAGGTGCTGGTCCGCGGGGCGTCAGGAGGCGAGGCGGCGAGAGGGCCCGCGGCGCGGCGAGCCGGCGAGAGGGCCCGCGGCGACGCAAGCCGACGGGCCCGCGGCGAGGCGCCGCGGGCTCAGCGCAGGGCCTCGAACATCCGGCCCAGCGCCTGGTTGGCCGCCCCGACCAGAGCCTCGGCCGCGTCCAACGCCTCGACCGCACCGGGCGCCCCGGCGTTCGGTGCGTCACCGCGCGCGGCGAGCGCCAGGCCGACGGCCGGTTCCGGGTCGTATCCGGCCGTCACCACCAGCGGCAGCAGGGTGACGCCGAGCGCGGCGCAGCGCGGGCGCAGCCGGTCCAGGTGGTCGTGGAGCGCCTGCTGGGAGAGCCGGGCGCCGAGCGGCATCGCGTCCAGGGTGCGGACCACGTGCCCCGGACCGCGGACCTGGTCCAGCCGAGCCTGCAGCACGAAGGCGATCGCGGGGCCGGTCAGCCGCAGGTTGGTCTCGGTGGGCGCGAGCCTCCGCTCCCGGTCGGTGACGAAGTCGACGTCGTACCAGCCGCGGTGACCCTCCGCCGCGAGGCGCTCGCCGACCGCGCGTCCGAACCTGCGGGCGGTCGCCGCCGCACCCGGCGGCACCACGCCCGGGCCGACCGTCACCCCCTGGTACCGGGTGCCGTCCACCGCCATCGCGCCGACGCCGACCGGGTGGACGGTCCCGTCCTCGCCGATCACCGCGTCGAAGGTGAGGTCGCGCAGACGGTCCGCCCGGCCGCCGTCGATGTACTCCTCCAGTAGCAGCCCTCCGCCGGGCGGCAGCACCTCCTCCCGGGCCAGGCGGCGCAGCAGGGCCCGCGCGCCGCCGGCCGCGAACAGCTGCTGCGGGGTCACCACGACGGTGCCGTAACCGCCGACGCCGTGCGGGCTCTTGACCACCGTGGTCTGGCCACGGCCCGCCCGGGCGGTGAGTCGGCGAGCGGTCCGGCGGGGCGAGTCCGGCTGCTCCTGCCGTGGCACGACGATCCCCGGGTGGTCCGGGGCCAGCCCGGCGAAGAGCCGGTGCGAGGCCGCCTTGGACTCGTACCGCCGCACCGCCGCGATTTCGGGCCCCTCCCCCTCGGGCCCCTCCCCCTCGGGCCCCTCCCCCTGCGCGGGCGTCCGTCCCCAGGCCAGCACCGGTTCGGGGCCTCCGGCGATCCGCGCCGCCAGCGCCGGACGGGCGGCCAGCGCCCGGGCGAGCGTCTCCCCCGGCGCGACCCCGCTGTACAGCTCCACCGGCCCCCAGTCCAACTCCCTTGCCAGCCAGTCGATCCAGTCCCGCTCGACCTCGCCGGGCAGCACCACCAGCGCCGGCTCGGGGCTGTAGCAGGTGGCCATGCCCGCGTAGTGGTGCGCCTGCCGCAACCGTCGTGCCCGCTGCGCGTCGTCCATCCCCGCCGCGAAGAACTGCTCGTTGAAGTCGGCCACGTTGCCCAGGTGCACGGCCCGCCGCCCACCCGTCCAGGCCCCCACCCATCCGTCCATCCGGCGAGCCTACGGTTTCGCGGCCCCGGGGTCGGCCGGGTCCGTCACATTCGGAGCCGGAGGAGGCCGGCGTCGGTGCTTCGGAAGCCGCAGGCGTCCAGGTAGAAGGCGCGCAGGTGGGGCTCGAAGTCGACGTGCAGCCATTCGCAGCCGGCCGCGCGGGCGCCGTCGGCGGCGGCGGCAACCAGGCCGGTGCCGACCCCGGTGTGGCGGGCGGCGGTGGCGACGACGGTGTCGAGCAGGAAGGCATGGGCGCCGCCGTCCCAGGCGACGTTGACGAAACCGGTCAGCGGAGCGGCGGCCGGCGGAGTGCCGGTTGACGCGGTGCCGGTCAGCGCGGTGCCGGTCAGCGCGGTGCCAGTCGGCGGAGCGACGGTCGTCCGGCCATCGGTCAGGGAAGTGGCCGTCAGCGGGTCGGCGGCCAACGGGCGGGCGCAGACCCAGCCGAGGCTGTGCCGCTCCACCCGGGCGCGCCAGCCGACCGACCGGCGGGGGTGACCGAAGCCTTCGGCGTGCAGGGCGTCGAGTTCGTCGTCGGTGAAGACGTCGCGCCAGGTGTAGCGGGTCGTCATGGAGCTGCTCCCAGAAAGGTGTTCGCATTCGATCAAATTTGATCAGTACAGGACACAACTTGGTCAAGATCTGACTCAATGTCTAGCCGAGGTTGGCAGCGCACCGTCAATCTCAGAGCTCGCGGCCGCGTCCGCAGCTCCTTCCCTGCAGCTACCCCGACTGGAGTCAGAGTGAGCCCCACCTCCTCTCACCGCCGCCGCCACCTCGCGGCCGGAGCCATAGCGGCCACCGCCGCCCTCGTCGCCGCCACCTTCCAGGCCGGTACGGCGTCCGCCGCCCCCGCCGGCCGTGACGCGGCGATCGCCCAGGCCAGGGCCAACGTCGCCCACAACGCCGGGGTCTTCGGCTTCGGTGACGGCCAGGACCTCCAGGTCAAGGACGTCATCATCGACGCCGACGGCACCCAGCACGTCCGCTTCGACCGCACCTACCGCGGACTGCCCGTCGTCGGCGGCGACCTGGTGGTCCACCAGGACGCGCGCGGCCGGCTCAAGGACTCCTCCCGCGCGGCGGCCCACGACGCCACCGTGAAGTCCACCGTCCCGAAGGTCCCGGCGCAGGCGAGCGCGAGCCAGGCGCTCCAGGCCGCGCCGACCATCGATGCCGCCACCAGCTCGCCCGAGCTGGTCGTCTGGGCCGCCGACGGCACGCCCCGGCTCGCCTGGAAGACCACCGTCGCCGGCGTCGGCGAGCACGGCCAGCCGGCCGGCAAGGTCGTCGTCACCGACGCCACCACCGGAGAGCAGATCGAGTCCTACGACTCCGAGCACCAGGCCAGCGGTACCGGCCACTCCGAGTACACCGGTGACATCACCATCGACACCACCCCGCAGAACGGCGGCTACGCGCTGATCGACCCGCTGCGCGGAACCATCACCAAGGACGCCCACAACGTCTCGTCCAACTCGCTCAACGCGAGCTCCGGGACGCTCTTCACCGACGCGGACAACGTGTGGGGTGACGGCAAGAAGTTCTCCGGCGACCGCGCCACCGCCGCCGTCGACGCCCACGCCAACACCGCCTGGACGTACGACTACTACAAGAACACCTTCGGCCGTAACGGCATCAAGAACGACGGCAAGGGCGCCACCGTCTTCGTCCACGTCGGCACCAACTGGGACAACGCCCAGTGGTCCGACAGCTGCTTCTGCATGATGACCGGCGACGGCGACGGCACCACCGACCCGGAGCAGGTCGACCTCGACACCATGGGCCACGAGATGACCCACGGCGTCACCAGCGCCACCGCCAACCTGCGCTACAGCGGCGAGTCCGGCGGCCTCAACGAGTCCACCAGCGACATCTTCGGGACGATGGTGGAGTGGTACGCCAACAACTCGGTGGACACCCCCGACTACCTGTTCAGCGACCAGTCCACCCCGCCGTGGCTGCGCCGGATGGACAAGCCCTCCCTGGACGGCCGGTCCGCCGACTGCTGGAGCCGCAAGGTCGGCCAGCTCGACGTGCACAACTCCTCGGGCGTCGGCAACCACTGGTTCTACCTGGCCAGTGAGGGCAGCGGCACCAAGACCGTCAACGGCTTCACCTACAACAGCCCCACCTGCAACGGCTCGACGGTGACCGGCATCGGCAACCAGAAGGTCGCCAAGATCTGGTACCGCGCGCTGACCGTCTACATGACGTCCACCACGGACTACAAGGGCGCGCGCGTCGCGTCCCTGAACGCCGCGAAGGACCTCTACGGTCTCAACAGCACCGAGTACAAGGCGGTCGCGGCCGCGTGGAGCGCCGTCTCCGTCGCCTGATCCGTCCCGCCCACGTGACCCTGCAGACGTGACCCTGCGCGGGTGATGCTTCGCGGGTAATGGTTCGCGGGTAGTGCCTCGTTCGTCATCCTGCTCGCGTCATCCTGGTCGCGTGACCTTCACGACTGTGGGCCCGCTATTTGCGGCGGGCCCACAGCCATGTCCGGGGCCCGGTGGCGGGCGAGGGTCGCGGGGCTCGGGACCTCGGGGCTCGGGGCTCGGGGCTCGGGGCCTCGGGGCTCGGGGCTCGGGGCCTCGGGGCCTCGGGCGAGGGGAGGCGGGCGCACCAACCGGCCGCCGTACGGGAAGCCGCTGCCCGCGTCCTGCCGGGCCGTTCGCCGACGACGACACGGGCCGCTCCACGATCGGCGTCCTCGGCCGGGCCGGGGCGTTCCTGCTGGGCCGGCGGGCGGACGAGCTCTCGCGAACCACTGGCCGAAGGTGACCGACCCGGCCGACCCCACCGCAACCCGGCTCACCACCCTGCCCAAGTACGTCGCCTCGAACACGCTGACCGCCCCGCACTGGGCGCTCACCCAGGTGCCGGCCGGCGACACCCCGGGCGAGGTCGCGCCCTCCGGGAGTGGCTGCCCGACACGCCCGACGGCGAGCCGCAGATCCACGGCGGTGGCGCACTGACGCGGTCGCTGACGGACCACGACCTGATCGACGAGTGCCACCTGCTCGTGTACCCGGTGGTCCTGGGCCGGGGCCAACACCTCTTCCCGGCGGGCGGGTTGCCGGCCTCGTTCGAGCTGACCGACTCCCTCACGTCGGGTGGCAGATTCGCCGTCCACACCTACCGGCCCACGGAGCGGCCCGCCTTCGGGCCCTTCGCGCCGGAGCAGTAACGGGCGGGCGTGGAACGCCCGCCGGCCCGACCCCGCCCGCCCCGTCGGCCCCGTCGGCCCCGTCGGCCGCCGTGAGAGGATCACTCGGCGGCGTGCGCCGTCCCCGACCCGGAAGGTGACCATGTTCGCGATACCCCTGGGCGAGGACGGCAGCGCACTGTGCCCGCTGTAGCCGTGGCAGGCCGAGGAGTTCCTCGCCCATGTGGACCGGGGGCGGGAGTTCATCGGGCGGTTCAACGGCCTGCCCGACGTCGTCACGGACCTGGAGTCGAGCCGCACGCTCCTCCAGGCCTACGCGGACCGGACCGCGGCCGACAGCGGGCGACTCTTCGGGATCCGGACGGCCGAGGGTCTGCTGGTCGGCGCGGTGCTGTTCCGGCGCTTCGAGACCGGCTCGGGCATCGCCGAGGCGGGCTGCTGGTTGGAGCCCGCGGCGGTGGGCCGGGGCCTGGTGACCCGGGCCGTCCGCGCGATCATCGACTGGGCCGTCGAGGAGCGCGGCATCCACCGCGTGGAGTGGTGGGTCTCGGCCGGGAACGAGCCGAGCATCGCCGTCGCCCGCCGGCTCGGGATGACGAAGGAGGCCGTCATGCGCGAGAGCTACCTGTACCGGGGCACTCGGCACGACGAAGAGGTCTGGTCGGTGCTGGCCCCGGAGTGGCGGGCGGCCAAGCAGACGTCCTGACCACCGACAGCGCAGCCCGAGCCCGGCTGCGCGGGCGCCGGAAACAGAGGGGCCGAGGGGCTGAGGGGCCGGGCGACGCTACTGCTGGGAGACAGGGCGACTGGGAGACTTCGCGGCTGTCGACAGGAATATGCAGACCGGTCTACTGTTTCCGCATGGGAGTCAAGGGTGAGGAGACCCGCGCCCGGCTGATCGCCGGAACGCGCAGTCTGATCGAGGCGCAGGGCTACTTCGGCACTGGCCTGAACCAGATCGTGGCGGAGAGCGGCGCACCACGCGGCTCGCTCTACTTCCACTTCCCCGAAGGCAAGGACCAGCTGGTCGCCGCCGCCCTCCGCCAGGCCGGCCAGGAGATCGAGGAACTCCTCAAGGCCCTGGCCCGCAAGGGCGCGGACGCCACCACGATCGTCGGACAGCTCACCGAGGCCTTCACGGCCCGTCTGGAGGACTCCGACTACACCAAGGGCTGCCCGATCGCGACCGTCGGCCTGGAAGTGGCCGGCACCAACGAGGCCCTGCGCAGCGTCTGCGCCGAGGTCTACGCGAGCTGGCAGGCCGTCCTCACCGAACGCCTGACGGCCGACGGCTTCGAACAGGACGAGGCCGAGACCGCGTCCGGCCAGGCCCTCGCCCTCCTGGAGGGCGCCGTCCTGCTCGCCCGCGTCCGCCGTGACCGGCACCCCCTCAACGACGCGCACCACGCCGTCCGGCACCTCCTCGTCACGCGCCGGGACCAGACGTCGAGCCGGTCGACCCACCACTGACGGGCAGGGCGCACTCGGAGCCGGTCGTCCCGGGAACCCCCGGCGTGCGCCGAGCCGGCCACGCTCGCGCTTTCCCGGGGTCGTCCCGCCGACACCGCTGGCCGACTCGCGCGACGCAACAGCCCAGTCGTGGGTTCCGACACCGGCTGGTGGCTACAGCCCCTGAAACAACGGCGGCTTCAGCATCAACCGCGGCGGCACCAACCGTGCCCCGACCAGCGCTCGGAGGAGCCCGTGGGAGCGGCTACGCACTGCGCGTGCCCTGCCCTGCCCGGGCCGGCGGCCGACGACCGGGCGACGCCGCGGCCGGCCATCGCGTCGGGGCGCAGGCTCAACGGTTCAAAACCGAAGTGATCGGTCGGCTCGTACCGTAGGGGCGCCGATCTCCCGCTGCCTGGCGCCGGCGTGCAGCCGGCCGAGTACGGGGGCGAGCATGCAGTCATACTCGGCCTGCACGTCGTCGGCGACGCCGACCGGGTGCCACCCGTCGAGCAGGTGCCGCGGGCCGTTCTCAGGGGAGGCGGTCCAGGGGTGCACCGCCCAGGGCCGCCACCCCGGATCGGCCGCTCCGCTCCGGACTCCGCGCTGCGTGGCGTGGCCGTGCGAACCGCCCTGAGAGCCGTGCCAGCCGCGGCGACCGTGAGAACCGCGGTGGCAGAGAGAGCCATGGTGGCAGTGAGCACCGTGGTGGCCGTGATGTTCCCGGCCGGGCCATAGGTCCGCTCTATGGGGTCATCGCTCCCTGGCCCCTACAGCGCTGCGGGTGGAGCGGGTTTGAATCAAGCACCCGCCCGTCTGCCAGAAGGAACGCACCGCCCATGACCCGCCCGATCCGTATCGCGATCGTCGGAGCCGGCCCCGCCGGCATCTACGCCGCGGACGCCCTTCTCAAGTCCGACGCAGCCCGGGAGCCCGGGGTCTCGATCGACCTGTTCGAACGGATGCCCGCCCCGTTCGGACTGATCCGCTACGGCGTGGCGCCCGACCATCCGCGGATCAAGGGCATCGTCACCGCGCTGCACCAGGTACTGGACAAGCCCCAGATCCGGCTCTTCGGCAACATCGACTACCCCGGCGACCTCGGCCTGGACGACCTGCACCGCTTCTACGACGCCACCGTCTTCGCCACCGGCGCGACGGCCGACCGCGCGCTCGACATACCGGGCGTCGGCCTGGACGGTTCGTACGGCGCCGCCGACTTCGTCTCCTGGTACGACGGGCACCCCGACGTCCCCCGCACCTGGCCGTTGGAGGCCGAGAAGGTCGCCGTGCTCGGCGCGGGCAACGTCGCCCTGGACGTCGCCCGGATCCTCGCCAAGACCGCCGACGAGCTTCTGCCCACCGAGATCCCCCCGAACGTCCACGCCGGGCTGAAGCGGAACAGGGCGCTGGAGGTCCACGTCTTCGGCCGCCGCGGGCCGGCCCAGGCCAAGTTCAGCCCGATGGAGCTGCGCGAACTCGACCACTCGCCGAACATCGAGGTGATCGTCGCCCCCGAGGACATCGAGTACGACGACGGGTCGATCGCCGAGCGGCGGGCCGCCAAGCACGTCGACATGGTCGCCTCCACGCTGGAGAACTGGGCGATCCGCGACGTCGGCGACCGCCCCCACCGGATCTACCTGCACTTCTTCGAGTCCCCGGTCGAGGTGACCGGCGAGGACGGCCGGGTGAGCGGCCTGCGCACCGAGCGCACCGAACTCGACGGCACCGGGAACGTCCGCGGCACCGGCCGCTTCACCGACTGGGACGTGCAGGCCGTCTACCGGGCGATCGGCTACTACTCCGACGAACTGCCCAAGCTGCCCTTCGACCCCGTCTCCGGCACCGTCCCCAACGAGGCCGGCCGCGTCCTGGCCGGCGACGGCTCGCACCAGGCGGCCACGTACGTCACGGGCTGGATCAAGCGCGGCCCGGTCGGCCTGATCGGCCACACCAAGGGCGACGCCAACGAGACCGTCGCCTGCCTGCTCGCCGACCACTCCGCCGGACGCCTGCCCGGAGCCATCGATCCCGACCCGGACGCCGTCGTCACCCATCTGCGCGACCGGGGCGTCCGCTACACGACGTGGGAGGGCTGGCACCGGCTCGACGCCCACGAGCGGGCCCTCGGCGAGGCGGAGGGGCGGGGGCGGGTGAAGGTCGTGGAACGCGAGGAGATGCTCCGGCGCAGCGGCGCCTGAGTGCAGCTCCCAGAACAGCACCGGTGAGAAGCCGTTGCACGTGGGCGCCGGGCGGGCCTCCCCGAGGACGGGGAGGCCCGTCGGCTGCTCAGGGTGATCCTGCGGGACGGTCGCCCCTCCTGCTCCTCCTCCCCTACTTTCCGTCGTTCCCCTTGTTCCCCTTCCTCCGGACTCCCCGGCGGCGGTATCTTCGCCTGCGTACACCGCTATTCCCGTCGACGCACGGGGCAGGGGTTCTTTGTCGCGCAAAAAATATACAGACCGGTCTATAGAAACTCTCTCGGCACCGCACGCCGGCACCCCGGCAACCCGGCAACCCGGCAGCCGGAACCTCAGGCCCCCGGAACCCGCACACACAACCAGCGCCACGCCCGCACCAGACCCCCACCCCCAGGCCCCGCATCCTCACGTCCCCACGGCCAAAAAATATGCAGACCGGTCTACATAAGTAGACCGATCTACAGAGAAGGAGCCCGCCCATGAACGCCACACCCCCGACCGCACCCACACCTGCCCCGACTCCCCCGGACTCGGTCCCCCTGCCCCCGCGCACCCTCGTCCTCGGCGCGACCGGCTTCCTCGGCCGCTGGCTCGTCCTCGAACTCCTCGGACGGGGCGAGCCGGTGGCCGCCGGCGTCCGGGGCGGGCGCGGGACCGCACGCGAACACGAGCTGCGCAGCTGGCTCCGCGCCCACGGGGCCGACGACACCGCGCTGACCACCGTCGCCGCCGACCTCACCCGGCCCGGGCTGGGCCTGTCCCCCGAGGACGACGCCCGCCTCGAAAACGTCCGCGACGTGCACAACCTCGCCGCCCTCTACCGCTTCGGCCTGTCCCGCGCCGAGGCGCACGCCGCCAACGTCGCCGGCGCGCTGCACGCCCTGGACTGGGCCGCCGGCCGCCCTCACCTGCGGCGGCTGGTCCACCTCTCCGGCTACCGGGTCGGCCGGGACGCCACGCCTCGCCACCCGCTGCCCGCCGCCGAGGCGGACGCCCTCTACGCACGGCTCGGCGCGTACGAGGCGTCCAAGCAGCTGGGCGACGCCGCCGTCCGGGTCACGGCCGCCCGGCTCGGTGTGCCGCTCACCACGGTGAACCCGAGCAGCGTGGTGGGCCACTCGGTCACCGGTGAGGCCGGACAGTACCTCGGCCTGGCCGACCTCGTCCGCCAACTCTGGTACGGGCGGCTGCCGTTGCTTCCCGGTTCGGCGCGCACGTTCCTGCCGGTGGTCGCGGTCGACCACCTGGCACGCTTCCTCGCGGCCGTTCCCGGGTACGACACCGGTCCCGCCCACGCACACACCGTGCTCGACCCGGCCACGCCGCCCCTGCCGGAACTGATCGCCCTGCTGGCCGAGCACCTCGGCGTTCCCGCGCCCCGGCGGCTGATCCCCGTCGGCCTGGTCCGCCGGCTGCCCCGCGCGCTGACCGGCGCCGACCCGGAGACGCTCACGTTCCTCTCCGAGGACACCTACGACACCGCCTCCGCCGACCGGCTGGCCCACGCCGTCGGCCTCCACCACCCACCGGTCGCCGAGCTGTTGCGCCGCTGGGCCACCCGGCTGGTCACCGACGGCTTCGGCGCCCCGCCGTCGGGCGGGGCGCTCGCGGGAAGGTTCACCGACGTCGCCGGTGGGCGGAGTTACCTGGTCGGCGACGGCGAGGCCCCGCGCTTCGTCCTGCTGCACGGCCCGGGCTCGGACGCGGACGTGTGGCGTGCGGTGACCGAACGGCTGGACGCGCCCGCGTTGGCGGCCGACCTGCCAGGCCTGGGCCGCTCCTCCCCCGTGACCGTCCCGGACGACCACTGGCTGGCCGAACTGCTGGCGCCGGTCCGCACGCGCCCCGTCCTGGTCGCCCACTCCGCCTCCGCCACAACGGCGTTGCGCCACGCGACCACACACCCTGACACCGTGGCCGGCGTCGTCCTGGTCGCGCCGTCCTTCGTCGGGCCACACACCGGAGGGCCGCACACCGGAAGGCCAGCCATCGGCGAGCCGGCCACCACGTCGACGCCGCCCGCGTCCCATCGCCCCGGCGCCGGCAAGCGCGCCGCTCGCCGGCTGCGCCGGGCCGGGTGTCCGGCCGAACAGGCCGAGGCCGCTGCCCTGATGCGGGCGTGCCCGGTGCCGGTCACCGTGATCCCGGGCGTCCCGGAGACTGCCGCGCCGCCCGCCACGACCCGGCCGGCCGGCTCTCTCCCGCTCCCGTATGCCGCCGAACTCGCCGACGACATCCGCGCTTCCACGGCGAACTGGTGAAGCGCGAAGATGTCCGGGTCGCACCCGTGCGCCGGCCGGGACGGCATTGGGGACCGGCCACCGGATCGGGCCAGCGGGTCGGGCCACCGGATCGGGCAGCGGGTCGGGCCATCGGATCGGGCCCTCCCGGCCGGCCCGTGGACGGGCGAACGAGGAGGTGCAGCCGCCTGCTGCTTCCCCCGCCCCGGTTCGGGTGAGGCTGAGCGAGGGCCCGGGACCGGGGTAGGCGGGACGCGGCCCCACTGCCGCACGGGCGACCGTGGACGGCGAGGCAGTCTCGGCGCGCACTCGAAGGGCGTCTCAGTCCGCGGTCGGTTGTGTCATCGCGCAGTGGTGGGTACGGGCCGAAACGGTATCGGAGGGGCAAGCGTGACCGCTGCTGAACTCCTGTGGGGCCACCAGCTGGTACTCAGGGACCGGCGGGAGGTGTGTACGGGGACGCTGTTCGACGCTCGCGTCGTGATCGCGAAGATGGCGCAGGACGTCAAGGACGAGTTCCGCCGCGATGACGTGCCCCGGAACCGCTTCCTGCTGGGCAACAGCCCGACTGAGGAGCCCTCTGGCCACCGACGACCTGCCCCGCGCCCTCGACCACGTGCCGTGGATCCGGCACGTCGACGAATGGGCGGTCTCGCCGACACCCCCGACCAGATCACTGAGGGCATCGCGTACTGGATCGTGATGAGTTGCCCAGGTAAGTGGCGACAGAACGAGCAGTCGGTCGTCCCAGGCGGGTGGGATCGGCTCAGTCGCTCAGGTGGCTCAGAAGCGTGTCGCCCGACGGATAGGGGCGTTCGACGGGAAGGAGTTGCCGGGCGGCTTCCAGAGCCCCGTCCCTCACATGGGCATGGATGGCATGCGCGAGTGCGGTGACGTCGTTGATCGAGACGATCCAGTCCTCCGCGTAACGCTCGGCGGCCTCGCCGGCGAGGCCGAGTTGAAGAGAGCGGTGAGGAAGCGGCCGTAGGTGAAGGTCGCGTTCGGGATCCCACTGCACTCGGGCCGGGGCTCGCTTCAACTGGCGCTTCCAGGTGGCGCGGTCGGTGTGCAGTCCGTGTTCGTAGTGGGCCAGACAGGCGTTTGCCAGGGCCCATTCGAAGCCCGCACGGGTGATTTCGATCGCGAGGACGGTCTCCTGGCCTTCCTTGCTCGCCCATCCGCAGCGGTACATCATCCAGAGGAACGACGGTTTGATCCACGTCATCCGGTCCCTCTTCCAGGCCGCCGGAAAGCGACCGTCCTGTGCAGCGGGCAGGCCTATTTCCGGAGCGTATGCCTGGTAGACGGTCACCGTGGAGGCCGTGTGGAGGGCGCGGATCTGATGCTTGAGTTCTGGCACGGTGACCAGGGTCGGGGTTGGGTGCGCGTGACGCCATCGAATTACCAGCCTGGATGGGGCTGCCTGGGCGCTGGAACGGAGTGGGGCTCCGGCTTCGGGTTCAGGGCGTCCGGGCCGACGTCGGTGTGGGGCGCAGACCCCCCCAGGGCCGCTCCGGCCTGGTCGGCGTGTTCCTCGGCGCATCGGGCGCGTAACCCAGTGCCTGGGTGGCGACAGCGGGCGGCACCTACCGGACCGGGGCGCGGATGGCTGCGAGCCGGGTGCCGTCAGGTGGATGCCGTTCCTGGCCATCTGGTTCATCAGGCGGGTGGATTGGCTGTGCTACCCCGGTGTACCTGCGGGCTGGTGCCGCGCTCACGCGCCAGGTCAGGAAAATGCTCGCGCGGGCGAGGCAGCTCTCCGGGGTCCCATCGGACCCTTCTCCGGGATCGTCCGGCGCGATCGGCCCACGGACACAGATGGTCAGGAGATCACGATCCCTGTGCCGGCCGACGGCGCCGCCCCTCCGGGGTGAAGGTGAGGCTCGCGGCGAACGGAGCGTCACCACGTCGGACGGCCAGGAGCAGTGGTTGCTCGTGGGCCGGTGGCCAGGAGGAGTCGGCACCCGGGTCAGTGCCGTTCCAGAGGTGGAAGAACAGCATGGGTGCGGAGGGGTCCGTGGTCACGTAGCCAAGTGTCTTCCCGTAATAGGGGTTGGTGCTGCCGAACAGGACCGACGGCGGGCCGAACGCCGAGGTGACGTCGGCCCACACCCGGTCGTGGGTGGCCCACGAGTCGATCGTGGTGAGCATCGAGTCGTACTCGGCCGCGTCCAGTAGCCGGTCCGCCTTGAGCCATCCCTGTCGATGTGCGAACTCCGCGTAGACGGAGGCGACGCTGGTGCCGTGATCAGCTGGAAGGAAGTCCTCGAACGCGCCCTTCACGCCGATCGGTGTCCACGCCTTGCGCTGCTCCAGGGCGCGCTGCTCGTCCCCCCATGCTCCCTGCCGACGTTCAGCGAACAGGAGGTGGTCCAGCATCAACCGGATGGCATGCTCCCCGCCCCACATTCCCGGCCGACGGAGGGCGTCGTTGAGTCTGGTGACGAGATAGGTGTGGATCTCGTCCGAGGACGCGAGCGTGTCGGCGGTAGGCATGCTGTCAGTCTCTCCCACAGCCTTTCCGGAGCGGTGAGAACGTCCTCGTTCAGGGGCAACCCGGCGGCGGCGTGGCGAAGCATGGGTGGTGGTGGAGCCGCTGCTGACCGGTGACAGGCCCACCATGCCCCGCTTCGCGGCCCCAGCGATCAGGCCATCCCACAGGTTGACCACGGCTCGGCACGCGCCCTGCGGCGGCCGTGGGACCGCCGTGGGCGGAGTGCCCTCCGGGCGCCGACGTGCGTGGTGGCAGACTCGGGACCATGAATTCCTCCGTACCCGAGCCGGACCGGCAACTCTCCGATCCGAGCATGCTGTTGCTGGACTATCTCGACTACTACCGGTCCGTGATCGGCGCCAAGATCGAGGGAATGTCCGATGCAGAGCTGCGCGTCAGCCGGCTCCCCTCCGGGTGGACCCTGCTCGAACTGCTGAAGCACCTCGTACACATGGAGCAGCGCTGGCTGCGCTGGGGCTTCCGGGCCGAGCAGGTCGCCGCACCGTGGGGCGACCGCGGCCCGGCGGACCGCTGGCACGTCGGTCCGCAGGAGACGGCCGCCGACCTGCTCGCCGCGCTGCACGCGGGTGGTGAGTACACCCGAGCCGTCGCGTCGGGTACGCCGCTGTCCACGATCGCCGCAGCCGGCGGCCGCTTCCCGGACGACGGCACCCCGCGGCCCAGCCTGGGCTGGATCCTGTTCCACGTCCTGCAGGAGTACGCCCGTCACGCGGGCCACCTGGACATCGTCCGGGAGCTCACCGACGGCGTCACCGGCCCATAGCCACCGGCTGCCGTGCGGGGCCGACAGCGCCTCGCCCCGCACGGCAGCCGGTGTCGGACCGTCAGCGTTCGCCGCGCGCCCGGCCACGGAGCAAACGGTTGGTTCCGTCCCCGAACTGCCGCTCCCCGGAGCACGGGGCGTTGACGAGCTCCTGAGCAGGTCAGGAACAGGTGACCGCCGCCGCTACGAACGCGGGCCGGCCGGCCTGTGGACCGGGCCGCGTAACCTCGACTCCGTGCCCCGTCATCCGAAGAAGCCCCGTCGGCTGGTCACCGACGGGCGCACGTACCTGTGGACGCTCCGCCACCGCCACTCCTCACCGGACGGCGGCCGGTCCGCGGACTGCCGCGAGACGCTGACGCTGTACCCGCAGCCCGCCGGCACCGGCGGTCCGCTGCGCATCGTCTTCGCCGACGGCCCGGGGCGGTACGTCCCCGGCGGGTTCCCCATGGGCTCCGGGGACGTGGGGTACGTCCGGGGCGGCTCTCTGAACCTGCACGAACCGGGCGCCGTCCGGGCCCTGCTCGACGCGGCCCTGGCCGACGGGTGGCAGCCGGGAGAGCGGGGGGCGGTGGAGATCGACGGCTGGCCCCTACTGGAGACGGCGGCCGCTGCGCGAGCTGCGGCCACCGGCCCCGCAGGCCGGTAGGCCCGCAGACGCGGACGCCCGGACGCCCGCAGGCCCGCAGGCTGGGGGAGGCGGCCCCGAGGACCTCACTGATCCCCGCTTCCGCGCTTCCACGCTTCCGCCCGGCCGCCCCGCGATCGGGCTCACCGTGCCCGCTGGCGCTCACCGCCCTGGCGGTCCGCCGGCGCTGGCTTCGGGCCTGGTGGTTCGTGCTGCCGGCCGTGCTGTTCGCGGTGGCGGTGGCCAGGCTGCTGTACATCGACCGGACGTACCCGCAGACCAGCGGTCTGCGGCTGACTGGGCACGGCTGACGGGGCACGGCTGACGGCGGGGTCCGGCCGGTCCTGGGCGCGCCGCGCGGGCAGCGCGTCCAGGTCGGCGGCGGCCGGTCCACCACCGGGCGCCGCCGCCTGAGCGCCCGGCGGCGACCCCCATCCACGACCGCCCTACGCCCGCGCCGCACCAAGCCACGTCCCGCCCCGCCACGCCACCCGCACGCCCTGTGACGGCCCCCGCTACGGCCGCGGCCCGCCCGCCGACTCGAAGGCGAGCACCGCCCAGCTCACACCCGCGCGGTCGTGCAGGTCGTGCCGTTCGGTGCGGACCAGCAGGTCCAGCCCGCGGGCCCGGGCCTGCGCGATCGTCTCCTCGGCCGGGACGTCGAACATCCGGCGGCCCGGCGGGACGGGGCCGTAGCGCAGCGAGAGGATGACCCGGCCACCGGGGGCGAGCAGCCGGGCGAGGGCGTCCATCGCCAACGGGCGTTCGTCCTCGGCCAGATGCATCCAGACGGCGGTGAGCAGGATCAGGTCGTAGCGCTCCCCCGCCGTGCCGAGGCGGGCCACCGAGGGCAGTGCGTCGTCGACCCAGCGGATGCCGCTGCCCGCGTGGATGCGCTCGCCGGCCCGGCGCAGCTCCGCCGTCGGTTCGGCGGCGACGACACGGTGGCCGCGCGCGGCCAGGGCGGCGGCGTCCCGGCCGGTGCCGGCGCCGATGTCGAGGACGTCGGAGGGTTGCCCGGGGATCAGGTGCAGCACCTCGCGGTGGACCTCCTCGAACGTCACTTCCTCGTACTGCACGACGAGTTGGTCTGCCGCCTCGCCGTAACCTGCGTTGCTCGCCCGTCCGTCCACTGCTCCCCCTGGTCCGTACGCGTGCCGCGGTCAGGCCGGATCGCCCGCCACGGTGAGAACGATCTTCCCCCGGTTGCCGCGCCTTTCCAACTGCCGGTGGGCGTCGGCTGCCTGCTCCAGCGGGAAGACGGACTCCACGGGGACCCGGAACGCCCCGGCGGCGACGCGGGCGGCGATCTCCCGCAGATCGGGGCGCGGGTCGTAGCCGTGGTCCAGCAGGTTGGTGATCTGGAAGCCGTGGATGGACACGTTCTTCGGGTAGAAGTGCCGGGTGTCGATGGTGCTGGGCTCCAGGGCGACGTTCGCGAGCGCGACGACGCGTCCGGCCTGGCCGGCCTGGCGCAGGCTCTGGCCGAACACCCGCCCGCCGACGGTGTCGAGGACCACGTGGGCGCCGCGACCGCCGGTCAGCCGGAGCACCTCGTCGACGGCGGCGTCCTCCGGGTGGACGGAGGTGTCGACGGTCGCCCCGGCGCCGAAGCCGGCCGCCCATCCGGCCTTCTCCGCCGAGCCGGCCACGGCGATGACGCGCGCGCCGGCCTCCGCGGCGATCTGCACGGCCGCGCTGCCGACCCCGCTCGCCGCCGCCTGCACCACCACCGTCTCCCCCGCCGCCACCCGGGCCAGCCGGTGCAGGCAGTACCAGGCGGTCAGCCAGGCCGACGGGAGGGCGGCGGCCGCGAGCAGGCCGACGCCGTCGGGCAGGGGCGTGACCCGGCCGGCCGGGACGACCGCGAGTTCGGCGTAGAAGCCGGAGCCGGCTGCGGCGCCCATCGCCAGGACGGGCTGCCCCGGCTCCAGGCCGGTCACCCCCTCGCCCAGGGCCGCGACGGTGCCGGCCGCCTCGATGCCGGGGATCAGCGGCGGCCGTCCGGCGCGGTGGTAGACGCCCGAGCGGACCAGTGCGTCGGCCCGGTTGACGCCTGCTGCGGCGACCCGTACCAGCACCTCGCCGGGGCCGGGCACCGGATCTGGGAGGTCCGCCGGGAGGAGGACCTCGGGGCCGCCGAACCGGTCGATCCGTACTGCGCGCATGCTTCCGTACCCGCTCTCGTTGGTGACGCCGAATGACACCGGATGAACAGGTGTCACCTTGCGACACCGGATGAAGTGGTGTCAAGGGCGGTCCCGGGCGTAGGCTCTCCTCCATGCCGCGCAGCACCCACGCCACCGACCCGCAGCTCACGTTCCCGTTCATCGGCGGACGCCCCTGCCTGAACTTCGTCGCGACCCTCGGCCGCCGCCACGCCACCCCCGTCGAGCGCCTGCCCGACCCGGACGCCCTGACCCGCTGGTTCACCGAGGCCGGTCTGCACCCCGACGGCGCTGCCGCCGAGGCCACGGACCGCGACCTCGCGCAGGCACGCCGGCTGCGCGAGGCCCTGTACCGGCTGCTGCGCGCAGCGATGACCGGCCACCCCCCGGCCGCGGACGACCTCGCCGAGGCCAACACGGCCGCCGCCGCCCCCGACCTCGCCCCCCAACTCGCCCCGGCGGACGGCGGACTCCGCCTGCACTGGCACACCGGGGCTCCCGCGGACGGCGTCCGGGCCGCCCTCTCCGCGGTGGCGCGTGACGCCGCCCTGCTGGCCGGCGGCCCGCTGCTCGGGCGGGTCAAGGAGTGCGAGAGCCCGGACTGCTCGCTGCTCTTCCTCGACGACTCCCAGGCCCGCCGGCGCCGCTGGTGCTCGATGGAGCGCTGCGGCAACCTCGCCAAGGTCGCCGGCTACCGCGCCCGGACCCGCCCCTGAGAGGGCCCCGGGACGGCCCTGAGACACCCCCGGACGGACGGCCCCGCGGCAGAACACCCGCCCCACGGACACCGCCCCCGGCCGAAGCGCTCGTCAGGGACCCGTCGGCGGGCGGGTGAGGCCCCGACTGTCGGGCCCCGGCCGTAGGGACCGAGCCGTCGAGCCCCGACTGTCGGGGTCAGGCCGTCGGGATTGCCGTCGGGATCGAGCCGTCGGGATCAGGCCTCGCCGGGGTGCCAGGCGGGCCACTCCCAGGGGCGGTCGGCCCAGTGGACGCGGACGGGGTCGTGCGGATCGAGGTCGGGGAAGAGCTGGTGGACCCGCGGCTCGAACTCCTCGGGGGCCAGGGGCTCCCAGCCGTGGCCCTCGAAACGGACCAGGCGGTAGCGGCTGTCGGTGCGGAACTCGGCGACCTCGACCAGGTGCTTCGACGTGCTGTTCGACGTGCTGTTGGTTTCCATGCCCCCAGCATGTGGTGGACCCCGGGCGTCCGCACCCGGGGTACGGCAGGCAGGGTACCGGCGCGCGCGGACGGCCGGGCGCCGATCGGCGAGAGAACCCTCTTCCGGGTCATGTCCCGGCGTCCGCCAGCTCGTTGAGCACGTCGAACGGGTCGCCGGAAGTCGGCGACGACCGGCAGGAGGAGACGGGTATGGGCGGTCAACCGGCGGCGGGACAGAGATCGGACGGCCAACCGGCGGCGGGTCAGAGAACGGGCGGGCAGGCGGCGGGACCACGGGCGGGCGGGGAGCCGGTCGGCGGCCGGCAGCCGGGCGGGCAGTGGCAGTGGCCGGCCCAGCGGTGGGAGCCGCCACCGGTGCCACCGCCACCCACCGGTGCGACGCCCGTCCCGGCCGCCGTCCCCGCCTCGACCGCGCCGGCCCCGGCGCGCAGGTCGCGCCGGGTGTGGGCGGCGACGGCGGCCGGGACCGTCGGCGTCATGGCCGCCGTCCTGGCGATGTGCGGGCCCGGGTCGGGTGACGAGGGCACCGGGGTGGTGGCGTTCCCGTCGACCGCGCCCTCCCCGTCGACGTCCCCGTCGACGTCCTCGTCGGCGGAGGTGTCCGCCGCTCCCGCGTCGCCCCTCGAACCCTCGTTCCCCCTGTCGCCCGACCTGCTGGCGGTCCCGGACACGCCGCCCGCCGGCACCCCGGCCCCCTCGCCGGAGATCGTCCCCAGCCCCGTCCAGCAGGCCGGCGGCGACGGCGAGCCGGCCGGGCCCGACCGCGCCGAGACCGGTAGCGCGGCGAGCGGCAGCGCCCGGCCCAGGCCCGGCCACACAGCACGCCCGGGCCCGCCCCGCCCGGCGGCCACCCACGCCGCGTCCGCCCCGGCCGCCGCGGTTCCGGCCCCCGCACCGGGCGGAGCGCCCCGACCTCCGGCGGCCGTCGACCCCAAATCCGTCTGCGACCAGGCCGAGCACTTCGGCCACTGGCCCGCCGGCTCGGACCAGGCCCGGCTCTGCCACAGCCTCTACGGCTGAGCCGACCGGGGGCGCCGGACGGAGCACGGGGCCGCACGACACCGCACGGGGCCGCACGGGACCGCACGAAGTCGGACCCGCCGGGCGCCGGACCCTGCACGCGGCTCCGTACGAGGGAGCCCCGGAACGGGGGCCAGCGCCGGGACAGCCCCAGCACTGGCTCCCGACCTGGTCCCCCGAACACAGGTACCCGACCTGGTCCCCCGACACTGGTCCCCGGCGCTCACCCCGCGCCCAGCAGCCCCCTGTCCAGCCGGGGCGCCAGCACCCGCGCCAGCGTGTCGGTGATGTGCCCGGTGTCCCGGTAGAGCACCACGCCCTCCAGGACCGCCGGGCAGTCCGGGCCGGTGCCGGGGCAGAGCAGCGGGCCGAGGTCGAGGACGCGGACGCCGTAGCGGCCCGCGAGGCCGCCGTCGGTCAGCGGGTCCCGCTCGAAGGCCGACTCGCGGGGGAAGAAGCAGGCGTCCGAGCGGCCGTCGGAGGCCGCCAGGCAGGTCGGGATGTCCTTGCCCGGCATCGGCGTGTCCGCGAGGTAGGCGAGCGGCGCGCCGACGGCGGAGAGCCGGTCGAGGGTGCGGGTCCAGCCCTCCGTGCGCTCCTCCTGGCTGCCGTACCGGTTGAGGCCGGCCATCAGGATCAGCCGGGGCCTGGGGCCGGTGGCGAGACGGGTGAGGGTGTTCTCGCGCCAGCGGTCGCACTCGTCGAAGGTGCGGCCGAGGACGTTGTTCCGCACGGTCAGGGTGGCCAGCGGGCAGCCGGGCTTGACCAGCACCTCCAGCGCCCAGTGCCGCTGCCCGGCCAGTTCCAGCGCGGCCGAGATCCACTGGCCGGCGTGCGAGTCGCCGACGAGCACGATCCGGTCGGGGCTGGTCTCCGCGCCGAACAGGCAGCGCGGGCTGCTCTCGGCGCCGAGCGGGATCTCGCACCCCTTGCCGGGTGGGAAGTCCTCCCGTGCCCGGGCGAGCGAGGGCGTGAGGGTGAGGACGCGGGTGCCGGGGGCGAGCAGCGCGGGCCCGTCCACCGCGCCCGCCGGGACCACCACGGGCAGGTCGGCCTTGCCGACGGCCCGGACGGTGCCACCGCCGAGGGTCAGCCCGGCGATCAGCGGGATGACCAGCGCGCTGGCGCCGACCGCGAGGCCCCGGCGGGGCGCCGGGCTGCTGCCGTACCGCAGCGGCTGCTCGACCAGCCGCAGGGTGAGCCAGGCGGGCAGGGCGGAGGCCGCGGTGAGGGCGGCCAGCGTGGTCCACGGCAGGGCGCCGTAGCGGGCCTGGGCGATGGTCAGCACCGGCCAGTGCCAGAGGTACCACGCGTACGAGAGGCGGCCGGCGGCGCGCAGCGGCCGGGTGGCGAGCAGCCGCCCGGCGTCGGTCGGGCCGAGGGCGCGGTGCGCCGGTCCGGCGAGCAGGACGGCCGCGGTGCCGAGCACGGGCAGCAGGGCGGCGCTGCCGGGGAACGGCGTGTTGCGGTCGTACCGGAAGACCGCGAGGACGACGGCCGCCGCGCCGGCCCACCCGAGCAGCCGCAGCGCCCGGTCCGCGGGCCGGGCGGCCCGGCCCGCGCGGGGCAGCCATCCGGCGATGGCCGTCCCGAGCAGGGCGGCGCAGGCGCCGGTGGCGAACTCCCAGAGCCGGCTGGCGGTGGAGAAGTAGCCGAGCGGTGCGGAGTCGGCCGTCCAGCGGATGCAGAGTGCCAGGGAGACGCCGCCGATCACGGTGGTCGCGAGGGCGATCGCGGCGGTGCGGCGGCGGCCCGCGAGGTGGCGGGCGAGGCCGAGCAGCAGGATGCCCCAGAGCAGGTAGAACTGGTTCTCCACGCCCAGGGACCAGAAGTGCTGGAGCGGGCTCGGGTCGCGTTCGGCGGCGAGGTAGTCGGTCTGCCGGCCGACGAACCGCCAGTTGGCGAACTGGCCGGCGGAGGCGATCAGGTCGCGCGCCAGGTCGGTGCCGCGCAGCGGGTCGAGCAGTGCTCCGCCCGCGAGCGCGGTGGCGACCAGGACGACGGCGGCGGCGGGCAGGATGCGGCGGGCCCGGCGGGCGGCGAAGTCCCGCAGGCCGATCGGGCGGCCCAACAGCAGGCCGGTGATCAGGAATCCGGAGATGACGAAGAAGACGTCGACGCCGACGTAGCCGCCGGTGAACGCGGGGACCGCGGCGTGGAAGGCGAGGACGGCGAGCACGGCGACGCCGCGCAGCCCCTCGATGTCGGGCCGGAAAGCGGCCGGCCGGCGGGGCGCCTCGGCGGCGTCCTCGCCCGTCCGCCCGGCCGGTGCGCCGGCTTGCCTCGGTGCCAACCCGGCGCCGGGGGCGGGACGGTGGGATGGTTCGACCAGGGTGTCGGGTGTTCCCGGACCGGTCGCGGGATCGGCTCGGACGGCGCTCGACGGTTCGACGGGCGGGCGTCCGGCACTCGGTGGTTCGGCCGTGGGCACGGCGGTGCTCCTTGCATGACTGGCAGCGGTGTTCGGGGCCGCCGGGCCGATGGGGCGGCCGGGCGGCGGGTCCGCGCCGGTGGGGCGACGCGCAAGGGGTGCGGGAAGGTGCTCGGAGAGCGGGAAGGTGCTCGGGGAGCGGTGGACCGACGAGTCGACCAGCCGACCGACTGGCGGATCGTCAGAAGATGAGCGGGTCGGCCCAGCCGGAGGCCAGCAGGCCGCAGAGCAGCAGCACGGTGGTCAGGGCGACGGCCTCGGCCCGGCCGAAGCCGAGGTCGGAGGTGCGTCGGCGGGGCGGGGCGACCTCGGCGACGGCGGCACCGTTGCCGCCGCGCAGGAGGGGCAGGAGGGCCCGGACGAGCGGAACCGTCGTGTAGGCGGTGAGCCCGAGCAACGCGGCGAGGGCCCAGAAGGGCTGCCAGCCGTACAGGGCGACGGCCCGGGCGAGGCCGGCGACGCCGGCGAGGACGACGAGGCCGAGCCAGCCGACGCCGATCCGGGCGACCGTGCGGGCCAGCGAACTGCCGCCGGAGACGGCACCGGTGGGCACCCAGTCGGCGCTGCGTCGGCGCAGCGCGTGCGCGATGGCGACCACGTGGCACAGCCCGCCCAGGAGTTGGACCCGGGTGACCTCGAAGCGCCACCGGGTGCGGGACATCGCGGGCAGCAGGACGAGCGCGACCCAGATCGGCGGCAGGAAGGGCAGGACCTGCCAGGGCTGGATCTCCTCGGGGCGGAAGAACAGCATGATCAGCGCCGGCAGCGGGACGGCGAAGACGTTCACCGCGCTGGTGAGGTAGCCGAGGATGCCGTTCCAGAAGCAGAGCCGGGCCGATCGGGGGAGCGGCCCGCTGCGGAAGCCGGGGTCGCCGACCAGGGCGAGGGAGCCGAGGCACCAGCGGTACTGCTGGCTGATGAAGGCGGGCAGGCCGGTCGGCGACATGCCCTTGGCGACCAGCGCGGGCACGTACC
Source organism: Kitasatospora sp. RG8 (assembly GCF_017813315.1). Taxonomy (NCBI): domain Bacteria; kingdom Bacillati; phylum Actinomycetota; class Actinomycetes; order Kitasatosporales; family Streptomycetaceae; genus Kitasatospora; species Kitasatospora sp. RG8. The sequence continues at coordinate 141,766 of NZ_JAGIYX010000021.1, forward strand.
GGGTGGTCCAGCCGGCGCGGGCGAGCGAGAGGCCTGTGTAGAGGTCCTCGCTGTGGTCGATCTCGGCGAAGCCGCCGACCCGCTTCAGTGCGGCGCGCCGGTAGAGCGCGTTGGTGCCGCAGCAGACGGTGCCGTCCTGGGCGTCCCGGGAGGGCTGGATCCAGCGGTAGAAGATCTCCTGGGTGGCCCCGGCGGCCCGCTCCAGCCACGACATGTCGGGGTCGGTGTCGAAGCACTGCGGGCTCTGGACGATGCCGACCTCGGGGGTGTCGAGGTAGGGCACCAGGTGGTGGAGGAAATCGGGGCGCGGGCAGAAGTCGGCATCGAGGACGGCGACGATCTCGCCGCTGCCCTCGGCCAGACCGTGGTTGAGGTTGCCGGCCTTCTTGAAGCGGCCACGGTCGGGCCGGGCCCGGTACTCGAAGCCGTGGGACTCGGCGAGTTCGCGCACCTCGGGGCGGGCGGCGTCGTCGAGGACCAGGACGGTCAGCTCCCCGGGCCAGCGGACGGCCGCGGTGTGGCGGTAGGCGTTGGCGAGGACGTCGAGCGGCTCGCCGGCGGTGGGCAGCAGCAGGTCGACGCTCGGGTGGCGGGCCGGCTGCCACGCGCGCAGCAGCAGGTCGTGCGAGTCGCGGGTGTAGCGGCGGGCGCGCTGGCCGTCGGCGAGGGAGAGCAGCCAGGTGGCGGCGTTGAGCAGGGTCAGGGCCAGGAAGGGCCAGAGCAGTGGCCGGCTGAGCGCGAAGAGGCCGAGCGTGGCGGTGGCGCCGGCGTAGGAGAGGGTGGCGCAGAGCAGCACCCAACGGCGCTGCGGGCCGAAGTACCAGTAGAGCTCCTCGTCGTCGGGCGGGGCGGGCAGGCGCTGGGCACCGACCACGACCGGGCCGCGCGCGGTGTCCGGGCGGCGCGTTCCGGCCGGACGGAGTGCGGCGGCGCCGGTCGCGGGTAGGGCGAGGTCGCCTGCGGGCCGGGCGGCCCCGGTCGCGGGCGGGGTCGTGTCGGTTGCGGACATGGCGGTGCCATGGAGTGCGGGCATGCGGAGATGGCCCCCCTGGGCTGGACGGAACGTGGCCGTTCGTCCGTCAGCCTCTCACATTGGCCTAGACCAATCATGAACGAGGTATGACATCTCCGCATTGCCGCAGGTCAACCTTGACGGATCCTCAGGCCTACCGACCAGTAAGCTTCTTCACCAGCTTCTCGAACCGCAGGTCGGGACGGAGCGGGATGCCGAAGCGCTCGTCGCCGTACGGGAACGGGGAGTAGATCCCGGTGCGGGAGAAGCCCCGGCGCTCGTACCAGGCGATCAGGTCGGCGCGCTGCTCGATCACCGTCATCTCCAGCTCGACGGCGCCCCACTCCTCCCCCGCGAACCGCTCGGCCTCCTCCAGCACCGCCCGGCCGACGCCGCCGCCCTGCCGGCCGGGACGGACCGAGAACATCCCGAAGTAGGCGTGCTCCCCCCGGCGCTCCAGCTGGCAGCAGGCAAGCAGCTCACCGGCGCGCTCGGCCAGCAGGACCACGCCGTCGGCGTGCGTCACGGCGGCGGTCACGCCTTCGACGTCGGTGCGCTGCCCTTCGAGCAGGTCCGCCTCGGTCGTCCAGCCGGCCCGGCTGGCCTCGCCGCGGTAGGCCGACTCGACCAGCTCGACCAGGGCCGGCACGTCGGCCTCGGTCGCGGGGCGGAAGGCGAGGCCGCCGGTCTCGGGCAGGGCGGTCGCGGGCTGCGTCACGTCTCGGGTGGTCTCGGGCACGGGGGTCCTCTTCTCTGCGGTGGGGCGGCGGCGGGCTCACGGCCAGGCCTCTGGCATCGTGCCACAGCCCCCCGAACGCCGGCCGGGCCGGGCGGCGCGGGCCCGCCGGGCCCGGGTCGCAGCCCGCCCGGGTCGCAGCCCGGGTCTCAGCAGCCCAGGTCACAACGCAGCCCAGGTCACAGCGGCCCAGGCCACGGCGCAGCCCGGGTCGCAGTCGCGGCCGAACGGACCGCACACGGGGCCGGGCCACGGTCGGACTGTCGCGCTACCGTGGGACCATGAGCTACCGCCACCCGGACCGCGAGCAGATCCGCATCGAGAGCGTCCTCTCCGCCCTGGGCAGCCCGGTGCGACTGGCCGTCGTACGGGTGCTCGACGCGGGGGGCGAGCACAACTGCGGCAGCGTCCTCGGCATCCTGGGCGTGACCTCGAAGTCGACCATGACCCACCACTGGCGGGTCCTGCGCGACAGCGGCGTCATCTGGCAGCAGCCCTCCGGGCGGGAGAACCTGCTGCGGCTGCGCCGGGCGGACCTCGACGCCCGCTACCCCGGCCTGCTCGACGCCATCCTCACCGGCGCGCTCGACGACGAGACCGCCGAGGCCGACCGCGAGCGGCTCCGCACCGGCAGCTGAACCCACGGCGCGGAAGCCCCGAGCATCGCCCGGAAGCAACCGAACTCCCGTATGTACAAACTCGCTCCGCTCACCGCCCAGTGGCCCCTGGTCCTCACCCGCACCAACTCGCACGAGGCCGCCGACCCCGCCGACCTGCGGAGCCGTCTCGCCTTTGCCGGCCGGGCCCGTGCGTGACGGCCGAGGACATCCCCGCGGCGCTGCACCGGGCGGGCGACCTCGCCGGGCCCGGCGGCCTGATCGTCGTCATCGGTTCGCACCACCTCGTCGGCGAGGCCCGCACCGCCGGAACCGCCGACCGTGCCGAAGACATGCACGGCGGCGACCTGTCATGCCCGGTCGCTCCGATTGCTCGCGCGGTACTGCCAGAGGCCGGAGGTCCGGTGGTCGTGCTCCGAGAACGCGTCGAGCGGTCCGACCCGCTCGTACGCCTCCTCGGTCCGCGGGTCGCCGCGGCGAGCGAGTGCCCAGGCTGCCTCCAGGCGCAGATCCTTGTCCTCCTCGTCGAGGAGCGCGAGGAAAGCATCCAGGGTGGGTGTGGTCCGATCGTCAGAGCCGGCGAGGGATTGTGCAGCCTGCCGTCGTACCCAGAGGGTGCCGTCGCGAACCAGCAAGAGCAGGGCGTCCCGGATCGCCGGCGCGAGTCGGTTGTCGGGAGTGAACCGCGGGGCGAACGTCTGGGCGACGGAGGCCCGGACATCAGGTTCGGGATCGTGGACGAGGCCGAGCAGTGCCGATGTGGCCGCGTCGCTGCGAGCGGTCCGCTCCCGGCTCACGCAGAACACGGCCTCGCTGCGTACGCGCGGGTCCGGATGGCCGATGTACCGCAGGCCGATGGCCTCCTGGTCCGGGTGATTCCTGCCGGTATAGACATCCAGCAGGCCGGGCCGGGCGTTGCCGGACCTCCGGGCATTGCCCGGGGCCCGGCCGGGTGTCGGCGTGTCACACGCGACGGCCGTTCGGTGTGTGATTCACGGGACCTGGTCAGCCTGGCGGGTACATGGCTACTGTGCTCCGGGCCGGGCGCACACGGCGCACCGGCCGCACCGCGTCCACAGGTCGTCAGGACCGGACCAGAGGAGTGTTCATGCCCAGCACTTCCCGCTCCGCCCGCCCCACCGGCAACACGGGTAACACCGGTAACACTCGCAACACCGGAAACCCCGGTGCCGCCGGCGCCACCGACGGTGCCGGGACGCCCAAGTCCCGCCGGTTGCCCGTCCTCGCCGCACTCGCCGCGGCGGCCGCGCTCGTCGCGGGCGCCGCCGCACCCGCGTACGCGGTCGACCCCGCCCCCGGGCAGTCCGCGGAACAGGCGGACTCCCAACGCCCCGTCCTCCACCCGGAGCGCGACTTCGCCGGCTCCACCGTCGCGGCGCACGAGGGAAGAGAGAGCACCGCGGGCGTCCTCGCCCTCGCCGCCACCCAGACCCCCGGGCTGGACGTCGCCAGCTACCAGGGCAACGTCAACTGGGCCTCGGTGGCCGGCAACGGCGCCCGCTTCGCCTACGTCAAGGCCACCGAGGGCACCGGCTACACCAACCCGTACTTCGCCCAGCAGTACAACGGTTCCTACAACGCCGGCCTGATCCGCGGCGCGTACCACTTCGCCCTGCCGGACCGCTCCTCCGGCGCCACCCAGGCCAACTACTTCGTCAACCACGGCGGCGGCTGGTCCCGTGACGGCAAGACCCTGCCGCCCGCCCTCGACATCGAGTACAACCCCTACGGCGCCACCTGCTTCGGCCTCAGCCAGAGCGCGATGGTCAGCTGGATCCGCTCCTTCAGCGACACCGTGCACTCCCGCACCGGCCGCTACCCGACCATCTACACCACCACCAACTGGTGGAGCACCTGCACCGGCAACAACGGCGGCTTCGGCGCCACCAACCCGCTCTGGATCGCCCGTTACTCCTCGTCGGTCGGCACCCTCCCGAACGGCTGGGGCTACCAGACCTTCTGGCAGTACGCCGACTCCGGCACCTTCCCCGGCGACCAGAACCTCTTCAACGGCGCCTACGACCGCCTCCAGGCCCTCGCCAACGGCTGAGCCGCACCACCGGTCCGGGCGGGTGGAGAAACGTTCCTCCCTGCCCGGACCGACACCCCTTCCATCACGCACCGCACCATCCGCCCGGACCGTCGGCACCCGAGAGGCCGGCCACCCGGGCGGATCGCCGGAACATCGCACAAGTCGCCTGCAAAACATCGGAGTTCGACGGGCGTTCGGCTGATCACCTGGCCTCCGTGCGACGCCATCGGCCGGAACGCCGCCGCCCGCCCTGCACCGGGTGGCTGAGCCGGCACCATCGGCCTTCGGCGGCCGGGTGGCCGGGTGGCCGGGTGGCCACGGGAGGGTGATGTGCGACTGCGGCCTCGCCGCAGTCGCACGGGCGCTCACGGGGCGGGCCGGGCCCCGGCGCAGTGCACCTGAGGGGTGCCCCGCGCCGGGCGTGGGGCACCCCTCAGGCGGCCGTCAGATCCAGACCTGCTGGAGCCAGGCGCCCGTCGGTGCGGCCGACAGGGTGGTGGTGTAGTCGAAGGTGTTCTTCGAGGTGGGCACGTTCGGCTGGGCGCAGACCATCGGCCCGCTCTTGTACGACGTGCCCAGCTTGATGAACCAGGCGGAGCAGATCGGGCCGTTCCAGGCGTCGTAGGGCAGGCTGGTCTCGATGAAGCCGGTGACCCGGTAGGTGCTGCCGCCCTGCGGACAGACCGAGATCTGGCCGTCTCCGGCGGCGTTCGCGGTGGTGACGTCCACGCACGGGGCCGAGCCCGCCGGGGCCGCCGCCTGCGAGGCGGGGGCGGCGAGCAGCAGGAGTGACCCGGCGGCCGAGGCCACGGCAAGGGTACGGGCGAGGCGCTTCATTGCGCTCCTTAGGTGTGTCGCTGACGGATGTGGTCGCCGGCCGCAGCCCCGCCCGGGGGCCGCGGCAGCTCTGATGAAGCGTCAACTTCCTTTGGGTGACGCCAATTTCAGAAGAACACGGCCGCGATCGACAGCACCAGCGATGCCCGTCCCACCGCTCCTGAACACCACCGCCACGGACTGCCCTCGCGGCCGACCTCAGTCCTCCTCCAGCACCGCCCGGATCACGTGCCGGGCGTTGCGCGCCATCGCCGGGTTGGTCCTGCGGTAGTACGGCAGCGCGGTCAGCGCCTGCGCGAGTGTCCGGCCCCGGCCGCGGGTCCGGGTGGCGTCGTCCACGTCGAGTGCCCCGAGGAAGGCCCTGCGCCCGTCGGCCGGCAGCAGGTTCCAGGCCGGGAAGAGGTCGCAGGCCGGGTCGCCCACGCCCGTGCAGCCGAAGTCGATCACCGCGGTCAGCCTGCCGCCGGCCACCAGCAGGTTGCCGGGCATCAGGTCGGCGTGCAGCCAGACCGGCGGCCCGTCCCACGCCGGGGCCCGCAGCGCCTCCTCCCACACGGCGGTCGCGGCGTCGCAGTCGACGCCCTCCTCGGGGATGTCGCGCAGTTGCGCGATCGCCGCGCGGGTCGACGCGTCGAGCCGCGCGAGCGGCCCGCCGCGGTAGGCGGCCGGCGCACCCGGCAGGGCGAGGCCCCGCATCGCGGTCACGAACCCGGCAAGGTCCTCGGCCAGAAGCACCGGCTCGTCGAGCGCACCCGCCTCGGGGTTCTCCCCCGGGAGCCAGCGGTACACCGACCACGGCCACGGGAACCCCTCGGCGGGCTCCCCGGCGCCGAGCACCTCCGGGACGGAGGTCGGCAGGTGGGGCGCGAGGCGGGGCAGCCACCGCTGTTCCAGTGCCACGTCCTCGGCCCCGCCGCCCACCATCGGCAGCCGGACGACCATCGCGTCGCCCAGCCGGTACAGGACGTTGACCGTGCCACCGGACGGCAGTCGCTCCACGGCCAGCCCGGCCCACTGCGGGAACCGCCCGGCGACCAGCCGCCGTACGAGGTCGTCGTCGACGGGGTGCTGACCGGGGTGCATCTGCTCTGCGCTCATGAGGTGCCATCCGACCGGCGGTCACCCACGGACGTCAAACCCTTTTCGAGCCGGGGCGGCGGCCGGCCGGCGCGCCCGGATGACAGGAGCGCAGCCCCGGGACGCTCATGGTGGCGGTACACCACGAGTCCTGCCGGTTCTGGGGCGGTTACGCCGGAATGAAGTGTTCCTCCGCCGCCCCGACGAGCCTTCCGCCTGAACCTGACAACACTTCAGACTGCTGTCATGCGAATTGTTCTACGCGCGTTGAAGACCCGCACCGCCGCCGCCCTCACCGTCGGCCTGCTCTCCCTCGCCCCCACCGCTGTGTTCGCCACCGAGGCACACGCCACCGTCAGCGGCAGCGTCTGTCTGAGCGACCTGCCCAGCCAGGCCTGGGACACCCTGGACCTGATCGACGCCGGCGGGCCGTTCCCGTACTCGCAGGACGGCGTCGTCTTCCAGAACCGCGAGCGCGTGCTGCCCGCCAAGTCCTCGGGCTACTACCACGAGTACACCGTGATCACCCCGAACAGCCCCACCCGTGGCGCGCGCCGGATCATCACCGGCAAGGTCTACCACGAGGACTACTACACCTCGGACCACTACGCCAGCTTCTACAAGGTCGACTGGAGCTGCTGACCCCTCCCCCGGTACCCCACTACCCCCGCCGGGCCGGCGGGTTCGGCCACCCCGGCCGCGCCCACCGGCCCGGCCTCGTCAGTCCCGGGCGTCGGAGCGGCTGCGCTCCAGGGTGAAGGTGTCCACCGGGGTCAGGTCGCCGTGCGGGCCGTCGAAGGTGTAGTACGTGACCCGCATCCGGGTGCGGCCGCCGCGACGGTCGCCGGGGTCGACATCGAAGGCCGCGAAGCCGTGGGTGTGCTTGCGGTCCTGAACGGCGGCCCAGGGGGCGTCCTCGGTGAGCCAGATCGACTCCCGGTACGGGGCCCCCGGCTTCGGGTCCTCCAGCCCGATGACCACCCGGCCCTTGGGCTGCTCGAACAGGTCGTCCTGGGTGGTGGCGGCGTTGCCGCCGGCGCCGATGATCATGTGGACGGTGCCGCGGTCGGTGTCGGCCAGGTCCGGGTCGGTGCCGGACGGCACCGGGGTGCGGGTGTCGTTGGGGAGGGTCCCGCGGACGGGGTGGGAGCGCTCGTAGTAGTGCTCGTGGCCGCTGACGACGAGGTCCACGCCGTAGGCGTCGAACAGCGGGCCCCAGGTCTCGCGGATGCCGAGGTCACTGCCGCTGCCGTGCAGGGAGCTGGAGATCATCGGGTGGTGCATGCAGACGACGATCCAGTCGATCGCCCGGCTGCCCCGGGCTGCTCTCAACTCGCGCTCCAGCCAGCGCTTCTGGGCGCCGCCGGAGTAGCCCCGCAGGTAGGTGTCACCACTGTTCTGGATCGCCACGTCGTCGTTGGCGAGGCTGATGAAGCGGACCGCGCCGACCGTGAACGCGTACCACATCCCGCGGGTCTCCTCGTCGAGGGAGGCCGAGGAGTCGGGGAGGTTGAAGTAGGCCTGGTAGCCCGCGGCGCCGATCGGGCCGTTGCCGCCCTCGTTCTCGTGGTTGCCGGCGCACGGCATCCAGGGGCGCAGCCTGGTCGAGCGGCTGTTGTTGATGAACCAGTCCGCCCAGGTCGCCACCCGGCTCTGCCCGTGGCGGCCGCTGTACGAGGCGTAGCAGAGGTCCCCGTTGACGAGGTTGAACAGCGGGCCGACCCGCTCGACGGCCGCCACGATGTCGGCGGACGCGGCGGTGCCGACCTGGCTGCTGGTGAACACCGGGTACTTGCCGAGCGGCGAGGGGACGCCGTCCGGGAACACGACCTGCCGCCGGAGGTTGGGGGTGGCCTGGTCGCCGAAGCTGGTGAAGGTGAAGGCGGAGCGGCCGCGCGGGGCGGTGGTGAAGGAGCCGGTCTCCGGGTTGGCGCCGTCGTGGCCGGCGGCGTAGAGGTAGGTGGTCGCCGGGCGGAGTCCGGACAGCCGCGCGTGGTGGACGTACACCTCCTCCTTGGAGAGCGCGTCCCGGTAGGTGCGCGTCTCGGCGTCGACCACCCTGCCGAGGCCGCCGTCCGGCGAACCGAGCCGGACGTGCGGGCGGCCCACCGACTGCGGGGTGATCCAGGAGACCGTCATCTCCGACGAGGCGTCCGTGCCGAACTGGAGGTGGAGCCCGTTCACGCTCGGCGCCCCGAGGCGGTGCGGGGTCGACTGGAGCAGCGGGCTCGCGGCCGGTGCCGGATCGGGTGCGGGCTCGGCGGCCGCAGCGGGCGCACCGCCCGCGACCAGGGCGGCACCGGCCGCCGAAGAGCCCTTGAGGATGGACCTGCGCGCGATGGCCATGGAACTCCGCTCACTGCGTCGGCTGTTGACGTTGCAGCACTCTAACGACATGGACATGCAAAATCGATGGAATTCGCACGCGCCCGATTCGGACGCCCACCGCCGCGGCGTCGTGCCCCTTCGGGAAGGGACCGCCCTCCCCCGTCGACCGGGCCCGCTATCATGCGTGGACGTTCGACCGGGCGGCGTCCCTGCCGCGCAGGCGGATGAATGCCGTTCAGTTCACCGGAGGGGACCGGATGTTCGACGCCAGAGGAACCAGCGGGACAACGGACCTCCAGACCGACCGTCCGCATCCCGCCCGGATCTACGACTACTGGCTCGGCGGGAAGGACAACTTCCCGCCCGACCGGGTCGCCGCCGAGCACGCCGTCTCCGCCGCTCCCGACATCCCGCAGGCGGCCCGCGAGAACCGGGAGTTCCTGCGCCGCGCCGTCCGGCTCTGCGTGGCGGCCGGCATCCGCCAGTTCATCGACATCGGCTCGGGCCTGCCCGCCCAGGGCAACGTGCACGAGGTGGCGCAGGCCGTCGCCCCCGACGCCCGGGTCGTCTACATCGACAACGACCCGATCGTGCTCGCCCACGGCCGGGCCCTCCTCGCGGACAACCGCACCACCACCGTCCTGACCGGCGACCTCCGCGACCTCGAAGAGCTCCTGGACCGCCCCGCGCTGCGCGAGCTGATCGACCTCTCGCAGCCGGTCGCCGTCCTGCTGCTCGCCGTCCTCCACTTCGTCGGCGACGACCACGCGCACGCCGCGGTCCGGGCGGTCCACAGCCGGCTCGCCCCGGGCAGCCACCTGCTGCTCTCCCACAGCACCTTCGAGGGCAACCCGCAGCGGGCCGCCGAGGTGGCGAAGACGTGGGACGACACCGAGTCGCGCATCAACGGACGCGGCCGGGCCGAGGTCGAGGCGTTCTTCGAGGGCTGGGAACTGCTGGATCCCGGCGTCGCCTTCGTCCCGCTCTGGCGGCCGGACGGCCCGACCGAGGACACCACCCGCTGGATGTACGCCGGCGTCGCCCGCAAGCCCTGACGGACGGACGGCCACCGGCGGGACCGCCGCCACCCCGGGGTCGGGGGGCGGCGGTCCGGCCAGGAGCCGCGCGCAGGCGGGGGCCTACCGGGTCGCGGTGGGGTGCTCGACGGAGCGCACACGATCGTCGAGCTCCTGGGCGAACTCCGCCCACGTCTCGGCGAACTGCCGCGCGAGCTCGACGACGAGCGCCCCGCAGTGCGGCGGCACGACGGCGCTCAGGTCCGCCCAGCTGCGGGAGCCGATCGAGTTCTGCTGGAGCAGGCGCAGGAGTTGACGGCCCTCCTCCTTGTGACGCAGGGAGGGGTCGCGCAGGAGCTTGTCGAGGACCGAGGCGGGGTCGAGGTGGAGCAGCCGGACCCGCCGGTCCGCCTTCGCCTTGGCGCTCCTGGCCTGTGCGCCGGCCCGGTCGCCGCCGTTGCCCTCGCCCGCCCCTGCGGCGTCCTGGTCACCGCCGTCGTGGCGGTGGCCCTCGGAGCCGGGGACGGGTGACTCACCGGACTCAAGGCGCTTGCGGACGTCGCTGACGGTGGCCGGGGAGATCCCCGCGAGCCGTGCGACCTCGCGCAGGGAGGCGAAGGGGCGTTCCGCTATCAGCTGGGCGGCGCGTTGTCGACCCTCCACGCTGTTCAGCGGCCGGACCCTGCCGTCGCGGCCGACACGCGTGGCGGGCTGGGGAACGGTCCGGGCGCAGCGGTGGCGAATGGTGGCAACGGTCTTGGCGCCGAGGCCCGCGGCCCGTGCGATGGCGCGGTCGGACATGTGCGGGTGGGTCTGGATGATCCGTTCGGCCGCGGCACGGCGGTCGGAGTGCGAGAGGGGCAGGCCGTGGGAAACGTTGGCTTCGACGGCACGCAGGAAGGCATCGTCGGTGCTACCGTCGAAGAACTCGACATCGATGGTCTCCTGGCCCTTCAGCAGCGCGGCCATGACGCGGTGCATTCCGTCGATGACGCGCATGGTGTCGCGTTCGACCAGGATCGGTGGCAGTGGCGCGTCGAGTTCTGCCAGTTGGGCGACGTGATTGGTGTCCTTCCCCTCGGATCGCGGCGAGTCGCCGGGGCGCAGTGAGTGGATGGGAACGGCCGTCACCCTCGTTCGGCGGGTTTGAGAGGGTATAGCTGGTTTGATGGCATTGACAGTCGTCCTTGCATCCGCGGACTCGAGCGATTGCGCGACTGACTGGCTCAAGGTGTTCTCCCCGTTGGATAGCGGCTCGCCGACTACAAAAGCCGGAGTCGACCTCACCGGGTGTCCGGGTCAACACCAGCTGCCCTCTGGTGCTTTGCGGTCGACTCTCAGGCAACACGCGCGTGGATCAGCCCTAATCGTCACTCCTGGTCGTGCTCCTGTCGAGGCGTTAGATCTGACACAGGGACAATCTTGCCCCCCGGGACGGTGTGACATGGCGGTCCGGCGCCGGGTTACCATCCGGTCCGGGCCGGCCCCGAGGCGGCTTCGTGCCCGATTCATCTCTCCGGATTGGGAGTTGGGGCAGTGAGAAGTGCCGCTGTGATCGGGACCGGAGCGGTCGGGACGTCGGTCGCGCTGGCGCTGGTGCGTCACGGCGTTTCGGTGTACCTGGAGGACTCGGACAGCACGGCGGCCAGGACGGCCGAGGCCATGGGCGCCGGATCGCTGGAGGCGGTGCGGGCGCCGGTGGACCTGGCGGTGGTCGCCGTACCGCCCGCCCGGGTGGCCGGGGTGCTGGCGCGGGTGCAGAACGGCCTTCTGGCGCGGGCGTACACCGATGTCGCGGGCCTGAAGGCGGGAGCGCGGCGTGAGGTCGTGTCCGCGGGTGTCGACCCGTCGCGCTACATCGGCGGCCACCCCCTGACCGGCGCGGGGCGTCCCGGTCCGCTGGCGGGGCGGGCCGACCTGTTCGAGAACCGCCCGTGGGTGCTCACGCCGTCGGCCGGAACCGCGCGGGACGTGCTCAACCGCGTACTGGAACTGGTGGCGCTCTGCGGCGCGACGCCGGTGGTCATGGACGGCGGCGAGCACGACCGGAGCGTGGCGCTGACCTCGCACGCGCCGCACCTGGTCGCCGCGCTCATGGCCGCACGGCTGGAACACGCGCCGCCGGGGAGCATGCGCGTGCTGGGGCAGGGGGTGCGCGACGTCACCCGGGGCGCGGACGGCAATCCGGCGCTCTGGGGGGAGGTCCTGGGGGCCAACGCGGACGCCGTGGCCGATGTGCTGGAGGCGTACGGCGCCGACCTGGACCGGGCGGTGCAGGTGCTGCGGGCGCTGGGCGGCGGTGCTCCGGCCGCCCGGGAGCACGCCGCCGCCGAGCTCGATGCCCTGCTGCGCCGCGGCAACCGGGGGCACGAGAGGGTCGAGCCCGGCAGCGGTCCGGCACCGGGCGGCCTGGCCGCGGTCACCGTGACCCTGTCCGACCGGCCGGGCTCGCTGTCCCGGGTGTTCGCCGCGGTCGGCGAGGCCGGCGTCGACATCGAGGACATCCGGATCGACCACACGCCCGGCCAACCCCAGGGACTCGTCGAGTTGCGCGTGCGCCAGGAGACCGCGGCCGCCCTGTGCCGGCGACTGGACGCCGCCGGCTGGACGGTCTCCCGCTGAGCCCTCGGCCGGGCGGCCCACGGGAGGCGGCGGGCAGCAGGTGACCCACGGCGGGCGGCGGGCCGCGGGCGGCAGACGGCTTCCCGCGGGGCTGGCGGCAGCATCCCAGGGCGGGCGGGCGCGTCGCGCGGTGTCGGACGCTGATCGCCTCAGGTGTTCAACTGCGCCTCGGGAGCGGGTTGAACGGTGACGGGCGGGCGGACTCCAGGGCTCTTGATCGGCCCGTGCACGTGGTGCCATGGTGGAGACCCGGCGGGGCGCGGCCGAGGCGCGGGTGCGCCCGACGCACTTTCCCGGGTCGGCCCCGGGGGCCCACGGCCCCGCATCGGCCCGCCGACCGGCGCCGGTACCGGGCAGCGGCGGCGGCCCCGGGCAGCGGCGTTCTCGTGCCCGTCCGGGTCCTCTCTCGCCGATCACGATCACCAGGAGCCCTGTCTTGCACGCGAACACCGTCAGCGAGGCCGCGTCATGCCCTTCGTGACCACCAACGGGATCCGGCTGTCCTACCAGCGCGCGGGCCACGGGGATCCGGTGCTGCTGATCATGGGCTCGGGAGCCGGCAGCCGGGTGTGGACCGTGCACCAGACGCCCGCGCTGCACCGGGCCGGCTACGAGACGATCGTCTTCGACAACCGCGGCATCGCCCCCTCGGACTCGCCTGCCGGGAAGTACACGCTCGCCGAACTGACCGCCGACACCCGGGGGTTGATCGAGGCACTGGACCTCGGCCCGTGCCACCTGGTCGGCACCTCGCTCGGCGCCATGATCGCCCAGGAGCTCGCCCTCCAGGCACCCCACCTGGTGCGCTCCGCCGTCCTCCTCGCCACCCGGGCCCGCTCCGACGTCGCCCGCCGGGCCATGGCGGCGGCCGAGCGGCTGCTGCTGGAGCGCGGCGTCGAACTTCCCGCGCGCTACCAGGCCGTACGCACCGTCCTGGAGATGCTCTCCCCCGCGACGCTCAACGACGACACCGCGGTCGCCGGCTGGCTGGACCTCCTCGAACTGGCGGGCGCGACCAGCTCCGGCGGCCAGGCCTGGATCGACGTCGCCACCGACCGGCGCGAGGCCCTGCGACGGATCACGGTGCCCTGCCGCGCCATCGCCTGCCGCGACGACCTGATCTGCCCGCCCCACCTGGTCGCCGAGGTCGCCGACGCCATCCCCGACTGCGACCTGGTGGAGATCCCCGACTGCGGACACCTCGGACACCTGGAACGCCCCGACGAGATCAACACCGCGATCATCGAGTTCCTCGACAAGCACTGATCGCGCTCCCGGGCCTTCACCCTGCTCCTCCCACCCTCTTCATCCATCTTCTTCTTCCATCACGAGAGCGAGGCGGGATTCCGTGGCAATGATGGGCGCCGGCCCGGGCATGGGCCCCATGGGACCCGTGCGGTTCGACGACGACTCCCTCACCCGCCAGCGGGTGAAACCCGGCACGGTGCGCCGGATCGTCCCCTACATCCTCAAGTACCGCTGGCCGATGGCCCTGCTGCTGCTGGTGACCGTCGCCGACGCCGTCATCACCACCACCAGCCCGCTGGTCCTCAAGCAGATCATCGACAAGGGCATCCTGCCCCGCGACACCGGCGTGGTGGCCTGGCTCTGCGCCCTGGTCGCCGGCCTGGCCCTGGTCGACGGGGTGGCCATCTACCTCCAGGCCTGGTGCTCGGGACGCGTCGGCGAGGGCCTCGTCTACGACCTGCGCACCAAGGTGTTCTCGCACGTCCAGGAACAGCCCCTGGCCTTCTTCACCCGCGCCCAGACCGGCTCGCTGGTCAGCCGCCTCAACTCGGACGTCGTCGGGGCCCGGACCGCCGTGACCACCCTGCTGTCCCAGTCGGTCTCCACCGTCCTCACCCTCGTCCTGGTGCTCGCCGCGATGTTCTACCTCTCCTGGCAGATCACCGTCGCCGCGCTCGTGATGGTCCCGCTGTTCCTCTTCCCCGCCAAGCTCATCGGCCGCCGGCTCCAGCGCATCGTCCGCGAGACCATGCAGCTCGACGCCGAGATGAGCTCGACGATGAACGAGCGCTTCAACGTCTCCGGCGCCATGCTCGCCAAGCTCTACGGCCGCACCGACAGCGAGGCCTCCCTCTTCTCCGGCAAGGCCGCCCGCGTGCGCGACATCGCCGTGTCCGGCGTCGTCTACGGGCGCCTGCTGTTCATTCTCGTCACCATCCTCACCACCTTCACCACCGCCCTGGTCTACGGCCTCGGCGGCATCCTGACCATCCACGGCACCCTCCAGCTCGGCACCCTCGTCGCGATGGTCACCCTCCTCCTGCGCCTCTACGGCCCCATCAACCAGCTCTCCTCCCTCCAGGTGACGGCCATGACCGCCGTGGTGAGCTTCGACCGCGTCTTCGAGGTCCTCGACCTCAAGCCCCTGATCTCCGAGCGCCCCGATGCCCACGACCTTCCCGGCACCCGCACACCGCACACCGGCCCGGCCGCCGCCCGCGGAAAGGACCGCCCGCACCCCGGCGCCAGGACGCCCGGCGACGACGGCGCCACGGCCCCCGACATCGAGTTCGACGGCGTCAGCTTCCGCTACCCCAGCGCGAGCGAGGTCTCCCTCGCCTCCCTGGAGTCCATCGCGCTGCGCCGCCCCGAGCGGGCCTCCGACGCCTGGACCCTCCAGGACCTCACCTTCCGCGCCCCGGCCGGCAGGCTGACCGCGCTCGTCGGCCCCTCCGGCGCCGGGAAGACCACGATCACCCAGCTCGTCCCCCGGCTCTACGACCCGAACCAGGGCACCGTCCGCATCGGCGGCCACGACATCAGGGACGTCACCCTCCAGTCACTGCGCGACACCGTCGGCGTGGTCACCCAGGACGCGCACCTGTTCCACGACACCCTGCGCGCGAACCTCGAGTACGCCCGCCCCGACGCCACCGAGCACGAGATCACCGAGGCCTGTCGCGCCGCCCTCATCTGGGACACCATCAGCGCGCTGCCCGACGGCCTGGACACCGTCGTCGGCGACCGCGGCTACCGGCTCTCCGGCGGCGAGAAGCAGCGGATCTCGCTGGCCCGCCTCCTCCTCAAGGCACCGCCGATCGTCGTCCTCGACGAGGCCACCGCGCACCTCGACTCCGAGTCCGAGGCGTCCATCCAGCACGCCCTCAAGACCGCACTGGCCGGCCGGACCTCACTCGTGATCGCCCACCGCCTCTCGACCATCCGCGAGGCCGACCAGATCCTCGTCATCGACAACGGCCGGGTCCGCGAGAGCGGCAGCCACGACGAACTCCTCACCGCGGGCGGCCTCTACGCCGACCTCTACCGCACGCAGTTCGCCCAGCAGACCCCCGTTACCCCGGACCTCGACCCCGACCTCAGCCCCGAGCTCCACTGACACCCACGGCGCCCACGACGCCCCCTCGGCGACGCCCCGGCGACGCCCCCGCGACGACGCCCCGGCGACGCCCCGGCGACGACGAGAAGCCCCGGCCGGGTCCCGGATTCCACGGGACCCGGCCGGGGCCTTTCCGCTTCCGGACCGGCATCCGCCCAAACCCCCGAGTTCCGAGACCCTTTGGGCGACCCGCGCGTATCGGATGTTCGAGGGGCGGCAGCAGGGATTTCTTTTCCCGTGAATCCCATTCGACTATTCTCTGGTTCAGGTTTCGGGCAAGGGGCCCGGGTTGTCTTTGGGGGTACACGTGGTTGCCGGTCGTGTGGTGCGTTACGACAGTGTCCGGGGTTATGGCTTCATCGCTCCCGACCACGGCGGGGAAGACGTCTTCCTGCATGTCAACGACATGCTGATGCCCGAATCCACGGTGCATTCGGGCCTCGTGGTCGAGTTCGAGATGGAAGAGGGGGACCGCGGTCTGAAGGCCTCCTCCGTGCGCCTGCCCAAGGGCGCCCTCGCCCGCCCGGCCGCCACGGCGCCGGCCACCACCGCCCGGTCGGTGGCCGACGACGACGACTCCCTGTGCGACGTCCTCACCTCCGCGCAGTTCCTCCGCGACGTCACCGAACTCCTGCTGGAGAGCGCGCCTTCGCTGACCGGCGAGCAGGTCCTCCAGGTCCGCGGCGCGCTGTTGCAGTTCGGCAAGAACCACGGCTGGACCGAGGGCTGACGGACGTTCAACCGCGGCGGTACGCCAGTTGCACCCGTCGGCCCCGGTGTCCCACACATCGAGGAGATCCTTCCATGAGCAACTGGCACCACCGCGGGCAGAGTTGGGCTCCCGAGCTGATCACGCCCGAGAGCGCGGGCATCCCGGCCGACCCACGGGCGCTGGCCGGGCACCTCGCCTCGGCCGACGTCCGTGAGATCCTCGACCGCCACCAGGCCCTGCTCATCCGGGGGTTCGACGTGACGGAGGCGTCGCTGGCCGGGGTGATGCCGCTGCTGCTCCCCGAGCGCCTCGCCTACATCCACGGCAACACGCCCAGGACGAAGGTCGGCGAGAACGTCTACACCTCGACGGAGTACCCGCCCGAGTACGCCATCTCGATGCACAGCGAGCTCTCCTACGCCCCCGCCTGGCCGGCCCGGCTGCTCTTCTTCTGCGTGCAGCCGTCCGCCACCGGGGGCGCCACCCCCCTGCTCGACAACGCCGCCTGGCTGGCCGCCCTCGACGAGCCGTTGCGGCGGGAGTTCAGCGGGGGGCTGTGCTACCGGCAGTACCTCCACGGCGGCCGCGGCTTCGGGAAGAGCTGGCAGGCCACCTTCGAGACCGACGACCGCGCCCAGGTCGAGAAGATCCTCGCCCCGACCGGCACCCAGTGGGAGTGGACCGCCGGCAACGCCCTCCGCACACGGACCGTACGGCCGGCGACGATACGTCACCCCGCCACCGGTGAGGAGCTCTGGTTCAACCAGGCCGACCAGTGGCACCCGGCCACGCTCGGCGAGGACACCATGCGCGAGCTGGCGTCGATCGTCCCCGCCGACGAGCTGCCCCAGTCGGTCACCTTCGCCGACGGCTCCCCCATCCCGGCGGAGTACGTCACCAGGATCCGCGACACCGGCCTCGAACTGGCCCACGACATCGCCTGGCAGCAGGGCGACGTCCTGCTCGTCGACAACCTCACCCTGGCCCACGGCCGCCGGCCCTACAGCGGCGCCCGCCGGGTGCTCGTCGCCATGTCCCACTGACAAACGGCGGGCGGTTGCCTCTCGGGTCGCGCCGCCCTTCGGTCGCACGGCGGCGCGGTGGCCCTCACGCGGCGGTGCGGTGGCCTTCGCACGGCGGTGCGGTGGCCTTCGCACGGCGGTGCGGTGGCCTTCGCACGGCGGTGCGGTGGCGTGGGTGGCGCGGCCAGGCCGGCGATCCGGTGCGGGACACCCGTGCCCCGGAGCCCCGCACCTCAACGGCTCCGGGGCCTCGGGGCTTTGCGGGCTTCCGGGGCCTGCGGGCCTCCGGTTCAGCCGGCGGGCTCGATCAGGCCCGTCTCGTAGGCCGCGATCGCCAGCTGCACCCGGTCCCGGGCGTCGAGCTTCGCCAGCAGTCGCGCCACGTGACTCTTCGTCGTCGCGACACTGATGTACAACTGCTCGGCGATCTCGCTGTTGGACATCCCGCGCCCGATCAGCACCAGCACCTCGCGCTCGCGCTCGGTGATCCCATCGATCTCCCGCCGCCGCGACGGGCGCACCGGGCCACGCTCGACGAAGCCCTCGATCAGCCGGCGCGTGACCCCAGGCGCGATCAACGCGTCCCCGGCCGCGACCACCCGCACCGCCGCCAGGATGTCCTCCAGCACCATGTCCTTGACCAGGAACCCGCCCGCGCCCGCCCGCAACGCCGCGTAGACGTTCTCGTCGTCGTCGAACGTCGTCAGGATCAGCACGTTCGGCGGATCGGACAGCTCCTTGATCAGTCTCGTCGCCTCGATGCCGTCCATCACCGGCATCCGGATGTCCATCACCACGACGTCGGGGCGCAGTTCCCGCGCCAGCCCGAGCGCCTCGGCCCCCGTCCCGGCCTCCCCCACGATCTCGATGTCGGGCGCGTCCGTGATCACCATCCGCAGTCCCGCTCGCACGAGTGGCTGGTCATCGGCAAGTACGATCCGGATCGTCATAGCGGAAGTCTAGCCATCACACGGAAGCCGCCCCGGGGCCCCGGCCCGGCACTGAACTGACCGTGCAACAGGCCCACCCGCTCGCGCATCCCCACGATCCCGTAGCCGCTTCCGACGCTCGGGCTCGCGCCCGCCCTCCCGCGCCCGTCGTCGACGATCTCCAGGGAGAGCTCCTCCTCCCCGTAGTCCACGTCCACCCAGCACCGGGCACCGCCCGCATGACGGACCACGTTGGTCACCGACTCCTGGACGATCCGGAACGCGGACAGCTCGACCTCGGGAGGCAGCGGCCGCCGGCGTCCGCGCCGCCGCACCTCCACCCGCACGCCGGCGTCCGCCGCGGTCTCGGCCAGCCGGTCGAGATCCGCCAGCCCCGGCGCCGGCGCCGAGTCCGACTGGTCCGCGTCGGCCTCCCGCAGCGCGCCCAGCATCCGCCGCAGGCCCGCCAGGGTCTCCCGGCTGGTCGTCTCGATGACCACCAGTGCGTCCCGCGCCCCGACCGGCTGGGTCTCGATCACCCTCGCCGCCGCACCGGCCTGGATGGCGATCACCCCGATGCTGTGCGCCACCATGTCGTGCAGCTCACGGGCGATCCGGGCGCGCTCCGCCTGTACCGCCCGGGTCGCGCTCTGGGCGCGCAGGGTTTCGGTGTGCTCCTGCCGCAACCGCACCCAGCTGCCGGCGATCCAGGCGAGGACGGTGGTCACCACGAGGCTGGCCCACGGACCGCCGATGCTCTGCAACACCGACGCGGACCGCAGGGCCACCGACACCGTGGCCCACACCACCACCACCGAGGAGACCGCCACCGCGGCCGTCCGGCGCGACCGGGTCACGGTGACGTAGAAGACCAGGAGGTCCGCCGCCAGGAGGAAGGGCCACGTCCGTTCCCCGAACACCTCCGCCGCGACCGCCTCGGCCAGCAGCACCCCGAGCACCGGCACCGGCAGCCGGCTGGCCCACCCGATCGGCAACGCCAGGGCCACGATGATCAGCACCAGTGCCCAGGGAGCCAGGTGGAGGAACTGCTTCGGGGCCATGAAGACCGGATGGGTGGGCCCCGGCATCGTCCCGTACAACACGAGCGCGAACGCGGCCGCCGCCCACCAGCTGAGCATCGTCAACGCGTCCGGCGACAGCCGCCTCAGCAGGACAGGAGGCTTCGGAGATCGTTCCACGCCAGCGATGCTAGCCGCCGGGGGCTCCCGGCAAATCGCTCCTCAGGACTCAGCCCAGAGGCTGATCCGGGACACGGCCGGGGCCGGCACCCGCACTGCGGATGCCGGCCCCTCGTAGCGTCCCGGGCGGATCGTCCGGCCTACTCCCGGTCCAGCCAGGCGGCCACCGCGTTCCAGACCTCGCCCAGCGTCTCGGGCCGGCCCAGCTCGTCATGGGTACGGGCGAGCCGGGGGGCGGAGACGACGCCGGTGACGTACCGCTGCCAGCTCTCCGGGCCGGGCGTGTCCTCCCGCTTGCCCTCCGTCGCCACGACGACCAGGACGTCACCGTCGAAGCGTCCGAAGCCGTGCGCCCGGGTGACCAGCGCATTGTTCACGAACACCCGCGCACACGCCTCCAGTTCCGCCTCGGACATGCCCCCCAGGACGGCGCTGAACTGCTCGCGGGCGTCCTGCGTCCGCCGGGCGACCTCCCTGGCCTTCCACTCCTCGACCGACTCGGTCCCGGTCTCGGTCTCGGTCTGGGTCTGGGTCTGGGTCTGGGTCTGGGTCTGGGCAGCGTCCTCCCGCTCCCCGTCGAGGTCCTGATCCAGGTCGAGCGGGTAGGTGTCGAGGATGACCAGGGCCGACACCTCCTCCCCCACGGCCTGCAGCTGGACGGCCATCTCGTGCGCCACCAAACCACCGGAGGACCAGCCCAGCAGCTGGTACGGGCCGTGTTCCTGTACGGTCCGGATCTGCGCGACGTAGTCCGCCGCCATCTCCCGCAGGGACGACGCCGGCTCGCTCGTTCCGTCCAGACCCCGCGACTGGAGCCCGTAGATCGGGATGCCGTCCGGCACGTAGCCGGCCAGGGGCCGGTAGCACCAGCTCAGCCCGACCCCCGGGTGAACACAGAAGAGCGCCGGCCCGTCGCCCTGCGCACGGATCGGCAGGAGCGTCCCCAAGGCGTCCTGGATCGACGACAGGGTCAGTGCGCGCAGGAGGCCGGCCGGGGTCGGTGAGGAGATCACATCGCGCACCGAGACGGCCACGCCCCGCTCCTGCAAGCGCTCCACCAGCGAAACCGCCAGCAGCGAATGCCCGCCGAGTGCGAAGAAGTCGTCGTCCGTTCCCACCGTCGGCAGACCCAGGACCTCCGCGAAGGCCGCACGAACGGTAGCCGCGAGGTGGCCCAGCGGTCCGTGGTCCACCTTCGCAGCCGTGACCGTGTACTCGGGGGCGGGCAGGGCCCCGCGGTCCAGCTTGCCGTTGACGGTCAGCGGCAGCGCGTCGAGGACGACGACGGCGGACGGGACCAGGTAGGACGGCAGCAGGTCGGTCGCGAACGCGCGTACGGTGGCAGGGAGTTCGCTGGCAGTCCGGCCGTCGGCGGGGACGATGTAGGCCACCAGCCGGGTGTCGCCCGGGGTGTCCTCGCGGGCGACGACCGCCGCCTGCGCGACACCGGCACACGCCGACAGCGCCGCACTCACCTCACCCGGCTCCACCCGGAACCCGCGGATCTTCACCTGCTCGTCCGCCCGCCCCGAGAACACCAACCGCCCGTCCGGCGTCCAGCGCGCCCGGTCACCGGTGCGATACATCCGCCCGCCCGCCACGCCACCGAACGGCGCCGCCACGAACCGCTCCGCCGTCAACCCCGCCCGGCCCGCATACCCGCGCGCCAACTGCCCGCCCGCGACATACAGATCACCCGGCACACCCACCGGCACCGGCTGCAACCGCTCGTCCAGCACATAGACCCGGGCACCCGCCACCGGCGCGCCCATCGGCACCGCCGACTCCGTACCGTCGATCCGCCCGGCGGTGACCATCACGGTCGACTCCGTCGGACCATAGGTGTTCACCAGCCGCCGGTCCTGGGACCAGAGCTGCGCCTGCTCACGGCTGATCGGCTCCGCGCCCACCAGAAGCGTTCCGAGCCCCGGCACGGCCTGCGGGTCCAGGACGGCGAGCAGGGACGGCACCACGCTCGCCGCGCTCACACGGCTGTCGCGCAGCATCCGGGTCAGCAGGGCCGTGTCCGCTCGCTCGGCCGCCGACGCGACCACCAGCGTCGCGCCATTGGCGAGCGTGACGGCCAGGTCCAGCACCGACGCGTCGAAGCTGAACGACGCGAACTGCAACACCCGCACCCCCGGCGCCGCACCCAGCTCCGGTGACAACGCCGCCACCATCGACGCCACCGCAGCGTGCGAAACCGCCACACCCTTCGGCACACCCGTCGAACCCGACGTGTAAATCACATAGGCAAGCTGCTCGGCACCCACGACGACGTCCGGTGCCGTCGACGGCCTCGCCAAGACCTGAGGATCGTCCAGGGACAGACCACCCCCGCCGATGACAACCGATGCACCACTGTCCGCGAGCATGAACTCCAGCCGCTCCGCCGGATACTCCGGATCCAACGGCACATAGGCCGCCCCCGCCTTCCAGGTCGCGAGGATCGCCGCCACCATGTCCACACCCCGCGGCAGGCACAGACCCACCACCGACTCCGCACCCACCCCCATCGCCAGCAGCTGATGCGCCAACCGGTTCGCCCGCGCATCCAACTCCCCGTACGACACCTCCACATCCTCGAACACCACCGCCACCGCACCCGGCGACCCCGCCACCCGACCCGCGAACAACGCCGGCACCAACACCCCCGGCACCACACGACCCGTGTCGTTCCACCCCTCCAGAACCTGCCGGCGCTCCTCCGTTCCCAGCACCTCGACCGCCGAGAGCCGGGTGTCCGGCTCGTCGGCGACCGTCTCCAGGACGCGCAGCAGCCGGATCACCAACTGCTGCGCGGTCTCGGGGTCGAACAGGTCGGCCGCCGCGACAAGCGCGCCGCGGAGCCCCGCCGGTGCGCCGTCGGGGCCGAACGCCTCGCCGAGGCTGACGTCCAGGTCGAACTTGGCCGCCGCCGTGCTCGCGGCGAGCGGGCCGACGCGCAGCCCCGGCAGCTCCATGGCCGCGTTCCCGGCGCCGGCGACGGAGCCGGTGTTCTCAAGGGTGAGCATGACCTGAAACAGCGGGTGGCGGGCCAGCGAGCGGACCGGGGCGAGTTCCTCGACCAGGCGCTCGAACGGCACGTCCTGGTGCGCGAACGCGTCCAGGCCGGTCTGCCGGACCCGCTCCAGCACTTCACCGAAGGTCGGGTCACCGGAGAGGTCGGTGCGCAGCACCAGGGTGTTGATGAAGAAGCCGACCAGGTCGTCCAGCGCCTCGTCCGTGCGCCCGGCGACCGCCGCGCCGATCGGGATGTCGGTGCCCGCGCCGAGACGCGACAGGGTCACCGCGAGGGCGGCCTGGAGCACCATGAACAGCGTCACCCCCCGCTCGCGTGCGACGGTCAGCAGTCGGGCGTGCAGCTCGGCCGGGATCTCCAGCCCCGTCTCGTGGCCCCGGTAGGAGGGGGCGGCGGGGCGTGGCCGGTCGGCGGGCAGTGCGAGCTCCTCCGGCACGCCGGCCAGGGCCTCGCGCCAGTACCCCACCTGGCGGGCGAGCAGGCTCTCCGGGTCGTCCTCCGCCCCGAGCAGCTCACGCTGCCACAGGGCATAGTCCGCGTACTGCACCGGCAGCGGCGACCAGTCCGGCGCCCGGCCCGCCAGCCGCGCCGCATAGGCGACCGTCAGATCACGCGCCAACGGACCCGTCGACCAGCCATCCCCGGCAATGTGGTGCATCAGCACCACCAGGACGTGCTCGTCCGCGCCCAACCCGAACAGCCAGGCCCGGAACGGGATCTGCTCGGACAGGTCGAACGCGTGGCGCACCGCGCCGGTCACGGCCTCGGCCAGGTCGTCGGCCCGGATGTCGGTGACGGCCAGTTCGAAGCCGCTCTTCTCCACGGGCAGGACCTGCTGGTGGGGCTGCCCGTCGGTGACGTGGAAGACCGTGCGCAGCACCTCGTGCCGGGTGACCACGTCCTTCAGTGCGGCGTCGAGTGCCGCGCGGTCGAGCTCCCCGGTCAGGCGCAGGGCCATCGGGATGTTGTAGGTGGCGCTCGGACCTTCGAGCCGGCCGAGGAACCAGAGCCGGCGCTGGGCGAAGGAGAGCGGTACCCGTTCGGGGCGCTCGGCGGCCGTCAGTGCGGTGCGGCCGCGGGTCGCGCGGGTCAGCCAGGCGGCGAGGGCGGCCGGGGTCGGGCTGTCGAAGAGGACCCGGATCGGCAGTTCCACGCCGAGGACGGCGCGGACCCGGCTGACCAGGCGGGTCGCCAGGAGCGACTGGCCGCCGAGGGTGAAGAAGTCGTCGTCGGTGCCGACCGCAGGCAGCCCGAGGACGTGGGCGAAGGCCTGGCAGAGGAGTTCCTCCTGTGCGTCGGCCGGTCCTCGTCCGGTTCGTGTCCCGCCGGTGTGCTCGGGGGCGGGCAGGGCCTTGCGGTCGAGCTTGCCGTTCACGGTCAACGGCAGGGCGTCCAGGACCACGACGGCGGACGGCACCAGGTGTTCGGGCAGCCGTTCGGCGGTGGCCTCGCGCACCTGGCCGGCCAGGCGGGCCGGGTCGGCGTCCGCCTCGGCGGGTACGACGTAGGCGACCAGCCGGGTGTCGCCCGGGGTGTCCTGCCGCGCGACGACCGCCGCCTGCGCCACTCCGTGGTGGGCCAGGACCGCGGCCTGGACTTCGCCGGGCTCGATCCGGAAGCCCCGGATCTTCACCTGCTCGTCCGCCCGCCCCAGGTACTCCAGCAGCCCCTCCGTACTCCACCGCGCCACGTCCCCCGACCGGTACATCCGCGCACCCGCCTCGAACGGGCACGCCACGAACCGCTCCGCCGTCAACCCAGGACGGCCCACATACCCGCGCGCCACCTGCGCACCCGCGATGTACAACTCACCCGCCACACCAGGCGGCACCGGCTGCAGACACTCGTCCAACACGTACAACCGCGTGTTCGCCACCGGACGACCCACCGGCACCGCATCACCCACCCGGTCACCGGACGCCACCTCGAACACACAGCAACCCACCACCGTCTCCGTGGGCCCGTACTCGTTCAC
>NZ_JAGIYX010000022.1:0-163264 GCF_017813315.1 Kitasatospora sp. RG8
GGGCGGGTACGGGTACACGCGGGACTACCCGTTGGAGCGGATGATGCGGGACGCGAAGATCACGCAGATCTACGAGGGCACCAACCAGATCCAGCGGATCGTGATGGCCCGCAACCTGCCGTAGTCCGGCGCGCGGCGGTGCACCCGGCGGACCGCGGTGCACCGCCGGACACGCGGGTCCGGCTGTTCGAAGCCGGTGCTATGTTCCGGGAATGAGCGAGAAGGAAGAACAGGACCAGCCCATGAACGACGGGCCGCCGAAACCGGCGATGCGCGAGGCGCTGGTCGCCGCCGCCTTCGAGCTCTTCCTGGAACGAGGCTTCGAACAGACCACCATCGACGACATCGTCTCGCTCGCCGGGGTCGGCCGGCGCTCCTTCTTCCGCTACTTCCCGGCCAAGGAGGACGTGGTCTTCCCCGACCACGAGCGCAGCCTCGCCGAGATGACGGAGTTCCTGGAGTCCGGCAACGGCGAGGAGGACCCGGTCCGGCACGCCTGCGACGCCGCCCGCCTCGTCCTGCGGATGTACGCCGAGCAGCCGTCCTTCTCCGTGCAGCGCTACCGGCTCACCCGCAAGGTGCCCGGCCTGCGCGCGTACGAGCTGTCGGTGGTCTGGCGCTACGAGCACACGCTCGCGCACTACCTGCGCGGCCGCTTCGCCGACCGGCCGGACGGCGCGCTGCGGGCCGACGTGATCGCGGCCGCCGTCGTCTCCGCGCACAACCACGCGTTGCGGACCTGGCTGCGCTCCGGCGGCGAGAGCGACTGGATCGCCGAGGTGGACGCGGCGATGGCCTTCGTCACCGGCACCTGGAGCGACCGTCCGGCCGACAGCGCGTCGGGCGGCGGGGCATCGGGCGGGGCGTCCGGCGGGGCGTCGGGTGGCGCGGCTGCCGGCTCCGGCGGTGAGGAGGATCCGGACGACGTGGTGGTGCTGGTCGCCAGCCGCCGGGTGCCGCTCTGGCGGATGGTGCAGGGGATCGAGAGCGCACTGGGGGAGACCCGCCAGGTGCAGCCACGGTGATCCCGTGACTCTTCCGGGCTTCGTGCTCTTCTGAGCCTCCTGGGCTTCCGGGCCTCCCGGCTTCCTGGCCTCCCAGGCCACTTGGCCTTCTGAACGGCGCTGCCCTCTCAACGGCTCACCCGTGCGGCGTAACCCGCCTGGGGCGCGCCGTGCGGAGCGCGTCGGTTACCGTGCGCGCCCCTGCGCCGCGGGCGAGACTCGGTCCCAGGACGGGGCAGGGCGGTGGCGGGCCCCGGGGAGCGCGAGGGAGCGGGCATTGTCCGAGCAGACCAGGACGGCGAGTGGCGGCCCCACCCTGCAAGAGGTGTTGCTGAGGAAGGGGTACCTCGGACTGCTGCTGGTCTCGGCCCTGGTCGGCATCCCGGTCTCGCTGGCCGCGTTCGGCTTCGTCAGCCTGGAGCACGAACTCCAGCACTGGATCTGGGAGAGCCTTCCCGACGCCGCCGGCTTCGACAGCCCGCCCTGGTGGTGGCCCCTGCCGGCGCTGCTGCTCGCCGGTCTGCTGCTGGCCCCGATCGTGACCCGGTTCCCGGGCCGCGGCGGCCACATCCCGGTGGACGGGATCGGCGGCCCGCCGACCATGCCGAAGGCCGTCCCCGGCGTGGTGCTGGCGGCCCTGGCCTGCCTGCCGCTCGGCGCGGTCCTCGGCCCCGAGGCGCCGCTGATGGCGATGGGCAGCGGCCTGGCCCTGCTCGCGGTCAGCTCCGCCAAGCGGACGTCCCAGCCGCAGTTGCCACCCGTGCTCGGTGCGACCGGCTCGGCGGCGGCGATCTCCACCATCTTCGGCAGCCCGCTGGTCGCCGCCGTGATGATCATCGAGGCGGCCGGGCTCGGCGGCCCACGGCTGATGGCCTTGATCCTGCCGTGCCTGTTGGCGAGCGGCATCGGCGCGCTGGTCTTCACCGGCTTCGGCCACTGGACCGGCCTGTCGATCGGTGCGCTCTCACTGTCGTCCGAGCCGCCGGCGGGCACCCCCGACCCCGGTGACTTCCTCTGGGGCGTCCCCGTCGCGGCAGCCGTGGCGGTGCTCTGCGTGGCGGCCCACACGATCGGAGAGCTGGTCAAGACGTACACCAGCGGCAGGCCGCAGGGGCCGGCGCCGACCGCCCGCCGGACGGCGGCCCGTACGGTGGTCTGCGCGGTCGCGGTCGGCGCCTGCATCTCCGCGTACGCGCTGCTCACCGGGCGCTCACCCGCGGAGGCGGCCCTGTCCGGGCAGATCACCCTCGGCGCGCTGGCCGCCGACCCGGCCTCCTGGTCGATCGGGGCGCTGCTGGCGCTGGCACTCTGCAAAGCGGTCGGCTGGGGCATCGCGCTCGGCAGCCTCCGCGGCGGCCCGATCTTCCCGGCGCTCCTGATCGGCGCCGCCGTCGGGGTGGCCTGCGCCCCGCTGCCCGGCTTCGGCGACGCGCCGGGCCTGGCGGCCGGGCTCGCCGCCTCCGCCGCGGCGGTCACCCGCTTGCCGGTCACCAGCGCGGTGCTCGGGGCGGCGCTGCTCGGTGCGGACTCCGTGAACACGATGCCGTTGCTGATCGTCTCGTCGGTAACCGCAGTGGTCGTGGGGGAGATGGCCCGAAGCCTCGTCCGGCGTCCGGCCGCCGTTCCGCAGGACGGGCACGACCGGGCGCAGGCGGGCTGACGCCGGGCCGGCCCGCGCCTCCGGCGTTCGTGTCGGACCAGTTCCTCCGGCTACGCCGGCGGGACGGCGGCGGCCATCAGCGGGCCCCACGGGGCGGCGTCGAAGATCAGCGCGATCGAGGCGATCCGCCCGTCCCGCAGCCGGAAGTGCTCGGCGGTGCGCTGGGTGCCGACCGGCGAGGCGGTGTGCACGTCGTACACCAGCGTCGCCTCCTCCGGACGGTACAGCTCGCTGAGCAGCTCGACGCCGGTGACCAGCCCGAGGAAGCCGTCCAGCCCCGCGAGGTGGCCGGTCGGGCTGGACGAGGTGATCAGCGGGCTGCGGAAGGCGAACGGCTCGCCGGTCTGCGCGGCGGCGCCCGCCACGTCACCCCGGAGCCGGGCCTCGTGGTACGCCCTGACGGTCTCCCGGGTCCGGCGAGTCTGCCGGGCCTGCTGGGACTGCCGGGCCTGCCGTTCGGCTGTGCTCACAGTGTTCTCGGTGCTCACAGTGCTCATGGTGTTCCCCCTCCTGGTGAGTTCAGGGCTTCCTGTCCGGCTGCTGCGGACGGTCGAGGTACTGCTCGATGCGCTGCTGGTTCTCCACCAGGCGGAGGCAGAGGTGGCGCAGTTGGGCCAGCTCGTCGGGCGAGAACCCGTGGAAGACCGCCGCCATGGCGCGCTCGGTCGGCGCCCGGAACGCCTCCAGCCAGGCCCGTCCCTCCGGGGTGATCGTGACCAGGACGGCCCGCCGGTCGCGGGGGTCGGGCAGACGCCGGGCGAGGCCCTCCCGTTCCAGGGTGTCGACCAGCCCGGTGACGTTGCGCGAGCTGACGCCGCCGGCCCGGGCCAGCTCGCCGACGGTGAGCCCCTCCGTGCCGATTGCGCCGCTCGTGCTGGTCATACCGGTTGTCCCGGTCGTATCGGCTGTATCGGTCGGGCTTGCCGCGCCCGCCTCCCCGGCGGCGTTCAGCCGGATCAGCACGTCCAGTGCGCCCGAGCTGAGCCCGCGCCCCTGGGTGCCGTGCGTCCGCAGCCGCTCGACGGCGTGGAAGGCCGAGCGCGCGGCGGCCGCGGCCTCCAGGGCGAGGGTGTCCCCGTCACGGGTGAACCCGGCCATGGCGGCCCGGACCCGGGTGTCGTACAGCCGGCCCTCGGCATCGCGGTCGAGCGGACCGGCGGCCGGTTCCTCGGATTTATGTACGTACTTCATAATGAAGTCATTCTGTATATAGGGAGCGATGCGTGTCAACGCCCGGGCGGCAGCACCACTCGCGAGCGGAGGCGGCCCCGGGCCGACGAGGTGCGTCCGGGTCAACGACGGCGGGCCGTGCACCCGTTCGGCGGACAGCCGGTGAACATCCGTCGATTCGCCCGTGCCGACCGCGGTCCGTGCGGCATAACGGAGGGGTGCCCGCCCAGCACGGCGCACCGGAGCCCACCGGACCGGCCGAAGGACCTCACCGATGCCCCTGAAGAACTACGGCGTGCTCGCCGCCACCGCCGTCGAGCGGCGCCGCGAAGGCGCCGCCGACACCCCGCACTACCAGATCCACCTGCGCGACGCGCAGGGCACCGACTACCGGGCGGCGGTCAACGTCCAGTCGCAGCAGTCCCCTTCGGACCTGCTCTACGTCGTCGTGGACGACTTCCGGCACCCGCTCACCGCGCTGCTTCCCGCCGCCGGCAGCGGCTGGACCGACCTCCCCTCGAAGCCCGGCACGGCGAGTCTGGACTTCATCCGCGGCAACCTCTTCGACCCGGCCGCCCTGCGCACGCTGCCGCCCGACGCCCCCGGTGCCGACAACGACCTCGCCGACCTGCTCGACCACTACGTCCAGCGCGCGATCAACGACCCGGCCGCCGCCGTCTACCTGATCGGCCAGCGCTTCGGCCCCGAGCCGACCGTCCCCGACAAGGTGTTCGGCTTCACGCCCGGCAACGGCGTCCACGACATCCACATGAACCAGGGCAACAGCGGCCGCTTCCGCGCGGACGACGGCGTCTACCAGGACGGAGGGCTGCTGATCCACCTGCCCTCCGAGGACCGCTGGATCGCCGTGTTCCTCGCCTTCCAGTCGCAGGCCTGGCACACCGACGACGCCACCGGCCACACTCTCCCGGGCACCCCGCCGCGCCCCACCGACCCGACCGGCCACGACACCGCGCTGCGCATCGTCGCCGCCGTGGTCAACCCGGTCGGCCCGGCTCCCGAGGACGAGACGGTCACCGTGCTCAACACCTCCGCGGCGCCCGTCGACCTGGCCGGCTGGCACCTCGCCGACCAGGCCAAGCACCGGCTCGCCCTGCCCGCCGGGCCGCTGGCCGCCGGGGCCGCGCTCACCGTGCACGGCGCCGGCGGCTTCGAGCTCGGCAACCACGGCGGGGCGATCACCCTGCTCGACCCGAGCGGCCTCAAGGTGCACGGTGTCGCCTACACCGCCCGCCAGGCCGCGGCCGAGGGCCGGACGATCACCTTCTGAGGTAGTAATCCGACGCCTTCCGCTGTCTTCTGATGCCCTCTGACTCCCGCTGACGCCTTCTGGCGCCTTATGGCGTTCGTAGGCCGTCGCGGGCCGTCGCGGGCCGTCGCCGGATCCGGGTGCGGGCCCGGGCCCGGTGACGCTGCCCGCCCCTGCCGGCCTCCTCTTGTCCCTCGTCCGAGTGAGCCCCGGATTTCACCGGGCCCGGCCGGGGCAGATCCCGCCCGTGACCACCTCCACACCGCGCCGCCGCCGGCGTCGTCGCCCGGCCGCTCCGCACCGGAAGCCGGCCCCCGCCAAGACCGCTCCCTCCACTCCTCCTCCGGCCTCGGCGGCGGCACCGGCCACCGCCAAGCCGCCAACCGCGTCGGCCAAGCCGCTTGAGCCGTCCGTCCCTCCCGTGTCGACCGCACCGCGGGGCCCCGCACCCGCGGCCCGGCGGACAGGGTGCTGCGACGCCTCCGTCACCGAGCACCGCTCCCTCGGCGGCACCGTCATCCGCACGCGCCGCCACCACCCCGGCTGCCCGGTCTGGAGCGCCCGTTGACGATCCGGACGCGGGCCGGCCGAGCGCCGCCCCGTGCCACCCACGCGGCTCCGGGCCGCACCCTGTCGCTCCAGGCCGTGCCACGCCGCTCCGCCTTCGCCCGGTCCGTCACCCCCACGTCCGCCGCAGGGCCAGCATGCCGTCGGGACCGGGGTCGATCCGGACGCCGAATCCGCGGCTGACCCGGTCGAGCACCTCCCGCATCCACTGCCCGTCGGCGTGCGAGGCGTGCCGGAGCCGCATCTGCCAAGCCTGGACCGGCGCCATGAGGACACCGACCAGATCCCCGCTCCCCGGGTCCACCGAGACGAAGTACAGCAGCCGCAGGTCGTCCCGGTACTGCTCGTGACCGGCGATGCCCTCGTAGTCGTCGATGAAGTCGCCGCAGCCGTAGAGGATGAGCTTCCCGCGGTAGACCTCGACGGGGCGGGGGTGGTGGGAGGAGTGCCCGTGCACGACGTCGACGCCGCCGTCGACCAGGGCGTGGGCGAAGCGGGTCTGGTCCCGGGAGATCCGGTAGCCCCAGTTGGACCCCCAATGGACCGAGGCGACCACGACATCGCCCGGTCGCCTCACCTGCCGTACCCGGTCGACGACATCGGCCGCGTCGACGGCCGAGGCCTCCGAGACGAAGTCGACGCCGGCCCGCTCCCCGGCCGCGCTCCACCGCCACGGAATGCCGCTGGACGCCGTCCCGAAGGAGAAGACCAGGACCCGCCCGCCGTCGCCGACCCCGATGACCGCCGGCCGCCGGGCGGAGGCCGCGTCCCGTCCTGCTCCCGCCGAGGTCAGCCCCGCCCCCGCCAAGGCGTCGAGCGTCTCCCCGAGTCCACGGAGGCCGAAGTCCAGTACGTGATTGTTGGCCAGCACGCAGACGTCCGGCCGGGCGGCGGCCAGGCACGGGACGTTTGCCGGGTTCATCCGGTACAGCACTTCCTTCCCCGGTGCGAAGGAGTTGCTACGGGTGATGCTCGTCTCCAGGTTCAGCACCCGGACGTCGGGCGCGACCTCGTCGAGCAACTCCAAGGCCTCCCCCCAGGGCCAGGAGAAGTCGACCGGCCGGGGGATCGGGCCGCACACGGCCTCCGCCAACTCGACGTAGTCCCGCGCGTCCCGGACGTACGGCTCCCGCAACGTCGGATCACCGGGGTGCGGCAGGATCTGGTCGACACCGCGGCCGAGCATCACGTCGCCGCAGAGGAACAAGCTCAACGCTCCCGCGTCCACACCACAACGCTAGGCCCGCCACCGCCGCGTCGCAGGTTGCGGGGAACCCCGCCCGGTCGTCCCCGAGCGGGGCCACCGCGGCGACCTCGCCCGACAGGACCGCCCGCCGGAGCGCGCCGGTTCCCACTGAGGCGAACCACGGCCTCGACGGGTGTCCTGGCTCCGACCCCGCCACAGAGTCCTGACGCTCCCTCATATTGCTGCGCACGACGGCTTGCAGAGGTCCAGCTCATGCCGTATTGAGAGTCAAGGCCTCGCTGTCCGGGGGCCCTGGCGAAGGAGCAACACATCCAATGAGGAAACAGGAAGCGATCGAGGCGGTCCGGGTCTTTCCGGGCAGGATCCAATCCGCAACGCCGCGGACGGTCGTGCTGCGCGAGGAGTGGGAGGGGAGTTCGGCTGGGCGTGGAACGTCCGGTTCGAGACCCAGGAGTATCTGGATACCGGCGATCCCAAGAACCGGCCCATGTCACGCGCCCTCTACGTTCGCAAGGACGACGGAACGGTCGCGTTCCTCCCGTCCTCGTTGTCGGTCAGGCAGGGGGAGTACTTCATGGAAACGGGCGTCTTTCCCCCGCCTCCGGAGTCTGAGCTCTGAGCGCGATCCCCGCCCCCGCCGACCGCGCCCGGGTGGCCGGCGGCGACCCGGGCGCCGACGGATTGCCGCTGCCGCCGGTTCCCGGTCTGTGCCGCCGAAGCGGCGACCCGCAAACGCAAAGTGCGGGTCAGGATTTCTCCTGACCCGCACTCGTGGTGTCCGAGGGGGGACTTGAACCCCCACGCCCGATAAAGGGCACTAGCACCTCAAGCTAGCGCGTCTGCCATTCCGCCACCCGGACTAGGTGTTGTCTTTGCGGCTTCCTCGGCCGCGCTGACAGATGTAACTGTAGCAAAGATCGGCTTGAGCTCCCAAAACGGCTCCGGGTGGGGGTGCGGGGGCAGGCGGCGGGGGAGGGGAGTGGTCTGTGGCGGGGGTGTGACCAGGGGGTTTCCTGCGGTTTCCCCCGGGTCCGCGGGGTGGATCCGGGTGGGGGGCTGGGGGAGTATGGGCGGACGTGCTCGTACGGCCCGGGTGCAGGTCCCGGGGGTGGCGCGGTGGTGCGCCGGTGCGGGGCTGAGACGAGGAGTGACCGTGAGCGAGCGGAGCGAGTCGACGGCGGGGCGGGCGGCGGCGCCGAAGGTGACGGCCGAGTCGGAGGTCGCCGAGATCTGTCGCGATCTGATCCGGATCGACACCAGCAACTACGGCGACGGCTCCGGGCCGGGGGAGCGGAAGGCCGCCGAGTACGTGGCCGAACAGCTCGCGGAGTTCGGTCTCGAACCCCAGATCATCGAGTCGGCCAAGGGGCGGGCGTCGACGGTGGTGCGGATCGAGGGGGAGGACCGGTCGCGTCCGGGCCTCCTGATCCACGGGCACACCGACGTGGTGCCGGCCAATGCCGCGGACTGGACGTACGACCCGTTCGGCGGCGAGATCGCGGACGGCTGCGTCTGGGGGCGCGGCGCGGTCGACATGAAGGACATGGACGCGATGACGCTGGCCGTCGTCCGTGACCGTCTGCGGACCGGGCGCAAGCCCCCGCGCGACCTGGTGCTGGCCTTCCTCGCGGACGAGGAGGCGGGCGGCACGTACGGGGCCCGGTACCTGGTGGACAAGCACCCGGGTCTGTTCGAGGGCGTGACCGAGGCGATCGGCGAGGTCGGCGGCTTCTCGTTCACCGTCAACGACCAGACCCGGCTCTACCTGGTGGAGACGGCCGAGAAGGGCATGCACTGGATGCGGCTCACGGTCGAGGGCCGGGCCGGGCACGGGTCGATGGAGAACGACGACAACGCGATCACCGAGCTGTGCGAGGCGGTCGCGAGGCTGGGGCGGCACAAGTTCCCGCTGCGGATCACCAAGACCGTCCGGGCCTTCCTGGACGAGTTGTCGGACGCGCTCGGCGTCGAGCTCGACCCGGAGAACATGGACGAGACGCTGCGGGTGCTGGGCGGCATCGCCAAGATGATCGGCACCACGCTGCGCAACACCGCCCAGCCGACCATGCTCGGCGCCGGCTACAAGGTGAACGTGATCCCCGGGCAGGCGACCGCGCACGTGGACGGGCGATTCCTGCCCGGCTACGAGGAGGAGTTCCTGGCCGAGCTGGACAGCGTGCTCGGCCCGCGCGTGAAGCGGGAGAGCCTGCACTCGGACAAGGCGATCGAGACCGGGTTCGACGGAGCGCTGGTGGAGGCGATGCAGACCGCGCTCCGTGCCGAGGACCCGATCGCGCGCGCCGTGCCGTACTGCCTCTCCGGCGGGACGGACGCCAAGTCGTTCCAGGACCTCGGGATCCGCTGCTTCGGCTTCGCGCCGCTTCAGCTGCCGCCGGAGCTGGACTTCGCCGGGATGTTCCACGGCGTGGACGAGCGGGTGCCGGTGGACGGGCTGAAGTTCGGCGTCCGGGTGCTGGACCGGTTCATCGACCTCAGCTGAGCAACCGGCCCCGAGCGGGGCGAGGCCCGTTCCCGGGGTGCCCGGGGGCGGGCCATCCGCATTGTCCGAGCTAATGATTTGGGACGGCGGAACAAAGATCCAGAGAAACGTTTCTCCGCTAGGTTCCAGGTCGACATCTTGTGCGAGGCGTCACCGTTGCGGGTGAATGGGGAAAAGGTTCCGTACCCCGTTTGCCACACCCTCGTTCATTCCTTTGCAGCCCGCCGAACGGGTTGCGCAGTCCGTACAGGAGGAATGATGAAGCTCAAGAAGATCGCCGCCGTGACCGCCGCCACCAGCGGCCTGGTGCTGGCCGCCGCCGGTGTTGCGTCCGCCCACGGTGGTGCCGCGGCCGATGGTGTCGCCGCCGGCTCGCCGGGCGTGGTTTCGGGCAACCAGGTGCAGATCCCCGTGCACATCCCCGTGAACCTCTGCGGCAACACCGTCAGCGTGATCGGCGTTCTGAACCCGGCTTTCGGCAACCACTGCGCCAACTTCTGAGCGCAGGTTGACCGTGTGATCGGCTGACAGGCTGGTCATCGGGTTGACTGACTTGGCCCCCGGGTGGCGGACGCGCCGCACCGGGGGCGCTTCACTGCCCGGGTCCGTCCGGCAGTCCGGCCGGCCTGCTCCGGGCCGCCAGGACCCGCTCGGGGAGACGCCGCCAGGACTCGCTCCGGTCCGTGCGGGATCTCGCTGGATCCGCCCGGGGCTGTCGGGGTGCTTGTCCACTGCCTGTGGGTGGCTTCGCTCGATCGGGTGAAGAGGGTTCGTTCGGCTCAACCTCGATGCCCCAGCCTCGTTGTCCCCTGTGCAGCCGAAGACCTAGCCAGTTATTCGGAAATTCCGACTTTCGTTTAGGTCATCACGTCGTTTCGATACGTCAGGGGAAAATATGAGGAATGTAGCCAAGAAGGGGCTCCTCACGGCCGTGGCCACCGGCAGTGTCCTGGCCTCGACCGCCGGCTACGCCTACGCGGGCGCCGAGGCGCAGGGGGTCGCGGCCGGTTCCCCGGGCGTGGCCTCGGGGAACTCGGTGCAGGTGCCGGTCGAGGTGCCGATCAACGCCTGCGGCAACACCGTCGACGTGGTCGGCGCGCTGAACCCGGCGTACGGCAACCACTGTGCCAACGCCAGCGGCGGCGGGCACCCGGCCGGCGGCGGTCACGGCTCCTCCGGATCCTCCGCCTCCGGTTCCTCGGCACCCGGGTCCTCCGCTTCCGGGTCCTCCGCTTCCGGATCCTCGGCATCCGGCACGGCGGCCGGTTCGCCCGGGGCGGTCTCCGGCAACAGCATCCAGGCGCCGGTGCACGTGCCGGTCAACGCCTGCGGCAACTCGGTCGACGTGGTCGGCGTCGGCAACCCGGCCTTCGGGAACGCCTGCGGCAACGAGAGCCACCCGGTGTCGGCCCCGCCCACCAAGCCGGACGACGACTGTCCGGAGGGGCACACCCCGCACAACCCGCCGCCCACCCACCCGTCCACGCCGCCCTCACAGGGCCCGGGTGACAACAAAACGACGCCGCCGGGCATCCCGCCGCGCACGGGGAGCCCGTCCACGCCTCCTGCTGCCACCCCCACCGCTCAGGCCGTGCCGGCCTCGGTCCGGACCGAGAGCCCGCAGGCCACCGCGAGCCAGCTGGCGTCGACCGGTGCAGGAAGCACCGAACTGCTCGGTGCGGCCGGCCTCGCCCTACTGGTCGGAGGTGGCGTCCTCTACCGCCGCGCCCGCGCCGGCGCGCGCTGATCCTCGGGCGTTCCGGCTGGGACCGTGGGCCCGTGACCGGAAGCCTGTGCGGGTTGAACCGCATGCCCTGAGGGCGCGACGAGCGGGGCCCCGCTGAGTGGGCCCCGCCAGGCGAGGCCACGGCGCACGTCGCGCGGAGCGTGCTGAGCGGCGCACGCCGAGCCGGAGAAGCCGCCCGCGGCCGTCGGATGAACGGACGGCCGCGGGCGCGCGAAGGCACGGGCGTGGGGCTTCAGGCGCCGGGGTCGGTGATCACGCCCACGGCGTGACGGCCGTCACCAGCTCCGGACCTGCCGGATGATCCGTCGCCGCAGCAGCACCGTCCGGCTGCCGTCGGGGAACAGGCGCAGTCTGTCCAGCTCCCAGTGGCCGTACTCGGCGTGGTCGGTGAGCAGTTGGCGTGCCGCGTTGCGTGAGGTGCCGCGCGGCATGCGCAGCGACTGGTACTCGTACTCCGGCTGCCGGACCGGCTTCGGTGGGGTCAAAACGCTCCTCCTGAGGGACACCTTCGGGCAAGCCTACGGCCTGCCCCCGACAACGGGCCCGGGCATTTTCGGCCGCACTCCCGCCGAGCGCTCACCCGTGGTCCCGCCCGGGACCCGCCGGGTGGACCGCCTGGGGGATCGCCGGCAGAACCGCAGGCGGCCCGCCCTCGGCCCGCCCTCGATCCGCCGCCGAACCGCCGCCGGCCCACCTGCGCCGCGCCCGGGATCCTGACAGTGCATCAGTTCCGTTTCTCCTCCTGACGGAATACCCCGATCATGGCTCGCCAAGCGGCACTCGGACGGCCCAGCCGTGCCGTCGCCGCGGCCCGCGCGCGGGCGTACGCGGGCACAGATCCACGCGGATCGGACATCAGGGCGGAAGTTGCGGTGAAATCGCGGGTGTAGGTGACAACCGCTGTGCGTACCGACGCCGCGGGGAGATAGCGTCTGCACCATGTCTGATGCCGCGCAGCCCACCATTGCCGAGGTACGCGCCGCCGCCGAGGCGGTCAAGGCCGCCATCGACCGTCATCTGGAAGCGGTGTCGAGCCCCAGCGCAGCGGACGATCCCGCTGTGTTCGCCGCCTACGAGCAGCTGGCGACGGCGGCCATCGCCTACGACCAACTCCTTTACGAGGTCTACGACGAGGTCACCCCGTTCGAGGTCCCCGGTGACGAGGGGCCGGGCGGCTACCACGGTCCGGAACAGCCCGAGTCGATCAGCGTGCTGATCCGCCGCGACTACCACGTGGTGGACTCGAAGCGGCTTCGCGCCCAGGCCGAGCGGCTGGACGAGTCGCTGACCCCCGGCGGGGGCGGCACGGGCGGTCTGAACGCCGCGATCGGCGTGCTGTTCGGCGAGTACGAGCCGGACGAGATCGCCGCCCGCAGCGAGGAGTTCGGCCTGGAGGAGGGCGATTCGACGCTCTGGGTCGCGGCGGCCGAGCCGTCCGAGCCGGGGGAGTGGCTGCCGGAGCCCTTCGAGCACGCCGACCCGCAGTTGCTGATCTGCCGGTTCGACGTCAGCGAGGTCTACGACGACGAGGACCTCGACGACTGATCCGGGTCGCTCCCGGTCCGTTCCGCGGGCCGCGGCGTCACGCCGGGCGGCGCGGCGGGGTACCTCTCCCCGCCGCGCCGCCGGCTCCGGAGGCAGGGCGCCCAGTGGTCGGCGCTCAACGGCCTGCGCCGGCGCCGAGTTGGGCGAGCAGGGCCTGGTTGTCCTCGATGTGCCAGTCCTCGATGATCCGCACCGTGCCGACGTGCTGGATGTCGATCGCGTTGAACTCGACGCGCTGGCCCTGCCCCCGCACACCGTTGAAGGTCCCGGTGAAGTGGCCGCGGAAGACCAGCCGGGCGGTGATCCGGTCGCCGGTGATCAGCAGGTCCGACAGCTCGCAGCTGAGGTCCGGCACGGCGGCACGGAAGGTGCGGGAGGCGAAGGCCGGCCCGGCCGGGCCCTGCGGGCGCCCCTCCGGCAGCGTGTTGTCCCGGAATCCGGGGTCGACGGCGGAGTCCAGGTAACGCTGCTCGCCGGTGTTCCAGAAGGTGTAGAGCTGCTGGGCGAGCCGGATCTCCTGGGCTGCCCGTCGGGCGGGGAGCGAGCCGTCCACGGTGAGCGCGCGCGGCTGGACGAGCCCCGGCGTGCGGTCGACCAGCCGCCAGGCACGGTCGCCACCGTGGGTGGCGGAGGGGTGTTCGGAGGCGGCGGTCGCAACGGGCGCGCTGCCGACCGTCGCAGCGGCGACGAGCAGGGCGGCGATGCCGGCGGCGGCCGTGGCGGTGGTGCGGAAACGCTGGCGCGGACGCATGGTTTCGGACGTTCCTCTCAGGTGCGGGGCGGTACGGGCGGTGCACAGGGGTGCACGGATGTGTACGGGGAATGGCGGGGCGGGCCGTGCACGGGGGTGCCCAGGGCAAGGCGGTACGGGACGTGCGCAGCCCGGCGGGGGTTCAGAGGGGGTTCAGAGCTGGCGGAGCGCGCCGCCGTCGACGGCCCACTCGGCGCCGGTCACCTGGCCGGCGGGCGCCGAGACCAGGTAGGCGATCACCCGGGCGACGTCCTCGGGCGTGCCCAGCCGTGCGGTCGGCAGCCGCCGGACCTCCCGGACGAAGTGGTCGATCGCGGCCTCGGTCGGCAGGCCGAAGCCCTCGGCGAGCTGCTCCGCGAAGCCGCCGGGAGCGTCCCAGAGGCGGGTGCGGGTCGGTCCGGGCGAGACCACGTTGGAACGGACTCCCCGGGGGCCGAACTCCACGGCGAGGGACTTGGAGAGCGACAGCAGCGCCGTCTTCGCCGCCGCGTAGTCGACCAGCGGGCTGTCGGGCAGCCGGGCGGCCTCGCTGGCGACGTGCACGATCGCCCCGCCGGTGCGCAGCAGGGCGGGCAGCGCGGCGCGGCTCATGCGCACCGCGGAGTGGAAGTTGAGGTCGAAGGTGGCAAGCCACTGCTCGTCGGTGACGTCCAGGAAGCCGCTCCGGGCGTCCAGGCCGCCGACGTTGTTCACCAGCGCGTCGAGCCGGCCGTGCCGGGCCAGTACCTGTTCGACGATCCGGTCCGCCGTGCCGGGCTCGGTGAGGTCGGCGGCCAGTGCGTCGACCCGGTCGCCCAGCTTCTCGACGCCCTCGGGGGAGCG
Organism: Kitasatospora sp. RG8; assembly: GCF_017813315.1. Taxonomy (NCBI): domain Bacteria; kingdom Bacillati; phylum Actinomycetota; class Actinomycetes; order Kitasatosporales; family Streptomycetaceae; genus Kitasatospora; species Kitasatospora sp. RG8. The sequence goes on from NZ_JAGIYX010000022.1 coordinate 14,244, forward strand.
GGAGACGCCCACCACGACGGCCCCCTCGGCGGCCAGCAGCCGGACGGTGGCCTCGCCGATTCCGGCGGAGGCGCCGGTGACGACGACCACCTGGTCAGTGAGCTGTAGATCCATGGAACGGCACTCCTCGGTCGGGGTGGGGAAGTGCTCTCCACCCTCCGCCGACCAGGTGTCATGCGTCCAAGGCTTGGTTTCTATCGTTGCCATGAACGCCCGTCATGGCAGTACCGGGGAACGTGCGCGGCCCGTGCGCGGGAAGTCGGCGGATCCGACTTCCCGTGCACGGGCCGGACTGCGGAACCGGCGCCGGCCGGCAGCCGCTCGGGAGCGCTGGGGCGCGGGCTCAGGCCGTGCGGCCGAAGTCCACGTTCTTGGTCTCGACCGTCCCGGCCGTCCGCCCGGGCGCCTTCTGGCCGGACCAGTAGAGGTTGGTGTGGGCGATGACCTGCTCCGGCTTCGGCGCGCCCCAGGAGGAGAGGTCCTCCGTGGTGTGGGCGTCGCTGACCAGGATCGCGTCGTAGCCGCGGACGAGGGCGCCGTGGAGCGTCGAGCGGACGCAGAAGTCGGTCTGCGCGCCGGTGACCACGAGGCGCCCGACCTCCAGGCCCGCCAGTCCGGCCTCCAGGGTGGTGTCCTCGAAGGAGTCGCGGAAGAGCTTCTCGACGATCGCCTCGCCCTCGGCGGGCACCAGCTCGGGCACGATCTGCCAGCCGTCGCTTCCGAGGACGAGGTCCTCGGCGGAGTGCCGGACCCAGATGACCGGCACCTGCTCCAGCCGGGCCTTCTCGACCAGGGCCGCGATGTTGGCGACGACGGCGTCGCGCTCGTAGGCGCCCTCGACCACGTCGTTCTGTACGTCGATCACGAGAAGTGCGGTGTTCGGCCGGTTCTCGAGGGTGGTCATGGTCTCCCCTTTGCGCACGATGGACTACTGCGCCCCGCACGCTAGCGCCGACCACTGACGGCGGACCAGCCGATTGCGGTGGCGGCGGGGGTCCTGCCCCCACCGCAATCGGTTCCCGGTACGTGCCCGCGCCGTCAGTACACCTGGGCGGCGTTCTCGGCGAGGACCGCACGCAGCCGGGTGGTGCGGGGCTGGGCCGGGCGCTCGGCGACGGCCTGGGGGAGGGCGGGGCCGGCGGCGTGGACCACCGAGAGGTGGCGCTCGCCGCGGCCGAACGCCGTGTACACCCACTGGCGGGTGAGCGCCGCGCCCGCGTCCTCGGGGAGGACCACGACGGCGCCCGGCCAGCGGCGGCCGACCGCCTGGTGGACGGTCAGCGCCCAGCCGTGCCGCAGTCGGCCGGCCTCGGCGGGCGGGACGGTGCGCCGCGCGCCGTCCGCGTACTCCAGGTGCAGACCGGTGGCGTCGCCGTCCAGCACGCGGGCGGGGCGGGTGATGCCGGGGGCGGGGGAGTCGACCACCCGGTCACCCGGGTCGAAGCCGGCGAAGCGGCCCGGGCCGGGGTTGAGGCGGGCCTTGGCGGCGGCGTTGAGCGCCCGGGTGCCGGCCGGTCCGCCGTGGCCGGGGGTGAGCAGCACCACCTGCTCGGCGGGGATGCCGAGCGCGCGCGGGATGGAGTCGGTGAGCAGCTGCACGGCACGGTGGACGGCCTCGGCGCCGTCCTTGGCGGTCAGGATGACCACCTCCTTGTCCGGCGCCTCGACCGGCTGGAGCTCGCCGATGCCGACCCCGGAGACCAGCTCGCCGATCGGTCCGAAGTCCGGGGTGCGGGAGGCCACGGACGGGCAGACCTTGGCGGCCATCAGGTCGGCGAAGAAGCGGCCGGGACCGGCGGACCAGAGCTGGCCCGGGTCGCCGCTGAGGACCAGCCGGGTGCCGTCGGCGAGCGACTCCAGCAGGGTGGCGGCCAGCTCGACGTCCAGCAGCGGGGCGTCCAGGACGACCAGGACGTCCAGGGCGAGCGTGCCGTCCGGGGAACGGCCGGGGCCGGCCGTCCCGGCCAGCAGCTCGGCCAGGGTGGCGACCTGCAAGGGGCCTTCGGCGAGCGCGGCGAGGCTGTCGCGGCCCTGGTTGGTCCAGGTGGCGGCCCAGGCGCGGAGCCCGAGGCCGGTGGCCGCCCGGACCAGGGCTGCCGGCTCGGCCCGCGCGGCCTCGCCGCCGGTGTGGGTGACCAGGGCGTTCTCCGCGGCGGCCCGGATCAGGGCGGTCGCGGAGGAGGACGTGGCGGCGACGGCGGCCGCCTCCCAGGCGGCCGGGCCGGGCGCGGCGGGAGGTTCGGGCGCGGCGGGCGGTTCGGCACCGTGCTCGGTGGCGTCGTGCCCCGTGGTGTCGTGTCCGGCGGCGTCGTGCTCGTCGGAGGCCGGTTCGGCGGCGGCGCCGTCGGCGGCCTCCCCGGCCGGACCTCCGTCAGCGGGCACGCCCTCGTCGTCGGGACCGCCCTCGGGACCGCCCTCGGGACCGCCCTCGTCCTCGGGCCGGTGCTCGTCCTCGGGCCGGTGCTCGTCCTCGGGCCGGTGCTCGTCCTCGGGCTGGTCCTCGCCCTCGGGACCGTCCTCGCCGGGGACGAAGGTGGACATCAGCTGGACCAGGCCCTCGGCGAGGCTGTCCTCAGCGAGGGCCAGCCGCTCCAGCGCGAGCAGCATCCGGGTCGGCGGCTCGTCGTCCTCCTCGCCGCCACCCGCGGCGTGCGCCTCGGCACCGGTCAGCTCCTCCTGGAACGGCAGCGCCCGGCCGTCGTCCATGGCCGCCTGGAGCGCGGCGGCGGTGTCCGGGAGACCGAGACGGTCGAGCCCGGCGGTCACCTCGCCGATCTCCACGGCGGAGTGGCCGCGCAGTGCGGCCTGCTCCAGCAGCCACGGCACCAGTGCCTGCGCCCGGCGCGGGTCGCCGGGGCCGGCGGCGGGACCGAGCAGACCGCGGGCGAAGCCGTCCGCGTGCTCGGGGCGGACACCGGGCAGGGTCAGCACGGCCCACGGGTCGGCCCGCAGCTGCCCGGCGGCGCCGTCGCCGAACGCGGCCACGGCGGCGGTCGCGAGGTCGGTCGGTGCGCCGCCGGCGGCCAGGACCTCGGCGGTGTCCTTGAGGGCCTGCGCACGCTGCTCGTCGGTCCCGCCCCGGACCGGGGACGGACGGGCGGCAGCCGACGCCTCCGGTGAAGGAGCGGTACCGGGTGAAGGAGCGGTACCGGGCGAAGGGGTGGCGTCCGGGCCGCCGGTGGGGGCGGCCGGCGAGGCCTCGGGCGCGGGGCCCGCGGACTGCTTCCCGACCGTCCGGATCGCCGCGGCAAGCGCCGCGACGGCGGCCGCCTTGTCCGTGTCGCCGCTGCCGCGGCTCTCGGCGCTGCCGTCCGGGCCCGGGGTCACCGTGGTCTCCTCCGGAGCGCCGTTCTCCGTGTCACTCATCGTTCGCTCCAAGAAAGGTCACTCCACAGCTGGCACCGGACCGCACCGGACGGCGCGACGGCGGGCCGCAGGCGGCCGCCCCGGCGCGGTCGGCGCGGTCGGCATGGTCGGGACGGCACGGCCGCGCGGAGCGGCTGCGCCGATGGGGTCGGTCGGGCAGGTCGAAACAGGTCGGATCAGATCAAAACAGGTCGGGTCGGGTCACGGCAGGTCAGGGTGGGCCAGGTCAGGTCCAGTCCGGTCGGGCCAGGTCTGAACGGGTCTGAACGGGTCTGAACGGGTCGGAGCGGCTCGAAGCCGCCCGGACCACGGGCGACGCGGGCCCTACAGCTCGCTCCACCCCTGATCCGGGTAGCGGTGGACCGGCGACGAGATGTCGTCGAGCGCACCGCGGATCTCATCCGGAAGCGTAAGCGCCTCCACTGACAGCGCCGCCTGGAGCTGCGCCGCCGTCCGCGCCCCGACCAGCGCGCTCGCGACGCCCGGCCGGTCCCGCACCCAGGCGAGCGCCACCGCGAGCGGGCTGCTGGCGAGGCCGTCGGCGGCGGTGGCGACGGCGTCCACGATCCGCCGCGAGCGCTCCCCGAGGTAGGGCTGGACGAATCCGGAGAGGTACGGCGAGGCGCCGCGCGAGTCCTGGGGCAAGCCGTGTCGGTACTTGCCGGTGAGCACGCCGCGCCCGAGCGGGGAGGAGGCGAGCAGGCCCACCCCGGCGTCCCGGGCGGCGGGCAGCGCCTCCCGTTCGATGCCGCGCTGGAGCAGTGAGTACTCCAGCTGCGCGCCGGCGAGCGGCACCCGGCCGTGGTGGGCGCGCTGCCAGGTGGCCGCCTTGGCGAGCTGCCAGCCGCTGAAGTCGCAGACCCCGACGTACCGGGCACGGCCGGAGGTGACGGCGATGTCGAGGGCGGTGAGCGTCTCCTCGACCGGCGTGACCGGGTCGAAGGCGTGCACCTGCCAGAGGTCGACGTAGTCGGTGCCGAGCCGGCGCAGCGAGGCGTCGAGGGCGGCGAGGAGGTGGCCACGCGAGCCGTCGAAGCGGCGGGCGGACTCGGGGACGCTGCCCGCCTTGGTGGCGATGACGAGGTCGGAGCGGGGGACGACGTTGTCGGCGAGCCGGGAGAGCAGGTACTCGGCGCCGCCGTCCGCGTAGACGTCGGCGGTGTCGACGAGGTTGCCGCCGGCCTCGACGAACTCCTTGAGCTGCTCGGCGGCTTCGTGTTCGTCGGTGTCGCGGCCCCAGGTCATGGTGCCGAGGCCGAGCCGGGAGACCTGCAGCCCGGTGCGGCCGAGGTGTCGCATTTCCATCGGACGGGCCCTCCACTGGCCTTGAACGCGGGTCGCCGGGTACGTCGGCCCGCCTGGCGAACGCGCAGGTGGGGAGAGGCGTCCCCACGTCGGCTGAGCGTAGCGGCCGGTGCCCGGGCTGGTGTGCAGACCCGCAGAACGATCACTGCCCGCGGAGCCGTCACCGCAGGCCGCCGGCCACCGCCCCGGCGCGCGGGGCCGCCCACCGGCGCGCGGGTGACCGCCCGCCCGGCGTCCGGGGTCACCGCCCCGGCGCGCACGTGCCGCCCGCCCCGGCGCGCGCCGGGGCGCCCGCAATGTGTCCCGGCCCACACCTACCGGCCAGTAGCATGACCGCCGAGTGCGCGGTTACCCTCGCGAACAACCCGACTGGAAGGCTTGGCAGATGCGACTCGGTATCAACCTCGGCTACTGGGGACTCGGCATGGACGCCGACAACATCGCCGTCGCCCAGGAGGCGGACCGGCTCGGCTACTCGGTCTGCTGGGCCGCCGAGGCCTACGGCTCGGACGCGGCCACCGTGCTCTCCTTCGTCGCCGCCAAGACGGAGCGGATCGACATCGGCTCGGCCATCTTCCAGATCCCGGCCCGCACCCCGGCGATGACGGCGATGACGGCGGCCACCCTGGACACCCTGTCCGGCGGCCGGTTCCGGCTCGGCCTCGGCGTCTCCGGGCCGCAGGTCTCCGAGGGCTGGTACGGCGTGAAGTTCGACAAGCCGCTGGCCCGGACCCGCGAGTACGTGGAGATCATCCGCAAGGCGATGTCCCGTGAGCGGCTCGTCCACGAGGGCGCCCACTGGACGCTGCCGCTGCCCGGCGGGCCCGGCAAGCCGATCAAGCTCACCGTGCACCCGGTGCGCGAGCACATCCCGCTGTACATCGCGGCGATCGGCCCGAAGAACCTGGAGCAGACCGGCGAGATCGCCGACGGCTGGCTCGGCATCTTCTTCTCGCCCGAGCACGCCGCGCTCTCCCTCGACCCGCTGAAGGCCGGCCGGGCCAAGGCCGGGCAGACCCTGGAGGGCTTCGACCTCTGCCCGACCGTCACCATCGCGGTCGGCGAGGACATCAAGGCCGGGGTCGACTCCCAGCGTTCCTACGCCGCCCTCTACATCGGCGGCATGGGCAGCAAGGAGAAGAACTTCTACAACCAGCTCACCCGGCGGATGGGCTACGAGCAGGCGGCGGACGAGATCCAGGAGAAGTACCTCGCCAAGGACTACGCGGGCGCCGCGGCGGCCGTCCCGCACGACCTGATCGACGCCACCTCGCTGGTCGGCGACACCGCCCGGATCGCCGACCGGATGCAGGCGTACGCGGACGCGGGCGTCACCACGCTGACCCTGGCACCGGCCGGGTTCACCCTGGACGAGCGGGTGCAGGCGCTGCGGACGGGCGTCGAGGCGCTGGAGCGTGCCGGGCTGGCCTGATCCGCCCCGCCCCAGCAGGTCGTCCGGCCGGCGGGCCCGCCCCGCCGGCCGGCCGAGCCGGAAAGCCGGCCGCGCCCGGTACCCCTTCGGCGCCCGGCCGCCTGCGCCCGGCACCCCCGCACCCGGCCCCCTGCGCGGGCCACCGGCCGCGTGCCCTACAGCCAGTCGTGCCGCTTGAACACCCGGTGCAGCACCACGCAGACCGCCACGCACCCGGCCCCCTGCGCGGGCCACCGGCCGCGTGCCCTACAGCCAGTCGTGCCGCTTGAACACCCGGTGCAGCACCACGCAGACCGCCACCATCAGCGTCAGCGCCGCCGGGTACCCCCACGGCTGGTGCAGTTCGGGCATGTGCTCGAAGTTCATGCCGTACACGCCAGCGATCATGGTCGGCACGGCGGCCAGCGCCGCCCAGGCCGAGATCTTCCGCATGTCGTTGTTCTGCTGCACGCTGACCTGCGCCAGGTTGGCGCTGAGGATGTCCGACAGCAGCCGGTCCATGCCGTCCACCTGGTCGTTGGCCCGGGCCAGGTGGTCGGCGACGTCCCGCAGGTACGGCAGCGCCTCGGCGCGGACGAACGGCACGCCGCCGCGTTCCAGCCGCAGCATCGGTTCCAGCAGCGGGCCGGTGGCGCGTCGGACGGCCACCAGCTGGCGCTTGTAGCCGTAGATCCGGCCGGCGTTGGCGCGGTCGACCCTGCCGGGGGCGAACACGTCGGCCTCCAGTTCGTCCAGGTCGGCCTGGAGCGCGACGACCACGTCCACGTAGCCGTCCACCACGACGTCGCAGACCGAGTGCAGGACGGCGCTCGGCCCGAGCGCCAGCACCTCGGGCTGCGCTTCCAGTTCCGCCCGCAGCCCGCCGAGCGGGCTGTCGGCACCGTGGCGGACCGTCATCACGAAGTCCTCGCCGACGAAGACCATCACCTCGCCGCTGGTCACCGCGTGCCCACCGGGGTGGTACCCGAGCGTCTTGAGCACCACGAACAGGTAGTCCTGGTAGGCCTCCACCTTCGGGCGCTGGTGCGCGCGGACGGCGTCCTCGGCGGCCAGCGGGTGCAGCGAGAACTCCGTGCCGACCTGGTCGAGTTCCTCGGCGGTCGGCTCGAACAGGCCTATCCAGACGAAACTGCCCTTGCCGGCCGCCCGCGCGGCGGCGAGGGCGCCGGTGTGGTCCTGCGGGCCCTCGATCCGGCAGCCGTCGCGGTAGATGGCGCAGTGGACGATCATGCGGGCCATTGTGGCCCCTGGACGGCGGCGGTGGCGGCACATCGCCCCGTCGTACCGATGCTCCACACCAATCCGGCACCACTCCCGCCGCCCCGGACCCGCCCGGCCGCAGCCGCCTCACGTCACTGCCTCCGCCGTCCCGGAACCGCCCGCTGCCGTTCCTGGCCGCTCGCCGCCCGCCCGCCTCCCGTCCGCGCCCCGCCCGGGAGGCCGTACGCTAGGCCCCATGCCCACCCTGCTGCTCGTCCGCCACGGCCGCTCGACCGCGAACACCGCCGGAATCCTGGCCGGTTGGACGCCCGGGGTGGACCTCGACGACACCGGGCGCGCGCAGGCCGCCGCTCTGGCCGGCCGGCTCGCCGGGATCCCGCTGGCGCAGGCCGTCAGCAGCCCGCTGGAGCGGTGCCGGCAGACGCTGGAGCCGCTGCTCGCCGCGCGGCCCGAACTCGGCGGCCCCACCGAGGACGAGCGGCTCGGCGAGTGCCACTACGGCGACTGGACCGGCCGCCCGCTGGCCGAGCTGGCCAAGGAGCCGCTCTGGCGCACCGTCCAGGACCACGCGGCGGCGGCCGCCTTCCCCGGCGGGGAGTCCCTGCGCGAGCTGAGCCACCGGACGGTGAGCGCCGTCCGCGAGTGGAACGAGAAGATCGCCGCCGAGCACGGCGAGGACGCGGTCTGGATCGCCTGCTCGCACGGCGACGTGATCAAGGCGGTGGTGGCCGACGCGCTCGGCCTGCACCTCGACCACTTCCAGCGGATCAGCGTCGAGCCCTGCTCGGTCACCGCGATCCGCTACACGCCGAAGCGGCCGTTCGTCCTGAGGATGGGCGACACCGGGGACCTCGCCTCGCTCGCCCCCGGGCCGCGCGACGCCGACGCCACCGGCCACGCCGGGCGCGGTGCCGGCACCGCCGACGGCGACGCGGTGGTCGGCGGCGCCACCGGCGCGGCCTGACCGGAGCCGGCGGTGTCCGGTCCCGGGCTCGGCTCCCCGGGCCGGGCCGGGAGGTCGTAGGGTGACTAACGGGTCCCACCGGGACCCGGCCCCACCCCGACCACCGGCTCGCGACCAGCCGCGACCGACCCCGAGCGCCCCACGACCGACCGACCCCTACCACGATCGACACGATCCGGAGCGAGAGCGTGCCCCGTCAGGTCTTCTTCTACGACCAGCCCGAACGGTTCGTGGCCGGCACCGTCGGCCAGCCCGGCGCCCGGGCGTTCTACCTGCAGGCCTCCGCCCGGGGGCGGATCACCAGCGTGCTGCTGGAGAAGACCCAGGTCGCCGCGCTCGCCGAACGGATCGAGGAGGTGCTGGACGAGGCCCTGCGGCGCAGCGGCGGCGATGCCGCCATCCCCGCCACCGCGCCGGTCGACCTGCTCGACACCGCGCCGTTGGACCTGCCGCTGGAGCAGGAGTTCCGGGTCGGCACCATGGCGTTGGCCTGGGACAGCATCGACGCCCGGCTGGTCGTCGAGGCGCAGGCGGTGATCGAGGACGAGGACGACGAGGACGGCGAGAACGCCGCCGAGGCCGTCTTCGAGGACGACGAGAACGGCCCGGACATGCTGCGGGTGCGGCTCACCGGAGCGATGGCCCGGGTCTTCGCCAAGCGGGCGTTGGACCTCGTCGCCGCCGGCCGCAAGCCCTGCCCGTTCTGCAACCTGCCGCTCGACCCGGAGGGCCACCTGTGCCCGCGCGCGAACGGCTACCGGCGCTGAACACCGAGACCCCTCCGCAGGCGGACCCGGCGGCGGGCGCCGCCCTGGCCGCCGACCCGCCCACCGCGCTGCACCTGCTGCGCGAGGGCGCGCTGGCCGTCCACGGCCGGCTGACCGACGCCTCCAACGCGGCGCTGTACTGCAGCGTCACGCTGGACGGACTGACCGCGCAGGCCGTCTACAAGCCGGTGGCCGGCGAACGCCCGCTCTGGGACTTCCCCGACGGCACGCTGGCCGGCCGCGAGGTCGCCGCGTACGAACTGGCCGCCGCCACCGGCTGGGCGCTGATCCCGCCCACCGTGCTGCGCGACGGGCCGCACGGGCCCGGCATGGTGCAGCTCTGGGTCGAGCCCGACCCGGACGCCGAACCGCTGCTCGCCCTCCAGGACCCCCGGGGGCCCGAGGACGGCTGGCTGCCGATCGTGCAGGCGGAGGTCGGCGACGGGCGTACCGCACTGCTCGTCCACCCCGACGACCGGCGGCTGCGGCGGCTGGCCGTGCTGGACGCCGTCCTGAACAACGCCGACCGCAAGGGTGGTCACCTGATCCCCGCCGCCGACGGCCGGATCTACGGCATCGACCACGGTGTCACCTTCAACACCGAGGGCAAGCTGCGCACCCTGCTCTGGGGCTGGGCAGGGCAGCCGCTGCCGGAGGAGGCGCTGGAGGTACTGGCCGGCCTCGCGGAGCAGCTGGACGGCGGCCTCGCCGAGCGGCTCGCCCCGCACCTGACGGCCGCCGAACTCGCCGCCGCCCGGGACCGGGTGGACGGGCTGCGGCGGACCGGCCTGCACCCGCTGCCCTCCGAGGACTGGCCGTCGATCCCCTGGCCGCCGATCTGACGCGCACCTGAACGCATCGGCACCCGCCCCCGTGCCCGCCCCCGGCCCAGGGGCGGACCGGGGTGGGGCCGGACCCGGGCAGGGCAGGGCCCGGCCGGGCAAGGCCGGGCCAGGATTGGTCTGGACCGGTACGGCTGTCCGGCCGCAGACTGCTCCGATGGACGAGCGACGGACCACCCCCCACCTGGACCTGCCGCTGCACCGGTTACAGGTCCCGCTGCCACACCTGCTGCCGTTCGCGATCGGCGGCTTCGACGCCATCGGCCCGCTCTCCCGCGCGGGCTTCCCCCACCGGCACTCCTTCTTCGAGATCGTCTACGTCACCGGCGGCGCCGGGGCCCACGTCCTGGACCTGGTCCACCGGCCGCTCCGGCCACCGCAGTTGTGCGTGATCGCGCCAGGCCAGGTGCACTACTGGGCCGACGCGGACGGGCTCACCGGTCAGGTCGTCCTCTTCAATGAGGACTTCCTGCTCTCCCAGCCCCAGGACGTCGCCGCGCTGCGCGCCCTGGCCACCCTCCCGGTGCTCCCGCTCGGCGAACAGGCCGGGCCGATCGGCGCGTTGCTGGCCGACATGGAACACGAGTACCGGACCAGACCGGCCGGCTACGCGGGCGTGCTGCGGGCCAGCCTGCACATCCTGATCGTCCGCGCGCTGCGCGCCCGCGCCCCGGGCGAGGGTGGTGCGGCGCCGGGCCGCCAGGCCGAACTGGCCGCCGCCTTCGGCCGGTTGATCGCCGACCCGGGAGGGGTCCAGCGCTCGGTGGCCTCCTGCGCCCAGGAGTTGGGAGTCTCGCCCGGGCACCTCCAGGCGCTGGTCAAGCAGGCCACCGGCCGTACGCCCGGCAGGCTGATCCGCCAGCAGCAGACCCTGGAGGCGAAACGACTGCTGGCGTGCACCGATCTGACGATCCGCCAGGTGTCCCGGGAGGCGGGGTTCGGCGACCCGGCGTACTTCTGCCGCTTCTTCCGGCGGGAGACCGGGATGACGCCGGGGGAGTTCCGGGTCCGGGTCGGAGGAAAACACCACGATCCCCGGATCGCGTCCATCGCGGCGGCCCCCGACGGCCCGTAGGTTGGCTGCTGGCCGCCGGTGGCCCGCTCGGAGCGACCGGGCGGGCGGCCGGCTCGGCCCTTGTCATGCCCCCACCATGGCAAGGGCCACCCATCCACCGCACCGCCCATCCACCGCGTCATCCACGCACCGCGTCATCCACCGCACTACTCCGTCCACCGCACCACTCCGTCCACCACACTCCACGCCATCCCCCACACACCGAAGGAGTCGGCGCATGCCCGCATCCGAAGAGCCCACCGGGCCGGAGGGCCTGATCGACCGCCGGATCAGCCGGAAGTCCGTCCTGAAGGCCGCCGCCGTCCTCGGCACCGCGCCCCTGCTGGTCGGCGGCGGGGTCGCCCTGGCCCGCGACCGGGCCGGCACCGGCGAGCTGCCCGGTCTCACCCCGGCCTGCCACGACGACGACGAACCGACCATCGAGCAGACCGAGGGCCCCTACTTCAAGCCCAACTCCCCGCTGCGCACCTCGCTGATCACCGACAGCACCCCCGGCACCCGGCTCACCGTGAGCGGCTACGTCTTCGGCCGGGCCTGCCTGCCGATCTCCGGCGTGCTGCTCGACTTCTGGCAGGCCGACGTCAACGGCGCGTACGACAACACCGGCTTCGCGTTCCGCGGCCACCAGTTCACCAACGCCCAGGGCGCGTTCAGCCTGACCACGATCGTCCCCGGCCTCTACCCGGGCCGCACCCGGCACATCCACGTCAAGCTCCAGGCGCCCGGCCGTCCGGTGCTCACCACCCAGCTGTACTTCCCGGGTGAGCCGCGCAACAGCACCGACACCATCTACGACGCGCGGCTGCTGATGAACGTCCGCCAGGTCGGCCAGGCGAAGGAGGGTATCTACGACTTCGTCCTGAACGTGCCGCAGACGCCGACCCCGACCGGCAGTCCGACCACCACGCCAACGCCGACCCCGACCCCCACCGCGACCGGGCAGCCCGGGGGCACCTGGGCCGCCGGGACGCTCTACAACACCGGCGACCGCGTCACCTATGCCGGCGTCTCCTACCGGTGCCTGCAGGGGCACACCGCCATCACCGGCTGGGAGCCGCCCAACGTGCCGGCCCTCTGGCAGCGGCTGTAGCGGCTCCGGCCGCCTCCCCGGAGGAGCCGGGCGCCCGGTCGGCGGCAGGGCCGGCCGGGCGCTCACCCGTGCCCGCGAGGGGTGCGGGCGCCGCGCCGGGGTCGCCCGGAGCCGGTCAATATCAGTCCGAAAGCGCTCAGGCAACGAAAGCAGGCGAATCCAGTCGATCTTGCATACTGGTTAGGCTTTCAAATGTTCGCACGGTTAAAGTGATTCCCATGCATGCCTGGCCCGCCTCCGAGGTTCCCGCCCTGCCTGGTCAGGGGCTCCCCCTTCGTATCCACGACACCGCAGCGGGCTGTATCCGGGAGGTCGTGCCGCAGGACGGCACCGCCCGGATCTACGTCTGCGGCATCACTCCCTACGACGCGACCCACATGGGCCACGCCGCCACCTACAACGCGTTCGACCTGGCGCAGCGAGTGTGGAAGGACGCCGGTCACGACGTCCTGTACGTGCAGAACGTCACCGACGTGGACGACCCGCTGCTGGCCCGCGCGGTCGAGACCGGCCAGGACTGGGTGGCGCTGGCCGAGCGCGAGACCGCGCTCTTCCGCGAGGACATGACCGCCCTGCGGCTGCTCCCGCCGGCCCACTACATCGGCGCCGTCGAGTCGATCCCGTGGATCGTCCCGCTGGTCCAGAAGCTGCTGGCGAGCGGTGCCGCCTACGAGGTGGACGGCGACATCTACTTCTCGGTGGACGCCGACCCGCACTTCGGCGAGGTCTCCGGCCTGAGCCGCGAGGCGATGCGCCCGGTCTTCGCCGAGCGCGGCGGCGACCCGGACCGCCCGGGCAAGCGCCACCCGCTGGACGCCCTGCTCTGGCTCGCCGCCCGCCCGGGCGAGCCCGCCTGGGACACCGAGCTGGGCCACGGCCGGCCCGGCTGGCACATCGAGTGCGTCGCCATCGCGCTGCAGTACCTCGGCATGTCCTTCGACATCCAGGGCGGCGGCAGCGACCTCTCCTTCCCGCACCACGAGATGGGCGCCGCGCACGCCCAGGTGGCCACCGGCGACCACCCGTACGCCAAGGCGTACGTGCACGCCGGCATGGTCGGCCTGGACGGGCACAAGATGTCCAAGTCCCGCGGCAACCTGGTCTTCGTCTCGGCGTTGCGCCGTGAGGGCGTCGACCCGGCGGCGATCCGCCTCGCCCTGCTCTCGCACCACTACCGCGAGGACTGGGAGTGGACCAAGGCCACCCTGGACGAGGCCGTGGAGCGGCTCGCCCGCTGGCGCGCCGCGGTCTCCCGCCCGGACGGCCCGCCGGCCGAGGCGCTGCTCGCCGAGGTCCGCGAGGCGCTCGCCAACGACCTGGACGCGCCCGCCGCGCTGGCCGCGGTGGACCGCTGGGCCGGCCTTCAGGAGTCCGGTGGCGGCGAGGACATCGGCGCGCCCGGACTGGTCTCCCGCACGGTGGACGCCCTGCTCGGCGTGGCCCTGTAGGACCCGCACGCCACGCCCGGCGGGCGCCACGCACCCGCCGGGCGCAGCGGACGCCACGCACCCGCCGGGCGCAGCGGACGCCACGCACCCGCGGGACGTAGCAGTCGCCACGCACCCGCGCACCCGCCGGACAGCCGAAAGGGGCGTCAGGACCACTCGTCCTGACGCCCCTTTCGGCGTGCGTACCGCGGCGGAGGGACTACTCCTCCTCGCCGCCGTCCTGGCTCTCCCGGGCGGCCGGCGGCTCGGGATCGCTCGGCCGCTCCGCCGTGGCGTGCCCGGCCACCGGCTTCTCGCCGGTCGGCCCGACGTTCTCCCGGCGGCGCAGGTAGCGCTCGAACTCGCGGGCGATCGCGTCGCCCGAGGCCTCCGGCAGCTCGGCGGTGTCCTGCGCCTCCTCCAGCTGCTGCACGTACTCGGCCACCTCGGTGTCCTCCGCGGCCAGCTGGTCCACGCCCAGCTGCCAGGCGCGGGAGTCCTCGCCCAGCTCGCCCGGCGGGATGCGCAGGTCGAGCAGGTCCTCCAGCTTGTTGACCAGCGCCAGCGTGGCCTTGGGGTTCGGCGGCTGCGCGACGTAGTGCGGCACCGCCGCCCAGAGCGTCACGGCCGGCACCCCGGCATGCGTGCACGCCTCCTGGAGCACCCCGACGATCCCGGTCGGGCCCTCGTAGCGGCTCTCCTCCAGGTCCAGCCGCTGGGCCAGCTCCGGGTCGGAGGTGACCCCGCTGACCGGCACCGGGCGGCTGTGCGGGGTGTCGCCGAGCAGCGCGCCCAGGATCACCACCAGCTCGATGCCCAGCTCGTGCGCGAAGGCGAGGATCTCGTTGCAGAACGAGCGCCAGCGCATGCTGGGCTCGATGCCGCGCACCAGGACGATGTCCCGGGTCGTCGGCTCGGTCACCCGGACCACCGAGAGCCGGGTGGTCGGCCAGGTGATCCGGCGGACGCCGCCGTCCAGCCACACCGTGGGCCGGTTGACCTGGAAGTCGTAGTAGTCCTCCGCGTCCAGGGCGGCGAACACCTTGCCGCCCCAGGTCTCGTCCAGATGCGCGAGGGCGGCGGATGCGGCGTCACCGGCGTCGTTCCAGCCCTCGAAGGCGCAGACCATCACCGGGTCGATCAACTCGGGAACATCTTCCAGCTCGATCACCCAGCGTCTCCCTCCGGTCGGCGGGCGGCCGCACCCCGTCCCGGCTGGGATGCCGGGGCGCCGGCGGTCCGGCTGCCGACTGTCGAACCTCTCGTCACCCATGGAACGCCGCGTTCCATGGTCCCTACCTGCCCAGCCTACGGGCTTTGATGCGCCCGGCGGCCGGGCGCCGGGACAGGCCGGGCACCGGGACAGTCTGGGGGAGCCGGGCGCCGGGGGCCAGCGGATATCCCGGCGGCGCCCTCGCGGGGCCGCCCGGTCCGCCGCCCGGTCCGCCGGGCCGGCCGCCGGGCGTGCTGCCGCGACGGGGCGGCGTGATGATGGAGGCGGGGGCCGGGCTGCGGGTGTGAGGAGCCGGGCGGATGAACGGATGGCTTTGGGCAGGAGCCGCGGTGGCGCTCGCGGCCGGGGCCGGGGCGGTGCTGGCGGCCCAGGCGGCCGGGCGGCGGCTGCCGGTGGAGCACATGACCGAGGGCGGCCTGGACCTGGCCCAGCCGCCCGGCGCGGTCTGGGACGTCCTGACCGACGTCGACCTCTACCCCGCCTGGCGCCCGGGCCTGTCGCACGTCGAGCGGCTGCCCGCGACGGCCGGCGGCCGGGCCCGCTGGCGCGAGTACGACAGGCACGGCCACACCACGTACGAGGTGGTGGAGAGCGAGGCGCCGCACCGCCTGGTGACCGGTATCGCCGATCCGGACCTGCCGTACGGCGGCACCTGGACGTACGTGCTGACCCCGGCCGGCGTGGGCTGCACCCTGACCGTCACCGAGCGCGGCGAGGTGTACAAGCCGCTCTACCGCGCCGTCGGGCACTACGTGACGGGCGAGGACGCCGCGATCCGCCGCTACCTCGGCGCGCTCGCCCACCGGATGGCCTGAGGCGCGCCGACCCCGGGCCGACCCCGGACGCCCCGGCCGGGGCGGGCGTCCGCACGCGTGCGCACCGGCCCCGCGGGGCTCAGCGCACCCAGCCGCTGCGGTAGTCCGCCCAGTTCTGCTCGGTGGCGGCGAAGTCCACGTACAGCCCGACGCCGAAGTTCCGCCGGTGCAGGTCGTACCGGCCGAGTCCGAGCCGGATGCCCCGGATGCCGGCGTCGACCGTCTCGGCGTGGCCCCAGTGGCCCCACTTGTCCTCCCAGTAGAACGGCAGGCCCATCAGCAGGTCCACGTCCTCCGGGGTGGCCTCCAGCGCCAGCTCGGTCTGGTAGGCGTTGTAGCCGCCGTACAGCGACTCGGACGGCATGCTGGAGTCGTACGTCATGACCGCGATCTGGTCGACCCGGCGGGCGGTCTCGGCGAAGTAGGCCTGGTCCCACCACTTGCCGTGGCCGGTCAGCGCGATGCCGACGTTGTGCTGCCAGGGCAGCGGGTCGATCTGCGGGGCGGCCACCGACAGCTTTGTGCCGCGCCCGGCGGTCACCGGGCGCACCTGGTCGAGCAGGGCGAGCCAGCCCTTCGAGCCCGGGCGGATCGGTTCCATGTCGAAGTGCACCCCGTCGAAGCCGAGGTCGAGCACCTGGCGGGCGGAGGCGGTGACCCGGTCCCGGGTGGGTGCGTCCTCCAGGTCCAGGGCGTCCTTCTCCGGCTTGACCTCGTCGCCCAGCCAGCTCTGCACCCGGACGCCCGGCAGGACGCGGTGCGCGGCCTCGGTGAACCAGCGGGCCCGGGGGTGGACGGACGGCGGCAGCGAGCCGTCGTGCTCCAGCGGGCCGGTGTGGACGTACAGGTCGCGCACGCCGGTGCCGGAGAGCCGCTCGGCGAGGTCGGCGAGGTCGGCGTCACCCTTCCGGCCGTCCACCCAGGCGTGGCCGAGCCAGACGGCGTCCTTGCCGCGGGTGCGGGCCTCGGGGGAGGGGTCGCCGGCGTACTGGAGCCGCAGCGCGAGCGCCGCCGCGCCGACCGGTGCCGCCAGCACGGCCACCACGACGCCCAGCACGGCCAGGGACTTCCGCCATCTGGACCACCCCCGCCAGCGGGTCCGCAGCGCCCGCAGCGGCCTCCCCAGTTCCCCCGTGAACCGCCGTGCCCGTGCGCCGATCGTCGTCATGCAGTCGCTCTCCCCGTCGCGGCCGAACGCTCAGGATACGGAATGCACCACCGCCTCCCGCCGTGGGCCGGATACGCTGGCCAGGTGCGGCCCCGATCAAGCGGGGTTGCAAAGCCGACAGCCGTCGCACCCAGGGAGAAGCCCCATGGCCACTGCAGCCGATCCGTCCATCACCCAGCAGAGCCGCGCGAACGCGTTGCGTGAGGCGCTCGCCACCCGCGTGGTGGTCGCCGACGGGGCGATGGGCACCATGCTCCAGGCGCAGGACCCGACGCTGGAGGACTTCCAGAACCTGGAGGGCTGCAACGAGGTCCTCAACCTCACCCGGCCCGACATCGTCCGCTCCGTCCACGACGCGTACTTCGTGGTGGGCGTGGACTGCGTGGAGACCAACACCTTCGGCGCCAACTTCTCGGCGCTCGGCGAGTACGAGATCGCCGACCGCATCTTCGAGCTCTCCGAGGCCGGCGCCCGGATCGCCCGTGAGACGGCCGACGCCCACGCCGCCGACGGCCGGACCCGCTGGGTGCTCGGCTCGATCGGCCCCGGCACCAAGCTGCCCACCCTCGGCCACGCGCCGTACGAGGTGCTGCGCGACGGCTTCCGGCTGAACGCGGCCGGCCTGATCGCCGGCGGCGCGGACGCCCTGCTGGTGGAGACCAGCCAGGACCTGCTGCAGACCAAGGCGGCGATCCTGGGCAGCAAGCAGGCGCTCGCCGAGGCCGGCGTGGACCTGCCGGTGCTGGTCCAGGTGACCGTCGAGACCACCGGCACCATGCTGCTCGGCTCGGAGATCGGCGCCGCGCTCACCGCGCTGGAGCCGCTCGGCGTCGACTACATCGGCCTGAACTGCGCCACCGGCCCGGCCGAGATGAGCGAGCACCTGCGCTACCTGGCCAAGAACGCGCGGGTCGGCCTCTCCTGCATGCCGAACGCGGGCCTGCCGGTGCTCGGCAAGGACGGCGCGCACTACCCGCTCTCCCCGGCCGAGCTGGCCGACGCGCACGACGTCTTCACCCGCGAGTACGGCCTCTCCCTGGTCGGCGGCTGCTGCGGCACCACCCCCGAGCACCTGCGCCAGGTGGTCGAGCGGGTCCAGGGCCGCCCGGTCACCGCCCGCGAGCCGCGTCCGGAGCCGTCGGCCGCCTCGCTGTACCAGGCGGTGCCGTTCCGCCAGGACACCTCGTACCTGGCGATCGGCGAGCGCACCAACGCCAACGGCTCGAAGAAGTTCCGCGAGTCGATGCTGGCCGGCGACTGGCAGGCGTGCGTGGAGATCGCCCGCGAGCAGATCCGGGACGGCTCCCACCTGCTGGACCTCTGCGTGGACTACGTCGGCCGCGACGGCGTCGCCGACATGAAGGAGATCGCCGGCCGGCTGGCCACCGCCTCGACCCTGCCGATCGTGCTGGACTCCACGGAGCCGGACGTGCTGCGCGCCGGCCTGGAGTCGCTCGGCGGCCGCGCGGTGCTCAACTCGGTCAACTACGAGGACGGCGACGGCCCGGACACCCGGTTCGGCCGGATCGCCTCGCTGGCCCGGGAGCACGGCGCCGGACTGATCGCGCTGACCATCGACGAGGAGGGCCAGGCCCGCACCGCCGAGACCAAGGTGGCCATCGCCGAGCGGCTGATCACCCAGCTCACCACCGAGTACGGCATCGACGAGGGCTCGATCCTGGTCGACTGCCTGGCCTTCACCCTGGGCACCGGCCAGGAGGAGTCCCGCCGGGACGGCATCGAGACCATCGAGGCGATCCGCGAGCTCAAGCGCCGCCACCCGGACGTGCAGACCACCCTCGGCCTGTCGAACATCTCCTTCGGCCTCAGCCCGGCCGCCCGGATGGTGATCAACTCGGTCTTCCTGAACGAGTGCGTCGAGGCGGGCCTGGACTCGGCGATCGTGCACGCCTCCAAGATCCTGCCGATGGCCCGGATCCCCGAGGACCAGCGCGAGGTCGCGCTCGACCTGGTCTACGACCGCCGCCGCGACGGCTACGACCCGCTGCAGAAGCTGCTCCAGCTGTTCGAGGGCGTCTCCTCGGCCTCGGTCAAGGCGTCCAAGGCGGAGGAGCTGGCCGCGCTGCCGCTGGAGGAGCGCCTCCAGCGCCGGATCATCGACGGCGAGCGGAACGGCCTGGAGGCCGACCTGGACGAGGCGCTGACCGGGCGTCCGGCGCTGGAGATCATCAACGACACGCTGCTCTCCGGCATGAAGGTGGTCGGCGAGCTGTTCGGCTCCGGCCAGATGCAGCTGCCGTTCGTGCTCCAGTCCGCCGAGGTGATGAAGAACGCGGTGGCCCACCTGGAGCCGCACATGGAGAAGTCCGACAGCGAGGGCAAGGGCACCATCGTGCTGGCCACCGTCAAGGGCGACGTCCACGACATCGGCAAGAACCTGGTCGACATCATCCTGTCCAACAACGGCTACAACGTGGTCAACCTGGGCATCAAGCAGCCGGTCTCGGCGATCCTGGACGCCGCGCAGGAGCACCGGGCGGACGTCATCGGGATGTCCGGCCTGCTGGTCAAGTCCACCGTGATCATGAAGGAGAACCTGGAGGAGCTGAACCAGCGCAAGCTGGCGGCCGACTACCCGGTGATTCTCGGCGGCGCCGCGCTCACCCGCGCCTACGTCGAGCAGGACCTGCACGAGATCTACGAGGGCGAGGTCCGCTACGCCCGGGACGCCTTCGAGGGCCTGCGGCTGATGGACGCGCTGATCGCGGTCAAGCGCGGTGTGCCCGGCGCCGCCCTGCCGGAGCTCAAGCAGCGCCGGCACGCCCGGGTCGAGGTCGAGGAGCCGGAGGAGGTCAACCTCGGCCAGATCCGCTCCGACGTGGCCGTCGACAACACCGTTCCCGCCCCGCCGTTCTGGGGCGACCGGATCGTCAAGGGCGTGCCGTTCGCCGACTACGCCTCCTGGCTGGACGAGGACGCGCTGTTCAAGGGCCAGTGGGGCCTCAAGGCGGCCCGCAGCGGTGACGGCCCCTCGTACGAGGAGCTGGTGGAGACCGAGGGCCGGCCGCGGCTGCGGATGTGGCTGGACCGGCTGCAGACCGAGGGCTGGCTGGAGGCGGCCGTGGTCTACGGCTACTACCCGGCCAACTCCAAGGGCGACGACCTGATCGTCTTCAACGAGGACGGCACCGAGCGGACCCGCTTCACCTTCCCGCGCCAGCGGCGCGGGCGCCGGCTCTGCCTGGCGGACTTCTTCCGCCCGGAGGAGTCGGGGGTCAAGGACGTGGTGGGCCTCCAGGTGGTCACCATGGGCAACCGGATCTCCGAGGCGGCCAACGAGCTGTTCGCCAACAACTCCTACCGCGACTACCTGGAGCTGCACGGCCTCTCGGTGCAGCTCGCCGAGGCGCTGGCGGAGTTCTGGCACGCCCGGGTCCGCTTCGAGCTGGGCTTCTCCGGCGAGGACCCGCAGGACGTCAAGGACATGTTCGCGCTGAAGTACCGGGGCGCCCGGTTCTCGCTCGGCTACGGGGCCTGCCCGGAGCTGGAGGACCGCGCCAAGATCGCCGAGCTGCTGCGGCCCGAGCGGATCGGCGTGGTGCTCTCCGAGGAGTTCCAGCTGCACCCCGAGCAGTCCACCGACGCGATCGTGATCCACCACCCGGAGGCCAAGTACTTCAACGCCCGGTAGTCCGCACGTCGCGTACCGTTCGCCCTTTTCGGGCGGTCGGGGCGTATCCTGGATCATCCTGAACGGGCCGGTCCGCTCACCAGCGGGCCGGCCCGTGCCATCCCCAGGGGCCGGGTAACCCGGTCGCGCCCCCCGGGGCACCGACGGAAGGATCCCGCCATGACCACCATCTCCACCGCCACCCGCGTCCTCGACCACGGCGACGGCCGGGGCCTGCAGGCGGTGCTGCTGGACATGGACGGGACGCTGGTCGACACCGAGGACTTCTGGTGGCGGGCCGAGGCCTCGCTCTTCGCCGAGCTGGGCTACGAGCTCGACGAGAACGACCGCGCCCAGGTCGTCGGCGGCCCGATGAGCCGGGTGATCGACCACCTGCTCGCCAGCACCGGCGTGGACATCGCCCCGGCGGACCTCACCGTCCTGATCAACCAGCGCTTCGTGGACCTGCTGGCCGGTGGCGTCCCGCTCATGCCGGGCGCCGAGCGGCTCCTCAACACCCTTGCCGCGCACGGCGTTCCGGCCGCACTGGTGTCCGCCTCGCACCGGCACATCATCGACATCGTGCTGCAGTCGCTGGGCGCCCACCACTTCGCGTTCTCCGTCGCCGGCGACGAGGTGCCGCGCACCAAGCCGCACCCGGACCCGTACCTGGAGGCGGCGCGCAGGCTGGGTGCCGAGCCGGGGCGCTGCGTGGTGGTCGAGGACGCGCCGACCGGCGTCCGCTCGGCCGAGGCGGCGGGCTGCCCGGTGATCGCGGTGCCGACGGTGGCGGTGATCGAGCCGGCCCCCGGGCGGCTGGTGCTGCCCTCGCTGGAGCAGGTGGATCTTGAACTGCTCCGCTCGCTCGTCGCCTCGCGAGTGTGATTGTCGTCTCATTGCGGACCGGCCCTACTGACCGGTAAGCGGGCACCGTCATCCGTTGCCGTCGGCGGTCCGGGGAGAAAACGGGCATTGCCTGACAACTCGTAGGATGGCCGCCTCCGCACCCGGATCTCGTGTCCCAACTGTCACCTGTACGGGTACCGGTGGTGCGTGTTCGATATGGCACGCTACTCCAGTTCGTTCCCCACCCCCGAGCCCTGCGCCGCCGCTGACGGGCAACCCCGTCCTGCCCGCGGTCGCACGGCAACCGGCCCGCGCGCGCCACACACCCGGTAGGCGCACTCCTCCGCGGACCGGCCGGCCCCCGCCGGACCGCACAGAAGGACGCGACCCGTGAAGACTTCAGCTGGAAGACTGGCAGTGCTCGGCTGTGCCGGCCTCGTGACCGTCTCGGTGGCCGGCTGCGGGTCGGTCACCGACGCCGTCAAGGGGGACGGCGACAAGTCGATCACCATGGGTACCACCTCGGTCACCAACGTGCTGGACCCGGCCGGCGCCTACGACTCCGGCGCCTGGCTGGTGCTGCGCAACTCCTTCCAGTCGCTGCTGAGCTACCCGGCCGCCTCCAGCGCGCCCGGCCCGGACGCCGCGCAGTCCTGCGAGTTCTCCGGCAGCGACGCCATGCTCTACCACTGCACGCTGAAGTCCGGCCTGAAGTTCTCCAACGGCCACCCGCTCACCGCCGCCGACGTGGTCCACTCCATCGAGCGGACCAAGAAGATCAACGACCAGAACGGCCCCGCCGGCCTGCTGGAAACGATCAAGTCGGTCGAGGCCAAGGGCGACACCGAGGTGGTCTTCCACCTCTCCCAGCCCGACGCCACCCTCCCGGCCAAGCTGGCGACGCCGGCCGGCGCGATCGTCGACCACCAGGTGTTCCCGGCCGACAAGCTGCTCGAGAACGACAAGCTGGTCGGTTCCGGCCCGTACAAGATCGACTCGATCGCGACCATGGACGCCGAGGGCGGCGCCAAGGCCCCCGGCAAGATCGTGCTCTCGGCCAACGCCGCCTACACCGGCGACGCCAAGCTGCGGAACAAGAAGTTCACCGTGCGGTACTTCGACAAGGCCTCCGACCTGAAGGCCTCGCTCGACAAGGGCGACATCGACCTGACCGACAACAGCCTCGAGCCCAACACCGCGGCCCAGGTCCGGTCCGAGCAGCAGGGCGGCAAGACCGACCTCCAGGTCGTCGAGGGCGACAGCAACGACACCCGCAGCCTGGTCTTCAACACCAAGGACGCCACCGCCGGCAACGTCGCCGTCCGCCAGGCCGCGGCCCAGCTGGTCGACCGCAAGTCGCTCGCCCGCGACGTCTTCGCGCGCACCGTCCAGCCGCTGTACTCGATGGTCCCGGCCGGCGTGACCGGCCACGGCACGTCCTTCTTCGACAAGTACGGCGACCAGGACGCGGCCAAGGCCAAGTCCATCCTGACCGCGGCCAAGGTCCCCATGCCGGTCAAGCTGACCCTCACCTGGTCCCGCTCGCGGACCGAGAGCGCCGAGGCCGACATGCTGAAGAAGCAGCTGGAGGCCGGCGGGATCTTCCAGGTGACCGTCCAGCACGAGGCGGACTGGGAGGCCTTCAAGAAGGGCTGGACCGAGGGCAGGTACCAGGCGTACACCGTCGGCTGGTTCGCCGACTACCCGGACGCCGACAACTACATCGCCCCGCTGATCGTCGGCGGCGGCGCGTACCACCACGGCTGGGACGACGCCCGGATCAGCCAGAAGCTGGTGCCCGAGGGCCTCAAGCAGGCCGACCGCGGCGCCGCCTCCGCCACCTACAACCAGATCCAGAACATCGTGGCCGAGAACGTGCCGCTCATCCCGCTGTACCAGAACAAGTCCTTCTACGCCTCGAAGCCGTACATCGCCGGCGTCGAGGCGACCGTCGACACCACCGGCGTCTTCCGGTTCTGGGAGATCGGCCGGATCGGCAAGTAGCCGGCGGACGGCGTGCACGGGCCCGGGCGACCGGGCGACCCTCAGCACGGTGGCCCGTCCGCTCCCCCCAGGGTGCAGGGGGAGCGGACGGGCCACCGTCATGTCCGGCGCACGGCGCCCGCGGCGCCCGCCGCGGTCACAGCGTGCCGGGGCGCACCAGCCCGCTCTCGTACGCGTACACCGCCGCCTGCACCCGGTCACGCAGCTGGAGCTTGGTCAGCACGTGGCCCACGTGGGTCTTCACCGTGGTCTCGCTGACGAACAGCTCCGCCGCGATCTCCGCGTTCGACAGGCCGCGCGCCACCAGCTTCAGCACCTCGAGCTCGCGCTCGGTCAGCGCGTTCAGCGCCTGCGGCGGCGCCTCCTCGCCCGAGGGCAGCTTGGTGGCGTACATGTCCAGCAGCCGGCGGGTGATGCTCGGCGCCAGCATGGCCGCGCCGTCCGCGACCACCCGGATCGCCTGCACCAGCTCCTCGGCCGGGACGTCCTTCAGCAGGAAGCCGCTGGCACCCGCGCGCAGCGCCTCCACCACGTACTCGTCCAGGTCGAAGGTGGTCAGCACCAGCACCTTGGCCGGGCCGTCGCGCCCCGGGCCGGCGATCCGGCGGGTCGCCTCCACACCGTCCATCCTGGGCATCCGGATGTCCATCAGCACCACGTCGGGCTGGAGCGCCCGCACCTGGTCCAGCGCCTGCTGGCCGTCGCCGGCCTCGCCGACCACCACCAGGTCGGACTCCGCCTCCAGGATCATCCGGAAACCGGTGCGCAGCAGCGGCTGGTCGTCGACCAGCAGCACTCGGATCGTCACCTAGGACTCCTCGTTCATCGGATCCCCCGTGGGATCGCCTTCGTCAGACGCCGTCTTCGACGGACGTGCGGGCCAGCGGCAGCGGGTACGGCGGGGGAGTGCCGCCGAACTCCGGGCAGCTGGCCTGGTGGTCGCACCAGTCGCAGAGCCGGTTGCGGGTGGCGGGGAACTCCCCGGTCGCCACCGCCTCGGTGATCCGCTCCCAGAGCGCCTGCAGCTTGCGCTCCACCGCCAGGAGATCCGTCTCGTCCGGGTCGTAGCTGACCACGTCCCCGCCCCCGCCGAGGTAGACCAGCTGGAGCCGCTTGGGGATCACGCCCTTCCACCGCCAGACCACCAGGGCGTAGAACTTCATCTGGAACATCGCCTTGCCCTCGAAGTCCCGCGAGGGCGCCCGGCCGGTCTTGTAGTCCACCAGCCGGACCTCACCGGTCGGCGCGACGTCCACCCGGTCGATGTAGCCGCGCAGCAGCAGCCCCGACTCCAGGGCCGTCTCCACGTACAGCTCCCGCTCCACCGGGTGCAGCCGGGTCGGGTCCTCCAGCCGGAACCACCGCTCGACCAGCTTCTCGGCGTCCGCCAGCCAGCGGGTCAGCGCCGCGCCGTCCGGGTCCCCCGGGAACAGCGAGACCAGCTCCGGACGCTCGCCCAGCAGCCGCTCCCACTGCGGGCGCAGCAGGCCCAGCGCCCGCTCCGGCGTCCGCTCCGCCGCCGGGCTGTCGAACAGCCGCTCCAGCACGGCGTGCACCAGGGTGCCGCGGGTCGCCGCCGCGCTCGGCGGCTCCGGCAGCCGGTCGATCACCCGCAGCCGGTACAGCAGCGGGCAGGTCAGGAAGTCCCCCGCGCGGGACGGGGACAGGCCGGTCGGGGGCGCCGCCGGCCGGGCCGGGGCCGCGGGGGCACTGCTGGTGTCGGTCTGCTGCATACCCCGACCCTATTGCCCTGTGCTGTCATCCCGCTGCCACCGTGCTGCCAAGGGCCCTTTCCAGTGGGTATGAAGTCTGGGAGAGGGGCGCACGGCGCCCCACGGCCCCGATCACGTAGCGTGGGCGCACCGGCGCGCGCGCACGACGGGGAACCGACCGAAGGGATCACGGTGAGCGACAGCAGGGGTCCGCAGACCTCCGACCAGCCACCGCACGACGGCAGGACCCGGCCCGGACCGCCCGAGGAGCCGGAGCGCCGCAGCGGGATCCTGATGGGCCGCCCCTTCGGCGTGCCGGTCTACGTCACGCCCTCCTGGTTCGCCATCGCCGCCCTGATCACCTGGGTCTTCGGCGGCCAGCTCGACCGCGTCCTGCCCGGACTCGGCGCCACCCGCTACCTGGTCGCGTTCTCCTTCGCCGTCGCCTTCTACGGCTCCGTCCTCGTCCACGAACTCGCCCACACCGTCGTCGCGCTCCGTTACCGTCTCGGCGTGCGCCGGATCCAGCTCCAGTTCTTCGGCGGCGTCTCCGAGATCGAGAACGAGGCCGAGAGCCCCTGGCGCGAGTTCTGGCTCGCCTTCGTCGGGCCGCTGCTCTCACTGGTGCTCGGCGGCGCCTTCTACCTCGCCATGCAGGCCGTCGAACTCTCCAGCGTGCCCGGGGTGCTGCTCACCGGCCTGATGGTCTCCAACCTCGTGGTCGCCGCGTTCAACCTGCTGCCCGGCCTGCCGCTGGACGGCGGCCGGATGCTGCGCGCCGTCGTCTGGGCGGTCACCGGCCGGCCGATGACCGGCACCGTCGCCGCCGCCTGGGTGGGCCGTGGCCTGGCCGTGGCCGTCCTGATCGGCCTGCCCCTGGTCAGCTCCGCCCGCGGCGTCGAACGCACCACCACCGACACCATGATCGACGCCGTGCTGGCCGCCGTCCTCGCCGCGATCATCTGGACCGGCGCCGGCGGCAGCCTGCAGAACGCCCGGCTCAAGGAGGCCCTGCCCGGCCTGCGCCTGCGCGACCTCGCCCGGCGCGCCGTCGAGGTCACCGCCGACACCCCGCTCGGCGAGGCCATGCGCCGCGCCCGCGAGGCCGAGGCCGGCGCCGTCGTCGTCGTCGACGGCCGCGGCGAACCGATCGCCATCGTCCGGGAGTCCCAGGTGCGGGCCGTGCCCGAGCACCGCCGCCCCTGGATCGCCGTCGGCGCGCTGGCCCGCGACCTCGAACCGGGACTGCGCCTGAGCGCCGACCTCACCGGCGAGGACCTGCTGCGCGCCGTCCGCGCCACCCCGGCCGGCGAGTACCTCGTCGTCGAGGCCGACGGCCGGGTGTACGGCGTCGCCGCGCTCACCGACATCGAACAGCGCCTCACCGCCGCCGTCGCCGGCCGCTGAGGGGCCCGCCCCGCGGGCGCCGCCATCACCGCAACGATCACCTGGTAAGCCGGACGGCGCGCTTCCCTTAGGATTGTCCGCATGTCCGAACCGACCGGTGCCACCCGCCGACGCGGGCCCTTCCAGGTCGGGGACCAGGTCCAGCTGACCGACCCGAAGGGCCGCCACTACACGTTCACGCTCCAGGCCGGGAACCAGTTCCACACCCACAAGGGTGCGTTCCCCCACGACGAGCTGATCGGCGCCCCCGAGGGCACGGTCGTGCGCACCACGGGGAACGTCCCGTACCTCGCGCTGCGCCCCCTGCTCCCCGACTACGTCCTGTCCATGCCGCGTGGCGCGGCCGTGATCTACCCCAAGGACGCGGGGCAGATCCTGGCCATGGCCGACATCTTCGCCGGCGCCCGCGTGGTCGAGGCCGGCGTCGGCTCCGGCGCGCTCTCCACCTACCTGCTGCGCGCCGTCGGCGACACCGGCATGCTGGCCTCCTACGAGCGCCGGCAGGACTTCGCCGACATCGCCCAGGGCAACGTCGAGCGCTACTTCGGCGGGCCGCACCCGGCGTGGAAGCTCACCGTCGGCGACCTCCAGGACAACCTGGTCGAGACCGACGTCGACCGCGTCATCCTCGACATGCTCGCCCCCTGGGAGTGCCTGGACGTCGCCTCCAAGGCGCTCGTCCCCGGCGGCCTCATCTGCTGCTACGTGGCCACCACCACGCAGATGTCCAAGACCGTCGAGGCGCTGCGCGAGCACGGCACCTTCACCGAGCCGCAGGCCTGGGAGACCATGGTCCGCACCTGGCACCTGGAAGGCCTGGCCGTCCGCCCGGACCACCGGATGATCGGCCACACCGGCTTCCTGCTCACCTCCCGCCGCCTCGCCGACGGCGTCGAGCCGCCGCTGCGCCGCCGCCGCCCGGCCAAGGGCGCGTACGGCGAGGACTACGACAACGGCTCGCCCGAGCCGAGCCTGCAGGAGCGCGCCGCCGCCCGGGCCGCCGCCCGCGCCGCCGATCCGGAGCCGGCCGACCTCGGCTGACCCGTACGCCCGACAGGGGTGGTGCGCCGGGCTCCCCGCCCGCGTACCACCCCTTCGTGCTACCCCCGCACCCGGGCCACCCCGCGCCCGTCCCCGTGTGGGACGATGCACGCTCACACCGACCCACGCGCACACATTCCCGCTGGAGGGGACGCCTGGTGGAGACCGCGGTCAAGGCGACGGCAGAGCAGCAGACACCGCAGCCCGGCAGCGGGCCGGCACACGCCCGCCCGGCCCCCTGGCACTGGGCCCTCGCGACCGCCGGCTGCGCCGCCGTGGTCGCCACCGCGCTCGCCGCCGCCCCGGCCACCGGCACCCCGAGGCCCGCCCGGGCCACCGCCAAGGCCCTCCCGGCGGCCGCCGCCCCCGACCCGGCCCGGGCCGAACTCCCGCTGGACTGCGGGCCGTTCCCGGTGAAGATATCCGTCAGCTTCGCCGCCGACCTCGGCGACGGCCGGCCCGGCACCGTCGCCGCCGCCCACTGCGCGGCAGAGAACGGCACCCCGCCGGACGCCGTCTACCTGCTCGGCCCCGGCACCGGCGGGAAGCCCGTCGTGCTGGCCACCCTGCTCTCCGAGGGCGAACACCTCACCGTCGGCCGGCTCGGCCTGCGCAGCGACGGCGTCATCACCGCCCACGCGCAGGGGTATTCCAGCGACGACGTGCCGCGGTTCAGCCCGGACATCTCACTGGACCTCACCTGGACGCGCAAGGGCGGCGGCTGGGACCGTTCCCAGACCACCGCCCCGCTCACCCGGACCTGACGGGTGCTCGCCCGCCGCCTACTCGGCGTCGGGCCCGTACACCTCGACCAGGTCGGAGACCCGGCGCACGTGGATGCAGTCGCCGGGGCACTCCTTGGCGGAGTCCACCACGTCCTGAAGAAGCGTCAGCGGCACCGGGGCCGTCTCGCCGGGCTGCTGGCGCAGCTCGTCGTCCTCGCCCTTCACGTAGGCCAGCCCGTCGATGTCGAGCTCGAAGACCTCGGGCGCGTACTGCACGCAGATGCCGTCGCCGGTGCACAGATCCTGGTCGATCCACACCTCCAGCGGTCCGCCGGCCTTCGCGTCTTCGGTCACCGACATGGTCCCCTGCCGTTTCTGTCCCGGGCTGCCCCTTATCTGAGGCAATCCCGCCATTCGTACAACGATCGGACCGGAAGTCTCGGTCGCGATCGGATATCGACTCGCTCGACGATACATCTGGTCCGCTTTGGGCGGTGCGCGGTGGGTATCCCCTTAGCAGAGGGGAAGCACGCGAGGGCGAAGATCGGACACGCCCGTTCCATCTTTCTTGATCTAGGGGTTTACGGACCCCTGGTCCCAGGTAGGGTCTGGAAGCGTCCAGCTCCCCGGAGGAGGTGAGGACCGTGGCAGCCCACGATGACGACTACAACCGCAGCACCGGCAGGCCCGCTCGTGGTTCCGACGAGGCCGCTCAGGTCTCGTACCTTGAGCAGGAAATCGCCGTGCTGCGCCGCAAGCTCGCCGACTCGCCGCGCAATTCGAGAATCCTCGAAGAGCGGATCGTCGAGCTCCAGACCAACCTGGCCGGCGTGACCGCCCAGAACGAACGGCTCGCCTCCACCCTGCGCGAGGCCCGCGACCAGATCGTGGCCCTCAAGGAGGAAGTGGACCGGCTGGCACAGCCCCCGGCCGGATTCGGCACCTTCCTCAACCAGAACGAGGACGGCACCGCCGACATCTTCACCGGGGGGCGCAAGCTCCGCGTGAACGTCAGCCCCAACGTCGACCTCGACGAACTGCGGCGCGGCCAGGAGGTGATGCTCAACGAGGCCCTCAACATCGTGGACGCGATGGCCTTCGAGCGCATCGGCGACATCGTCACCCTCAAGGAGATCCTCGAGGACGGCGAGCGGGCCCTGGTCATCGGCCACACCGACGAGGAGCGGGTGGTGCGCCTCGCCGAACCGCTGCGCGAGATCACCATCCGGGCGGGGGACGCCCTCCTGCTGGAGCCCCGCTCCGGCTACGTCTACGAGGTCGTGCCGAAGTCCGAGGTCGAGGAGCTGGTCCTCGAAGAGGTCCCGGACATCGACTACCGCCAGATCGGCGGCCTCAGCAACCAGATCGAGCTGATCCGCGACGCGGTCGAGCTGCCCTACCTGCACGCCGACCTCTTCAAGGAGTACGAGCTGCGCCCGCCCAAGGGCGTGCTGCTCTACGGCCCGCCCGGCTGCGGCAAGACGCTCATCGCCAAGGCGGTGGCCAACTCGCTGGCCAAGAAGGTCGCCGAGGTGACCGGCCGGCCCCAGGGGAAGAGCTACTTCCTCAACATCAAGGGCCCCGAGCTGCTCAACAAGTACGTGGGCGAGACCGAGCGGCAGATCCGCCTGGTCTTCCAGCGGGCCCGGGAGAAGGCGAGCGAGGGCACGCCCGTCATCGTCTTCTTCGACGAGATGGAGTCGCTCTTCCGCACCCGTGGATCCGGTGTCAGCTCGGACGTGGAGAACACCATCGTCCCGCAGCTGCTCGCCGAGATCGACGGCGTGGAGGGCCTGGAGAACGTCATCGTCATCGGCGCCTCGAACCGCGAGGACATGATCGACCCGGCGATCCTGCGGCCCGGCCGCCTGGACGTCAAGATCAAGATCGAGCGCCCGGACGCCGAGGCCGCGAAGGACATCTTCTCCAAGTACCTCAAGGGCACGCTGCCCTTCCACCCGGACGACCTCAAGGAGCACGACAGCTCCGTCGAGGCGACCGTGGAGGCGATGATCCAGTCGGTGGTGGAGCGGATGTACTCCGAGACCGAGGAGAACCGCTTCCTGGAGGTCACCTACGCCAACGGTGACAAGGAGGTCCTGTACTTCAAGGACTTCAACTCCGGCGCGATGATCCAGAACATCGTCGACCGTGCCAAGAAGATGGCCATCAAGGACTTCCTCGACCACGGCCAGCGCGGTCTGCGCGTCTCCCACCTGCTCGCCGCCTGCGTGGACGAGTTCAAGGAGAACGAGGACCTGCCCAACACGACCAACCCGGACGACTGGGCCCGGATCTCCGGCAAGAAGGGCGAGCGGATCGTCTTCATCCGCACGCTGGTCACCGGAAAGCAGGGCGCCGAGTCCGGCCGCTCGATCGACACTGTCGCCAACACCGGGCAGTACCTGTAACCGTTCGACCCCGGGCCGGCAACCGCGGTCCCCGGAGCAGCACGCACCCCGTCCGGCTGTGGCGCCTCGCGGCCCCGCAGCCGGACGGCGCGTCTCGGGGCCCGCCCGTCGGTGCCGCGTTCTAGGCTCGACCCACCGTGCGCGGGCACATCGCCGGCGCCGGTGTTGTTCAGCGGTACGTCAGCGTGTTCCGCCCGTGGGGGGCGGCGCACCGGGCAAGGAGGGCCGCATGACCGTACGGCGCGTGATGGGCATCGAGACCGAGTACGGGATCTCCGTGCCCGGGCACCCCAACGCCAACGCCATGCTCACCTCGTCCCAGATCGTCAACGCGTACGCGGCGGCGATGCACCGGGCACGGCGGGCCCGCTGGGACTTCGAGGAGGAGAACCCGCTGCGCGACGCCCGGGGCTTCGACCTCGCGCGCGACGTCGCGGACGCCAGCCAGCTCACCGACGAGGACATCGGCCTCGCCAACATCATCCTCACCAACGGCGCGCGGTTCTACGTCGACCACGCGCACCCCGAGTACAGCTCGCCCGAGGTGACCAACCCGCGCGACGCCGTGCTCTGGGACAAGGCCGGCGAGCGGATCATGGCGGCCGCCGCGAGGCGCGCCCTGGAACTGCCCAACGGGCAGACCATCCACCTGTACAAGAACAACACCGACAACAAGGGCGCCTCCTACGGCACCCACGAGAACTACCTGATGAAACGGGCGACACCGTTCGCCGACATCGTCCGCCACCTCACCCCGTTCTTCGTCTCCCGCCAGGTGGTCACCGGCGCCGGCCGGGTCGGCATCGGCCAGGACGGCTCCGCCAACGGCTTCCAGATCAGCCAGCGGGCCGACTACTTCGAGGTGGAGGTCGGCCTGGAGACCACCCTCAAGCGGCCGATCATCAACACCCGGGACGAACCGCACGCGGACGCCGAGAAGTACCGCCGGCTCCACGTGATCATCGGTGACGCCAACCTCTCCGAGATCTCCACCTACCTCAAGCTGGGCACCACCTCGCTGGTCCTGGCGATGATCGAGGACTCCTTCATCGCCTCCGACCTCGCCGTCGACCAGCCGGTGCGCACCCTGCACCGGGTCTCCCACGACCCCACGCTGAAGCACCTCGTCACGCTGCGCAACGGGCGCAAGCTGACCGCGGTGCAGCTCCAGCTGGAGTACTTCGAACTGGCCCGCAAGTACGTCGAGGACCGCTTCGGCAACGACGCGGACGAGCAGACCGTGGACGTGCTGGCCCGCTGGGAGGACGTGCTGGGCCGGCTGGAGCGCGACCCGATGTCGCTCTCCAAGCAGCTGGACTGGGTCGCCAAGCGGGAGATCCTGGAGGGCTACCGCAGTCGCGACGCCCTGGAGTGGGACAACTCCCGGCTGCACCTGGTCGACCTCCAGTACAGCGACGTACGGCCCGAGAAGGGCCTCTACAACCGTCTGGTGGCCCGCGGCCGGTTCGAGCGGCTGCTCACCGAGGAGGAGGTCGAGCGGGCCGTCTCCAAGCCCCCGGAGGACACCAGGGCCTACTTCCGCGGGCGCTGCCTGGAGCAGTACGCGGAGCACGTCGCCGCGGCCTCCTGGGACTCGGTGATCTTCGACCTGCCGGGCCGCGACTCGCTGCAGCGGGTTCCCACGCTGGAGCCGCTGCGCGGCACCCGCAACCACGTCAAGGAGCTGCTGGACCGCTGCCGGACGGCCGAGGACCTGCTCCGCGTCCTGTCCGGCGGGTAACTTTTTGATCACCATGGGTGAACGTCCGCCGAATGGGAATCATCCGGGGTGACAGCGGGTGTCGGACGGGAAGCGTCACCGGCAAACCGGGAGCGGTAGTCGCCCCTTGTGTATAGGGTCGGTGCAGCAAGCAACGACCAAACCGTGCCAGACGAATCGAGCGGGGTGAGGGAAATGGCGAGCAAGGACACCGGCGGCGGCCAGCAGCGGGCGAACCGCTCCTCCGAGGAGGTCGAGGAGCAGGTCGCGGAAGCGCAGAATTCCGAGGAGCTCAAGGAGCGCCAGGAAAAGCTGAGCGACGACGTCGACGCGGTTCTCGACGAAATCGACGAAGTGCTCGAGTCCAATGCCGAGGATTTCGTGCGGCAATTCGTGCAGAAGGGCGGCCAGTAACACCGCCCGGGCATTCAGGGAATTCACGGTCTCGGCCGCCGAGGGCGGGCGGACGGCAACGGCCGTCCGTCCGTTCCGGTCCGGCCCTCCACGCGTGGACGGTGATCGTCGGCGGGTAGGGTGCCGGGCAGCGCGCTTCAAGCTACCTGGAAGGAATCGTGTGGAAGCCAACACTCGTGGCACCGGGCGTCTACCGGCTGCCTTCCTGACCCCGGGATCCTCGTCGTTCCTCGACTTCCTGGCGGAGCACCAGCCGGAGCTGATCCCGGGCCGCCGCAGCCTCCCGGAGGGAGCGGTGGTCGAGGCCCCGCACGGGACGACGATCGTCTCCGCGGTGTTCGACGGCGGCGTGGTCATCGCCGGTGACCGCCGCGCCACCATGGGCAACGTGATCGCCCAGCGCGACATCGAGAAGGTCTTCCCGGCCGACGAGTACAGCGCGGTCGGCATCGCCGGCACCGCCGGCCTCGCGGTCGAGATGGTCCGGCTGTTCCAGCTGGAGCTGGAGCACTACGAGAAGATCGAGGGCACCGTGCTCTCCCTGGAGGGCAAGGCCAACCGCCTCACCACCATGATCCGGGGCAACCTCGGCATGGCGATGCAGGGCCTCGCCGTCGTCCCGCTCTTCGCCGGCTACGACCTCGACCTCGGCCGCGGCCGGATCTTCACCTACGACGTCACCGGCGGCCGCTCCGAGGAGCGCGGGTTCGCCGCCACCGGCTCGGGCTCGGTCTTCGCCCGCGGCTCGATGAAGAAGCTCTACCGCGCGGACCTGACGGCCCAGCAGGCGTCCACCCTGGTCGTCCAGGCCCTCTACGACGCGGCCGACGACGACTCCGCCACCGGCGGTCCGGACCTCGCCCGCAAGATCTTCCCGATCGTCTCGCTGATCACGGAGGACGGTTTCCGCCGGCTCACCGAGGCCGAGGTGTCCGAGATCGCCGTCTCGATCACCGACGAGCGCCTCATCCACCCCAACGGCCCGCAGGCCCCGCTGCTCTAGCCAACACCTACCAAGGAAGGGACGGCCGCCGGTGTCGACACCGTTCTACGTCTCGCCCCAGCAGGCCATGGCGGACCGCGCGGAGTACGCCCGCAAGGGCATCGCGCGCGGTCGCAGCGTGGTCGTGCTCACCTACGCCGACGGCATCGTCTTCGTCGCCGAGAACACCTCCCGGGCGCTCCACAAGGTCTCCGAGATCTACGACAAGATCGCCTTCGCGGCGGTCGGCCGCTACAACGAGTTCGAGAACCTGCGCATCGGCGGCGTCCGCTACGCCGACCTGCGCGGCTACTCCTACGACCGGGCCGACGTCACCGCCCGCGGCCTCGCCAACGTCTACGCCCAGACGCTCGGCACGATCTTCTCCTCGGTCGGCGAGAAGCCGTACGAGGTGGAGCTGATCGTGGCCGAGGTCGGCCGTACCACGGACGAGGACCAGATCTACCGCCTCACCCCGGACGGCTCGGTCGTCGACGAGAAGAACTACGTGGTGGTCGGCGGCAACGCCGACTCGATCGGCAACTACCTGGGCCAGCGCCACCGCAGCGGGCTCTCGCTCACCGAGGCGGTCAAGGTCGCCGTGGACTCCCTCGCCCGGGACCCGAACGGCGGCAGCCCGCGCGCCCTCACCCCCGAACAGCTGGAGGTGGCGGTCCTCGACCGCCAGCGCTTCCAGCAGCGCAAGTTCAAGCGGATCCTGGGCGGCCAGCTCGCCCGGCTGCTCGACGGCGACGTGTCCGCGGAGTCGGACGACGAGGAGAAGCCGGCGGCCACCGCGCCGCCGGAGCAGTCGGAGCAGTCCGACTAGCAGTGCCAAGGAGTCCCGTACGGCGGCCGTCCGCCGTCGTCGTGCGGGACTCCGTGCCCCTGCGGCGGCCCGTACGGCGCCGCGGAGGCGGTTTCGGACAGCTCCCATCAGAGAATGGATGCCGCATGGACCGCCGAATCTTCGGGCTGGAGAACGAGTACGGCGTCACCTGCACGTTCCGGGGACAGCGACGGCTGTCGCCGGACGAGGTGGCCCGCTACCTCTTCCGCCGCGTTGTCTCCTGGGGGCGCAGCAGCAACGTGTTCCTGCGCAACGGTGCCCGCCTCTACCTCGACGTCGGCTCCCACCCCGAGTACGCCACCCCCGAGTGCGACGAGGTCACCGAGCTGGTGACCCACGACAAGGCGGGCGAGCGCATCCTCGAAGGGCTCCTGGTGGACGCCGAGCGCCGGCTGCACGAGGAGGGCATCGCGGGGGACGTCTACCTCTTCAAGAACAACACCGACTCGGCCGGCAACTCCTACGGCTGCCACGAGAACTACCTGGTGGCCCGGCACGGCGAGTTCTCCCGGCTGGCGGACGTCCTGATCCCCTTCCTGGTCACCCGCCAGCTGATCTGCGGCGCCGGCAAGGTGCTGCAGACCCCGCGCGGCGCGGTGTACTGCGTCAGCCAGCGGGCCGAGCACATCTGGGAGGGCGTCAGCTCGGCGACCACCCGCTCCCGCCCGATCATCAACACCCGCGACGAGCCGCACGCCGACGCCGAGCGCTACCGCAGGCTGCACGTCATCGTCGGCGACTCCAACATGTCGGAGACCACCACCCTGCTCAAGGTCGGCGCGACCGACCTGGTGCTCCGGCTCATCGAGGCCGGCGTGGTGATGCGCGACCTCACCCTGGAGAACCCGATCCGGGCGATCCGCGAGGTCAGCCACGACCTCACCGGCACCCACCAGGTCCGGCTCGCCAACGGCCGGGAGGCCAGCGCGCTGGACATCCAGGAGGAGTACTACACCAAGGCGCTGGAGTTCGCCGACCGCAAGGGCATCAACACCGGCACCATCGCCCGGGTCCTCGACCTCTGGGGCCGCACCCTGGAGGCGGTCCGCACCGAGCGGCTCGACGGGGTGGCCACCGAGATCGACTGGATCAT
The DNA here is from genome assembly GCF_017813315.1 of Kitasatospora sp. RG8. NCBI lineage: Bacteria > Bacillati > Actinomycetota > Actinomycetes > Kitasatosporales > Streptomycetaceae > Kitasatospora > Kitasatospora sp. RG8. The sequence goes on from NZ_JAGIYX010000022.1 coordinate 49,786, forward strand.
GAAGTACAAGCTCATCGAGCGCTACCGCGAGAAGCACCAGATGAGCATGTCCAACCCGCGGGTGGCCCAGATCGACCTCGCGTACCACGACATCCACCGCCGACGCGGCCTGTTCTACCTGCTCCAGGCCAAGAACCAGGCCCAGCGGGTGACCACCGACCTCAAGACCTTCGAGGCCAAGTCGATCCCGCCGCAGACCACCCGGGCCCGGCTGCGCGGGGACTTCATCCGCCGGGCGCAGGAGCAGCGCCGGGACTTCACGGTGGACTGGGTGCACCTGAAGCTGAACGACCAGGCGCAGCGGACGGTCCTGTGCAAGGACCCGTTCCGCTCCGTCGACGAGAGGGTGGAGAAGCTGATCGCGGGGATGTGAGCTGAGCGGTCCCGGTGTGATCTTCGCGGTGTCCGGCCCCGGTGGTGTCTACCGGGGCCGGACACCGTCGGGGCATACGCTGTCCGTCGAGTCCGGAGAGCCGACTTTGACCGACAGTTAGGAACGCCGTGCGCCGCACCGCCGGTTTGCTTCTCACCCTGCCCCTGCTGCTGGCGGTCGCCTGCAGCAGCTCCACCAAGGCGACCAGCCCGGCGACGCCCACGACGCCCAGTGCGGCGCCCACCGTGCCGGCACCGGTGAGCGAGGCCGCGCCGATGCCGACGCTCTCGGGCGGCGGGTTCGGGAGCAAGGCCACCATCACCATCCCCGATGGTGCGCCCAGCGGCCAGTTCGTGGTCAACACCGTGAGCGAGGGGGACCGCTCCACGGTGAACAAGGGCGACTGGGTGACGGTGAACTACACCGCCAAGGACTGGACCACCGGCAAGGACCTGCCCAGCTCCTACGACGCGGGCGGCAAGCCGCAGCTCTACCAGGCGGGCAGCGGGCAGCTGGTGCCCGCCTTCGACCAGAGCGTGATCGGCAAGAAGGTCGGCAGCCGGCTGCTGGTGGTGGCCCCGCCGGCCGCCGCGTTCGGCAGCCAGGGCAACACCGAGCTCGGCGTGGGCCCCGGGGACACCGTCGTGTTCGTGCTGGACATCATGGAGAGCCTGCCGCCCGACTCCACCCTCTCCGGTGCCATGACGCAGCCGCCGGCGACGCTGCCGCAGGTCAAGGACAACGGCAAGGCCGCTCCGACGATCACGATCCCGCCCGGGCAGGCCCCGCCCGCCGACCTCCAGCAGGCCGTGCTGATCAAGGGCGAGGGCAAGCAGGTCAAGGCCGGGCAGACCCTCGTCGTGCAGTACACCGGGGTGCTCTGGAGCAACGGCCAGCAGTTCGACTCGTCGTGGAGCCACGGCGGCGCGCAGGCGCTCCAGATCGGCACCGGAAGCGTGATCGAGGGCTGGGACAAGGGCCTGGTCGGCCAGACCGTCGGCAGCCGGGTGGAACTGGTGGTCCCGCCCGCCCTCGGTTACAAGGAGCAGGGGAAGGACGCCGTCCCGCCGAACGCGACCCTGGTCTTCGTGATCGACATCCTCGAGGCGGTCTAGATCCCCGAGGCGGGCTGGGAAGAGTGCGGTGGGATTCCGTACGCTTGGGCGGGCGCTCGCACAAGGAAGCGTCCGCCCTCATCCTGACCTGTCATACTGCCCTCGCACTGTGGTAGGCGCCTCCGGCGTCCGGGTTCCGGGCGGCAGTGCGACAGCACCCCGGCGCCGAACACGCCGGCCGTAGACCTCGAAGACCTCGTGGCGAGATGGATGGGGAGTCATGTCTGAGAAAGCGTCGAGCCCGGGCGGAGCCGGCACCGCGAACGGAAACTCCACCGGTGACCCGGCCGACTCGCGGCCCGGTGGCCCGCTGCCCGGCGACGGCGAGTCGATCGTCGTACCGCCGTCGATCCTGAAGCAGCAGGCGGGCTGGGCCCAGCCCGGCACCGCCGCGCCGCGGACGGGCGGGACGAAGACCGACGAGGCCCCGCAGATCTTCGCGTCCAACGTGCGCCGCCAGGACACCTCGGAGGCCGGGTACGCCGAGAACCCGCCCGGCGTCGGCAAGCTCGGTGTGATCCTCGGCACCGTGCTCGCGGTGCTGCTGGTCGGCAGCGGCATCACGTTGTACGTCGTGAACAGGGACGGCGGGTCCAAGAGCGACACCGCCGCCGCCAAGCCGGACGCCAGCAAGAGCGCGCCGGCCACGCCGAGCGCCGAGCCGGTGCCGCCGATCAAGGACAGCGCCAAGGTGCTGCCGACGATCACCGGCGAGTTCGGCAAGAAGGCCGGCATCGAGGTGCCCGGCGAGCAGTCCGACGGCTCCTTCGTCGTCAAGGTCCTCTCCGAGGGCACCGGCGCCAAGGTCGAGAAGAACTCCTGGACCTCGGTCGACTACACGGCCAAGGACTGGACCACCGGCAAGGACATCCCCAGCTCGTACGACGAGAAGGGCAAGCCGCAGATCTTCCAGGCCGGCACCGACGCCCTGATCCCGGCCCTCGACCAGGCCGTCGTCGGCAAGAAGGCCGGCAGCCGCGTCCTGGTGGTGGCCCCGCCGGCCGCCGCGTTCGGCGCCCAGGGCAACCCGAGCATGTCGATCGGCGCCAAGGACAACCTGGTGTTCGTCATCGACATCCGCAACAGCAACGCGCCCGACGCCGTGGTCAGCGGCACCGTGACCCCGCCGCCCGCGGACTTCCCGCAGGTGAAGGACAACGGCAAGAAGCCGGCCGACATCACCCCGGTCGCCGGCGCCGCCGACCCGACTGAGCTCAAGACGCACGTCCTGATCAAGGGCACCGGCCCCAAGGTGGAGAAGGGCGAGAAGGTCGTCGTCCAGTACACCGGCGCGCTGTTCAAGGACGGCAAGGTCTTCGACTCCTCGCTCAGCAAGGGCCAGGCGTTCTCCTTCCCGGTGGGCGGCGGCCAGGTCATCGCCGGCTGGGACCAGGGCCTGGAGGGCCAGACCGTCGGCAGCCGCGTCGAGCTGGTCATCCCCGCCTCGCTCGGCTACGGGGACAAGGGCCAGGGCGACATCCCGGCCAACGCCACCCTGGTCTTCGTCGTGGACATTCTGGACGCCGGTCAGGGCTGATCCACTTTCGGGTGACAATGGTGTGCGTGTGACCTTCGGGCCGGGCCGCGTGGCCTGAGCCCGGACGGGCGGCGGGCGCCCGTACCGTGGTCCGGGAACGGACCGGGTGCGGGCGCCCGCCGCTTGGTCGTGAATGGAACCAATCGAGAAGAGGCAGTTGTGAGCAACAAGACGAAGCCGGAGATCGACTTCCCGGGTGGCGACGCGCCGACCGAGCTGCAGATCCGCGACATCGAGGTCGGCACCGGCGACGAGGCCAAGCCGGGCCAGGTCGTCGAGGTGCACTACGCCGGTGTGACCTTTGAGACCGGCGAGGAGTTCGACGCCAGCTGGAACCGCGGTTCCACCTTCAAGTTCCCGCTCGGCGCCGGCCGCGTCATCAAGGGCTGGGACCAGGGCGTCGTCGGCATGAAGGTCGGCGGCCGCCGCGAGCTGGTCATCCCGTCGCACCTGGCGTACGGCAACCAGTCGCCGTCCCCGCTCATCCCGGCGGGCTCGACGCTGATCTTCGTGGTCGACCTGATCTCGGTCTGACCCGAACCCCGACGACCGGGCCCGATCCCGGCCGGACCACGGTCCCGACCGGGCCGCACACCGCTGCGACCCGGTCGTGACCGAGGGCCGTACCCCCCGCGCGGGGGTGCGGCCCCACGCGTTTAGGGACTCGGCTTTTGCACTGCGTACCGCTACCGGTACGGTCGGTCCCGCCGGGTCGACGACCACCCGGCGGGCGCACCCCGCGCGCGGCGCGGCACACCGGAAGGGTCAGCGATGGCGATCGCCAAGGCAGAGCGGCTGATGAATCTCGCCCTGTGCCTGATGAACACCAGACGTCCGCTCTCCAAGAAGGAGCTGCGGGAGTCCATCGAGGCCTACCGCGAAGCCTGGCAGAACAGCAGCGAGGACGCCTTCAACCGGATGTTCGAGCGCGACAAGGACGACCTGCGCGAACTCGGCCTGGTCATCGACGTCGACGAGAACGCCCTCGACGGCGAACTCGGCTACCTCGCCCGCGCCGACCGCAACCGCCTGCCGGAGATCGCCCTCGACGCCGAGGAGGCCGCCGCGCTCACCCTCGCCGCCCGCGTCTGGCAGCAGGCCAAGATGTCCGGCGCGGCCAGCGGCGCCCTGCAGAAGCTGCGCGCCGCCGGCGTCCCGTTCAGCGAGACCGAGGGCCGCACCGCCCTCGAACCGCGCATCCCCGCCCGCGAGAGCGCCTTCGAACCGCTGCTCACCGCCGCCCGCGACCGCCGCCCCGTCACCTTCGAGTACCGCAAGGCCGGCGCCGCCGCCGTCGAGCAGCGCACCGTCGAACCCTGGGCGTTGGAGTGCTGGCGCGGCCACTGGTACCTGGCCGGCTGGGACCGCGACCGCGGCGACGCCCGCGTCTTCCGGCTCAGCCGGATCACCGGCAAGGTCCGCGCCCGCTCCGGGGCCTTCCTCGGCACCGTCCCCGAGCACGTCGACGTCCGCGCCACCGTCGCCAAGTTCGCCGGCGAGGGCGCCACCGCGACCGCCGTCGTCCGGGTCCGCCGCGGGGCCGGCTTCCCGCTGCGCACCAAGGCACTGAGCACCCGGCGGGCCGACGACACCTGGGACGAGCTGGAGATCCCGTACGGCAACGGGCTCGGCGCCGACCTCGCCGAGTTCGGGCCCGACGTGGTGGTGCTCGGCCCGGACGAGCTGCGCACGGACGTGATCGAGCGGCTGCGCGCTGTCGCCGGGACCGGCGTTGTGGACGGAATCGAGGGAGTGCGGGCATGAGCAACGCGATCGACCAGACCCGGCGGATGCTCTCGCTGGTCACCTACCTGCGCGAGCGCCCCGGCGCCGAGGTCGCCGAGGTCGCCCGCGCCTTCGGCATCACCGAGCGCGAGCTGATCGGCGACCTCAACGTGCTGCCGATGTGCGGCACCAGCTTCCGCGGCGGCGACCTGCTCGACATCGACACCGACGGCGAGCGGATCTGGTGGCACAACGTCGACGACGTCGCCCAGCCGCTGCGCCTCGCCGCCGACGAGGCGACCGCGCTGCTGGTCGCCGCCCGCGCGGTGGCCGGCCTGCCCGGCCTGCGGGCCGGTGACCGCGAGGCGCTCACCCGCGCCGTCGCCAAGATCGAGAACGCCGCCGGGGACAGCGCCGAGGGCAGCGCCCGGGTCGGCGTCACCTTCGAGGCCGAGAGCCACGTCTTCGCCGACATCGACCGCGCCCTCAGCGAGGGCCGGCGGGTCTGGCTGCGCTACTACTCGCACGGCCGCGGCGGCATGACCGAGCGCGAGGTCGACCCGATCCGGCTGCTCACCGAGGGCCACACCTACCTCGAGGCCTGGTGCCGGACCTCCGAGGACCACCGGATGTTCCGGCTCGACCGGGTCGCCGAGATCAAGGTCCTGGACACCCCCTCCGACCCGCCCCGGCGCGAGCCGCGCGACCTCTCCGGCGGGCTGGTCAACCCGTCCGCCGACGACCCCGAGGTGGTCGTCGAGGTCACCTCCGGCGGGCGCTGGGTCGCCGAGTACTACACCCACGACCACGCCGAGGAGCTGCCCGACGGCGGCCTGCGGATCACCCTGCGCAGCGCCGACCCGTCCCAGCTGCGCCCGTTGGCGCTGCGCCTCGGCCGGGACGGCCGGATCGTCTCGCCGCCGGAGCTCGCCGGACAGGCGCGGTCGGCGGCGCTGGAGGCGCTGGCCGCCTACGGGGAGGGGCTGGTCTGAGCCGTGGAGCCCGGTACCAGATTCAAGGTGTACTGCTCGGAGTGCCGGGAGAAGGTGGAGCTGCCGGCCGAGGAGTTCCGCCTGACCCTCGGCCGGACTCCCGCGCAGGCGCACTACAGCTTCGGCTGCCCGCTGTGCGGGGCCGCGGTGCGCAAGGCGGCCGGGGAGAAGATCGTCACCGCTCTGACGGGCGCCGGGGTGCGGACGATGCGGCTCGTGACGGCCGAGGGCTGACCGCCCGGGACCGGGGCGGCCCCTTCCGGACCGGGGCGAACCGCCCGCGTCGGGGGCCGGGCCCCGGTCGGTAGGGTGGTGGCCATGTCCTGGATGCTCGTCGCCGCCGTCCTGCTCGTCACCGCCGGCCTGCTGGTGCTCGGTGTCCTCGCGATCCGGCTCTGGCTGGACGTGCGGGCGCTCGCCAAGGGGGTGGACGCCGCCTCGCGCGCGCTGGCCGAGGCGGCCGGCGACCTCGCGGCGGCGGTGCCCGGACGCTGAGCAGCCGCCGGCCGGCGCGGTCCTGCGGCCCGGGTGTCCTCTACCACGTCGGGCCGTTGCGGGTACGGGGGCTGCTGCGCGGAGGTGTGGGCGGGTTACGCTCTCAGTTGGCTCCCTCTGCACGGTCCGACCGGGAGCCGCTGTCCTGTTCGGGCGGCCGACGTCAGGGCGTCACCCGCAGCGGTTACCATCCCCGCAACGGGCGGCCCACCGGTGCCGCCGTGACTGAAGGTGGTCGAGCATGCGGATCTCGGGGACCGCGATCCTGGTGATCGTGGTTTTTGCCATCCTGCTTTTCGGCGCCAAGCGACTGCCCGATCTGGCACGCTCGCTCGGCCAGTCGATGCGGATCCTCAAGAGTGAGGCCAAGGCGATGAAGTCCGACGGCGAGGCCGAAGAGCCGTCGCCGCAGGCCGCACCTGCCGTCGCCGCCGACGCCGGCGCGGCGAAGACCATCCAGGCCGCGCCGGGGGCGTCCGCCACCGCCCGGCCGGTCGCCGGGCAGTCCGCGCAGACGGGGACGGACGGCGCGCCGCGCTGAGCGGTGCGCGCCGCACCCGGCGAAACGGGTGACGCACGCGACCATGGAGGCCCGTCGACCGGCGGGCCTCGACGCACGAGTTGAGGACCGGGGTTGAGCAAGCTCTCCAAGGCGTCGAAGGCGCCCAAGGATCCTGAGGGGCGGATGGCCCTCGCCGACCACCTGCGGGAACTGCGGAACCGCGTGGTCAAGTCGGTCCTGGTGATCGTGGTGTTCACGATCGTGGCACTGATCTACCACAAGCAGCTAGAGACGCTCCTGCTGAAGCCGATCCCGCAGTGCGACGAGTCGAACGCCGCCCAGTTCCACGGCCGGTGCGCGCAGGTCTCCACCGTCGGCCTCACCGCCGGTTTCAACTGGATGCTGAAGGTCGCGCTGACGGCCGGCGTGGTCGCGGCGGTGCCGGTCTGGCTCTACCAGGTCTGGGCCTTCATCGCCCCCGGCCTGCACAAGCACGAGCGCAAGTACACGGTCATCTTCATGGCCTGCGGCGCCCCGCTGTTCCTGGCCGGTGTGGCCTGCGCCTTCCTGGTGATGCCGACCACGGTCGAGGTCCTGATCTCGTTCAGCCCGGACAAGACCACCCCGATCCTGCCGCCCGACGACTACTTCGACATCGCCACCCGGATGGTGCTGGTCTTCGGCCTGGCCTTCGAGTTCCCGCTGCTGCTGGTGATGCTCAACCTGGTCGGGATGGTCACCGGCAAGCGGCTGCTCGGCTGGTGGCGCGGCATGGTGATGGCCATCACCGTGTTCGCCGCCTTCGCGACGCCGAGTGCCGACCCGGTCAGCATGCTGGTGCTGGCCGCGCCGATCTGGGCGCTGTACTTCATCGCCGTCGGCATCGCGCTGGTCAACGACAAGCGCCGGGCCCGGCGGAACCCGGACCTCGCGCTGGACGACGAGGAGGCCTCGCAGCTGGACCTCTCGGTGCAGCCGGTGAGCGGGGCCGAGGCCGTCGAGGCGTCGGCCGCCCCGGTGGCGAGCGCACCGGTGCCGGCCGCCCGGCACGAGCAGATGGACGACATCACGTGATGCGGTGACCAGCGCCTTGACGCGCACCGCCCCGGAAGCCCCGGCCCGCCGTTCCCCGGCGGGCCGGGGCTTTTGCCGGTTTTCGGCCGTTCGGCGGGGTGGTCTTGGCAGGGCTAGATGGCATGTGACATATTACTGACGTGTCCCAGTCCCAAAGACTTTCCCTGGACGTCGTCGTGGTCGGCGCCGGCGTCGTCGGAGCCGCCTGCGCCTACTACGCGGCCCGCGCCGGGCTCGCCGTGGCCGTGGTGGACCGCGGCCCCGTCGCCGGCGGCACCACCGGTGCCGGTGAGGGCAACCTCCTGGTCTCCGACAAGGAGCCCGGGCCCGAGCTCGACCTCGCACTGCTCTCCACCCGGCTCTGGGAGGACCTCGCCGAGGATCTCGGCGAGGCCGTCGAGTACGAGCCCAAGGGCGGCCTCGTGGTCGCCTCCACGCCCGCCCGGCAGGACGCCCTGCGCGCCTTCGCCGCCGGACAGGCGGCGGTCGGCATCACCGCGGAGGAGATCCCCGGCGAGCGGCTGCGCGAGCTCGAACCGCACCTCGCCGACGGGCTGGCCGGCGGCTTCCTCTACCCGCAGGACGCCCAGGTCCAGCCCGCCCTGGCCGCCGCCCACCTGCTGCGCGCCGCCCGCCGGCACGGCGCCGTGCTGTACACCGGCGAGGCCGTGCGGGAGGTGACCGCCGGGCCGGACGGCGCCGTGCGCGGCGTGGTGACCGACCGGCGGCGGCTCGCGGCCCCCGCCGTCGTCAACGCCGCCGGCACCTGGGGCGGCGAGCTGGCCGCGCTGGCCGGGGTGCACCTGCCGGTGCTGCCGCGGCGCGGCTTCGTGCTGGTCACCGAGCCGCTGCCGAGGATCGTGCGGCGCAAGGTGTACGCCGCCGACTACGTCGCGGACGTGGCCAGCGGCTCGGCCGCGCTCCAGACCTCGGCGGTGGTCGAGGGCACGCCGGGCGGGCCGGTGCTGATCGGCGCCAGCCGGGAGCGGGTCGGCTTCGACCGGACGCTCTCCGTGGAGGTGCTCCAGCGGCTCGCCGCGCAGGCGGCGGCGCTGTTCCCGGTGCTCGCCGACGTCAGCGTGCTCCGCGCCTACCGGGGCTTCCGTCCCTACCTGCCGGACCACCTGCCCGCGATTGGTGCAGACCCGCGGGTGCCCGGGCTCTACCACGCCTGCGGCCACGAGGGCGCCGGCATCGGGCTCGCCCCGGCGACCGGGCTGCTCATCAGCGAGCAGCTCACCGGCAAGCGGCCGGAGCTGGACCTCTCGCCGTTCCGGGCCGACCGCTTTCCCGCGGGCGGCTCCTCCTGAGCTCTGCCATGTGCCCGAGCACTTTGCAAAGCGCGGGAAACGCTTTGCAAAGTGCGTGCACGCTACGGTGCGGCCCGATGGTCGTACCGGCCCCACCACCGGAACGGAGAACCCCAGTCATGCGCCGAACCCCCGCCGACCTGGTCGGGGCGGAACCAGGGCCCGCCCACACCATCGAGTTCGACGGCCGGCCCGTCCCCGCGCTGCCCGGGCAGACGATCGCGGCCGCACTCTGGGCCGACGGCGTCCTGGCCTGGCGCACCACCCGCGTGGGCGGCCGTCCGCGCGGGGCGTTCTGCGGGATCGGCGTCTGCTTCGACTGCCTGGCCACCGTCGACGGGCGGCCCAACCAGCGCACCTGCCTGCTCCCCGCCGAGCCCGGCACCACCGTCACCACCCAGGAGGGCAACGGCCGTGCCGACCTCGCCGTCTGATTCCTTCGACCGGCCGTACGACCTCGCGGTGATCGGGGCCGGCCCGGCCGGGCTCGCCGCCGCGGTCGCCGCCGCCGACCTCGGGCTGCACTGCGCCCTCGTCGACGCCGGCCCGCGCACCGGCGGGCAGTTCTACCGCCACCCCGCGCCCGGCCTCGGCGCCGCCCGGCCGGACCGGCTGCACCACGGCTGGTCCGTCTACACCGGCCTGGCCGACCGCCTCGCCGCACACCAGAGGGTGGGCCGGGTCGACCACCTGGCCGGCCACCACGTCTGGGCGCTGGAGCGGCCCGGCGCCGCGGTGCAGGAGACCCGGGAGGACGGCGGCGACACCGCCTGGGCGGTGCACGCCACCCTCGGGCCGGAGACCGGTGACCGGGCCACCGTGCGGGCCGCCGCCGTGCTGCTCGCCACCGGTGCGTACGAGCGGCAGCTGCCGTTCCCCGGCTGGACGCTGCCCGGGGTGGTCACCGCCGGCGGCGCGCAGGCCATGCTCAAGTCGGGCCTCGTGCTGCCCGGCAAGCGGATCGTGGTGGCCGGCAGCGGCCCGCTGCTGCTCGCGGCGGCGTCCTCGCTGGTCACCGCCGGAGCCCGGGTGCCCGCGGTGGTCGAGGCCACCGCCTACCTCGGGTACGCCCGGCGCCCCGGCGTGCTGGCGGCCGTCCCGGCCAAGCTGGTCGAAGGCGCCGGGCACGGTGCGGCGCTGCTGCGCCACGGGGTCCGGCTGCGCCCCCGCAGCGCCGTCGTCGAGGCGCACGGCACCGACCGGGTCACCGCCGTCACGGTGGCCCGGCTGGACGCCGACTGGCGGCCGGTGCCGGGCAGTGAACGGCGGATCGACTGCGACGCGCTCGCCGTCGGCCACGGCCTGCTGCCGCAGATCGAGCTGGCCACCGAGCTGGGCGCCGGGACCAGGACCACCGCCGACGGCGCGGTCGCGCTCGCGGTGGACGCCCGGCTCCGGACGACCGTCCCCGGGCTCTGGGCGGCCGGCGAGACCTGCGGTGTCGGCGGCGCGGACCTGGCGATCGCCGAGGGCGAGCTGGCCGCGCACGCGGTGGCCGGCGTCCCCGTCGCCACCTCCCTGCTGCGCCGCCGCGCGCGTCTGCGGGCCTTCGCCGAGCTGATGGCCTCGGCGCACCGGCCCGGCCCGGGGTGGTCGCAGTGGCTGCGGCCGGACACCGACGTCTGCCGGTGCGAGGAGGTCCCGGCCGCCCGGATCACCGAGGCGGTGGAGGAGCTGGGCGCCGGCGACGCGCGGACCGTGAAGCTGCTCACCCGTGCCGGGATGGGCTGGTGCCAGGGCCGCATGTGCGGTCCGGCGGTGGCCTGCCTGGCGGCGGGCTCGGGCTCGGGCTCGGATGCGGAGTCGGGCTCGGGCCCGGGGGAGGGCGAGGCGCGGCCCGACAGCCGTCCGCTCTCCTGCCCGGTGCCGCTCTCGCAGCTCGCGGCGGGCCCGCACGCCGGTCGGCCCGGCGCCGGCGAATCGCGCGACTGAACCGAACCTGCACGGCGGGGACTCTTGTCTCCACCGCGCGCCATCTAATAAAATGTCACACCTCACCAAGGAGTCACCGTGTCCAACACCCAGCACGACACCACCCGGCCCTGGCGCGGCATCATGGTCGCCACCACGATCCCGCTGCGCCCGGACCTCTCCGTCGACTACGACGCCTACGCCGAGCACGTCCGCTGGCTGATCGCCTCGGGCTGCGACGGCGTCGTCCCCAACGGCTCGCTGGGGGAGTACCAGACCCTCACCGCCGAAGAGCGCGCCCGGATCGTCGAGGTCGCCGTCGAGGCCGCCGGCGACGGCTCGCGCGTCATGCCCGGCGTCGCCGCCTACGGCAGCGCCGAGTCCCGCCGCTGGACCGAGCAGGCCGCCGAGGCCGGCGCCGGCTCCGTCCTGCTGCTGCCGCCGAACGCCTACCGCGCCGACCACGCCGCCGTCCGCGCCCACTACGCCGAGGTGGCCAAGGCCGGCCTGCCGATCGTCGCCTACAACAACCCGATCGACACCAAGGTCGACCTCGTCCCCCCGCTGCTCGCGCAGCTCCACGGCGAGGGCTCGATCGTCGCCGTCAAGGAGTTCAGCGGCGACGTCCGCCGGGCGTACGAGATCGCCGAGCTGGCCCCGGGCCTGGACCTGCTGATCGGCGCCGACGACGTGCTGCTGGAGCTGGCCCTGGCCGGCGCCGTCGGCTGGATCGCCGGCTACCCGAACGCGCTGCCGGAGGCCAGCGTCGCGCTCTACAAGGCCGCCGTCGCCCAGGAGCTGGAGACCGCGCTGCCGCTCTACAAGGCGCTGCACTCCCTGCTGCGCTGGGACTCCAAGACCGAGTTCGTGCAGGCGATCAAGCTCTCCATGGACATCGCCGGCCGTCCCGGCGGCCCGGTCCGCGCGCCGCGCCAGCCGCTCACCCCGGAGATCGAGGCGGCCGTCCGCGCGGCCACCGAGAAGGCGCTGGCCGAAGGCCTCGCGTAGTCGCACGAAGTCCCCGGGTACGGCCGGCTGCGGGGGCAGCCGGCCCGCCCCCGAACCACAACCCGACGGGAGCCGCAACCAGATGCGCAGCCGCCACGTGTTCCACGCCGTCGACTCGCACACCGAGGGCATGCCCACCCGGGTCGTCACCGGCGGGTTCGGCGTCATCCCCGGCGCCACCATGGCCGAGCGCCGGGTCCACTTCCAGCAGCACCTGGACCAGTTCCGGACCCTGCTGATGTACGAGCCCCGGGGCCACGCCGCGATGAGCGGGGCGATCCTCCAGCCGCCGACCCGGCCGGACGCCGACTTCGGCGTGCTCTACATCGAGGTGTCCGGGCTGCTGCCGATGTGCGGCCACGGCACCATCGGCGTGGCCACCGTGCTGGTCGAGACCGGCATGGTGCCGGTGGTCGAGCCGGTCACCACCGTCCGGCTGGACACCCCCGCCGGGCTGGTGATCGCCGAGGTGCACGTCGAGGACGGCGCCGCCAAGGCGGTGACCATCCGCAACGTGCCCTCGTACTCGGTGGCGCTGGACCGCAAGATCGAGGTGCCCGGTTACGGCACGGTCGGCTACGACCTCGCCTACGGCGGCAACTTCTACGCCATCCTGCCGCTCGCCGAGTTCGGGCTGCCGTTCGAGCGCGAGCGCAAGCAGGAGATCCTGGACGCCGGGCTGGCCCTGATGGACGCCATCAACGCGGGCCCGGACCGGCCGGTGCACCCGGAGAACCCGTCCATCCACAGCTGCCACCACGTCCAGCTGCTGGCCCCGGGCTCCACCGCCGAGCACTCCCGGCACGCGATGGCCATCCACCCCGGCTGGTTCGACCGCTCGCCGTGCGGCACCGGCACCTCCGCGCGGATGGCCCAGCTGCACGCGCGCGGCGAGCTTCCGCTGGGGCGGGACTTCCGCAACGACTCCTTCATCGGGACGACCTTCACCGGCCGCCTGGTCGAGGAGACCGAGGTGGCCGGGCGGCCCGCCGTCGTCCCCACCGTGACCGGGCGGGCCTGGATCACCGGCACCGCCCAGTACTTCCTCGACCCGAGCGACCCGTTCCCGGCCGGCTTCCTGCTCTGAGCCCGCCGCTCCCCGCCGAACCACCCCCCCGAAGGACTGCTTGCCGTGACGATCCGTTCGTACAACCCCGCCGACCCCGCGGACCTCGTCGCCGAGGCCCCCAAGCCCGGTGCCGAAGCCGTCCGGGCGACCGTCGTCCGCGCCCGGACCGCGCAGCCCGGATGGCTCGCCGCCGGTGCCGGCGCCCGCTCCGCGGCGCTCACCCGGATCGCCGAGGCGGTCGAGGCGCACGCCGAGGAGCTGGCCGCGCTGGTCGTCCGCGAGGTCGGCAAGCCGCTCGCCGAGGCGCGCGGCGAGGTCGCCCGTACGGCCGCCATCTGGCGCTACTACGCGCAGGCGCCGTTCGCGGCGTCCGGCGCCGTCCACGAGACGGCCGCCGGCGAGGGCCTGCTGCTCACCCGCCGCCGCCCGTACGGGGTGGCCGGGCTGATCACGCCCTGGAACTTCCCGTTGGCGATCCCGACGTGGAAGGCCGCCCCGGCGCTGGCCGTCGGCAACTCCGTGGTGCTCAAGCCCTCCTCCGAGGCGATCGGCTGCGCGCTGCGGCTGGCCGAGCTGGTGGCCGGGGCCGGGCTGCCGCAGGACGTGTTCACCGTGCTGCCGGGCGGCGGCGCGGAGGGCGGGGAGCTGGTCGGCGCCGCGGACGTGGTCTCGTTCACCGGCTCCACCGGGGTCGGCCGCCAGGTGGTCCGCACCGCCACCGAGCGCGGCATCCCGGTCCAGGCCGAGCTCGGCGGGCTGAACGCGGCGCTGGTCCTCCCGGACGCCGACATGGACCAGGCCGCCGCCCACCTGGCCTCCGCGATCGCCGGCTACGCCGGGCAGAAGTGCACCGCCACCAGCCGGGTGATCGCCGTCGGCGAGGCCTACGAGCCGCTGAGCGAGGCGCTGGTCAAGGCCCTCGCGAAGGTCGACGACTCGGCCTGCGGGCCGGTCATCAGCTCCGCCACCAGGGACGAGATCACCGCGGCCGTCGCCTCGGCCCGGGAGGCCGGCGCCGAGGTGCTGGCCGGCGGCGACGTGCCGGACCGGACCGGCTGGTACCTCGACCCGACCCTGGTCGCCGAGGTGCCGGACGACCACCCGCTGCGGCGCGAGGAGTTTTTCGGCCCGATCGCCGTGCTCCACGCCGCGGCCGACCTGGACGAGGCGATCGCGCTCGCCAACGACACCCCGTACACGCTGTCCGCCTCGGTGCACACCCGCAGCCTGGACGTCGCGCTCGCCGTGGCCGACCGGCTCGACGCCGGCATGATCCGGGTCAACGCGCCGTCCAGCGGCGTCGACTTCCACCTGCCGTTCGGCGGCGCCAAGGGCGCCAGCCACGGCGCCCGGGAGCAGGGCCAGGCCGCGCTGGACTTCTACACCCAGGGCCGCACCGTCACCCTGCTGCCGGCCGGTGGTGCGTGATGCACGTCCGGACCGTGGACTACCACACGGCCGGGGAGCCGTTCCGGATCGTCCTCGACGGTGTGCCGGGCATCCCCGGTGACAGCGTCGCCGAGCGCCGGGCCATCGCGCTCGGCGCCGGCGGCACCGCCACCGCGCCCCGGCCGAGCGCCCTCGACGAGGTGCGGCAGCTGCTCACCCGTGAGCCGCGCGGCCACGCCGGGATGTACGGCGGCTTCCTCGTGCCGCCGGACGACGACGAGGCGCACCTCGGCGTGCTCTTCTGGCACAAGGACGGCTACTCGACCGCCTGCGGCCACGGCACCATCGCGCTCGGCGCCTGGGCGGTGGACTCCGGGCTGGTCGCGGCGCCGGACGACGGGGTGGCCCGGGTGCGGATCGACGTCCCCTCCGGGCGGGTCACCGCCCTGGTCCACCGCCGGGGCGGCCGGACCACCGGGGTGACCTTCCGCAACGTGCCGACCGTCGTCACCGCGCTCAAGCTCGCCGTGGACACCCCGCGGGGCCTGGTGGAGGTGTCGGTCGCGCACGCGGGCGCCTGCTACGTCTCGGTCCCGGCCGCCGCCCTCGGCCTGGCCGTCGAACCCGCCCAGTTGGCCGAACTCACCGCCGCCGGGCGGGAGATCAGGGCCGCCCTGGCCGGCTCGCCGGCCGTCGAGCACCCCGTGGACCCGCTGCTCTCGGGCGTCTACGGCGTCATCCTGTACGACGAAGTGCCCACCGCGGACGGGGGGCTGAGCCAGCGCAACGTCACCGTCTTCGCGGACGGCCAGATCGACCGCTCGCCGTGCGGCTCCGGGACCTCGGCCCGGCTCGCCGTCCTCGCCGCCGAGGGCCGGCTGGCCCCGGGCGAGGAGCTGCGGCACGAGTCGCTGGTCGGGACGGTGTTCGGCGGCCGGGTGCTCCCGGGCGGCGACCCGTTCGACGGGGGCGTGGTCACAGAGGTCACCGGCACCGCCCACCGGACCGGCGAGCACTCCTTCGTGCTGGAGGCCGGCGACGAGCTGGGAACGGGGTTCCTGCTGTGACCGGCGGCCTGGCCCGTGACCTGACCGGAGGCTCGACCGGTGACCGGGCCGGAGGCCTGACCGGTGACCGGGCCGGCGGCCTGGCCGGCGCCGCGGGAACGCCCGCCCTCACGCTGCCCGGCGCGGCTGCTGAGCCGCTCCAGCACGCCGCGCCGGGCGCCGGCCCGGACGCCGCCGGGCTGACCCCGGTGGAGGCGGCCGACGCGATCGAGCGCGTGCTGCTGGAGGGGCTGGACCCCGAGACCGCGCCCGCCCGCTCGGCGGTGCCGGTGCCGGCCGGGGAACTGCTGCTGATGCCCGCGGCCTCCGCCGAGTACGTCGGGGTGAAGATCGCCGGGGTGGCCCCCGCCAACCCCGGGATCGGCCTGCCCCGGATCACCGGCAGCTACCTGCTGCTGGACGGTCCGACGCTGCAGCCCGTCGCCCTCATGGACGGCGCCGCGCTCACCGCACTCCGCACGCCAGCCGTCACCGCCGTCGCGCTGCGCCGGCTGGCCGCGCCGGACGCCGCGCATCTGGTGCTGTTCGGCGCCGGGCCGCAGGCGTACGGGCACCTGGACGCACTGCTCGCCGTCCGGCCGCTGACCCGGGTCACGGTGGTGGCCCGCAGCGAGGTGCCCGCCGAGGCGCTGGCCGCGTACGCGCGCCGGCTCGGGCTGTCGGCCGGGGTGGGGACGCCGGACGCGGTGGCCGGGGCCGACCTGGTGGTCTGCTGCACCACCGCGCGCACCCCGCTGTTCGACGGCGCGCTGGTGCCGGACCACGCCGTCGTGGCGGCGGTCGGCTCGCACGAGCCGCAGGCCCGCGAGGTGGACGCGACCCTGGTCGGCCGGGCGGAGCTCTACGTCGAGGCGCGGGCCGTCGCGCTGCGGGAGGCCGGGGACCTGCTGATGGCGGGTGTCACCGGCGCGGACGCGCTCTGGAACCTGGCCGAGCTGGTGCGCGGCGAGGTGCCGGTGCCGGGTGACCGGCCGCGGTTCTTCAAGAGCGTCGGCATGGCATGGGAGGACCTCGCGGTCGCGGCGCAGATGCACCGGCGCGACTGCTGAGGGACTCTCAGTCGCCGAGGAAGCAGAGCCAACTGCCGGGGGTGCCGGCACACGTGGCGAGCACCTCGGCGAGGTCGCGGACGGCCGCCCGCTGGGCCTCGGTGGTGCACCGGTCCAGCAGGGCGGCCGTCTCGGCCAGTGCGGCGGCGGCGTCCTGCTCGTTGAACAGGGTGTCGCCGTAGGGGTCGACCCGGCCGAGGCGGTGGCCGGTGGGGTGGGCGTGGGCGGCGAGGGCGGCCGCCAGCGCGTCGCCGTGGCCGAGTGAGAGGTGCAGCTCGACGGCGGGCCGCTTCCGGTGTCCGGGAGGGCGGCGGTCGTAGAGGGCGAGTTCGATTCCCAAGTCCGTTTCCCCGGGCTCTGGTCGGGCGTCGTGAGTGGGTGGGCCGCAAGCTGCGGCCGGCGTGGCGGGGAAGGGATCCCCTGCCGCGCCGGCCGCTTTTCCGTTTTCCCGGCCCGTCGTCCGGCCCGGCACGGTCCGGTCCGTTGTCGCTGCGGCGTGCCGGGCGTTACGGTCCGTTGTCGATGTGGCCCGTCGTCCGGCCCGGTCCGTTGGCGCAGCGGTCCGTTGTGGCTGCGCCCCGTCGTCCGGTCCGGCGCCGCGCGTCCTACCGGTAGGTGCCGATCAGGCGGGCCAGGTGCTTGCCGGTGACGTGCAGCGGCTCCTCGCTGCGGGCGACCTGGGCGGCGAGCTCGGCGCCCTCCAGGGTGCTGATGACGGTGGCGGCCAGTTCACGCGAGTCGTCGGCGCCGAGACCGGCCGCGAGCAGCTTCTCCTCGACGACGGCGCGCCAGTTGGCGAAGGCCTCGACGACGGCCTGCTCGATCACCGGGGCGCGGCCGACCGTCTCCAGTGCGGTACTGGTGATCGGGCAGCCGTCCTGCCAGCCGGATTCGCGCAGGGCCACGGCGAGCAGCCGGGTGCAGGCGGTGACCGCCTCGGCCGGGTCCTCCGACGATCCCAGCCCTTCGCGCAGCATGCCCGCGAACTCCCGGTCGCCGTGGCGGATCGCCGCTGCGGCCAACTCCTGCTTCCCGCCCGGGAAGAAGTGGTAGACGGAGCCGAGGGTGGCCTCCGCCTCGCGCGAGATCTGCTTGATCCCGGTGCCCTCGTACCCCTGGCGCTGCAGCAACCGGGAGGTGGCGCGGACGATCCGCTCGCGGGTGCCGGTGGTCGTCGTCTTCACGGCGTGAGTCTAGCCGACGTTCTGAATAGAGCGTTCGTTCCAGATCCGTGCTAGCTTCGTCCCTGGATAGAGCGATCGTTCTAGTGGAGGGGGAGTCCCATGTCCGTCCCGCAGCAGGAGTCCAGGAAGCCCGTCACCGTGATCGGCCTCGGCCCGATGGGGCAGGCGATGGCCGGCGCCTACCTGGACGCCGGTCACGCCGTCACGGTCTGGAACCGGACCGCCGCCCGGGCCGCCGGCCTGGTCGCCCGTGGCGCCGTCCTCGCACCCAGTGCCGAGGCCGCCGTCGCCGCCAACGAGCTGGTGGTGCTCAGCCTGACCGACTACGACGCGGTCTTCGCCGTCCTCTCCGCCGCCGAGGGCGTGCTCGCCGGGAAGGTGGTCGTCAACCTCAGCTCGGACACCCCGGAGCGGGCCCGTGAGGCCGCCCGCCGACTCGCCGCGCTCGGCGCTGGCCACCTCACGGGAGGGGTGCAGGTGCCGCCCTCGGGCATCGGCAAGGAGGGGTCGTTCACCTTCTACAGCGGGCCGGTCGGGCTGTTCAGGCGGCACCGGGCCACCCTGGAGGTCATGACCGGCGCCGACTACCGCGGCGACGACCCCGGGCTGGCCCAGCTGTACTACCAGCTCCAGATGGACCTCTTCTGGACCTCGATGGCCGGCTACCTGCACGCCACCGCGGTCGCCGAGGCCAACGGCATCCCGGCCGACGAGTTCCTGCCCCACGCCGCCTCGACGGCCGCCTCCATACCCGGCTTCCTCGCGTTCTACGCGCCCCGGATCGCAGCCGGCCACCATGCGGGCGACGTGGACCGGCTCGCCATGGGCCTCGCCAGTGTGGAGCACGTCCGGCACACGGCGGCGGCCTCCGGGGTGGACGACGCGCTGCCGGCGCTGGTGGCCGACGTCTTCCGGCGCGGGGTCGCCGCCGGGCACGGGGCGTCCAGCGTGACCAGTGTGATCAGCCAGTTCAGGGACGTGTAGCGGGATCGTTGCGGCGGAGCGGGCCGCCGGCCGTTGTCACGGCCGGCGGCCGCTGCGACGATGGTCCCGGTCACGGCCGGTCCCCGCCGCGGCCGTGGTCCGGCGACGGATCACCCGAATCACGAAATGTTGCACACTCAACGTAACGTGACATTGTACGCTGGTGTTCTGCAACCACCGGAGGAACACCATGTCCGACCTGAAACCCCGCACCCTGATCTCCGTCCAGGAGCGGCTGCGCGACCAGGTCGCCCACGCGCTGCGCGCCGCCCTGATCTCCGGTGAGCTGCGCCCGGGCGTGGTCTACTCCGCGCCCGCCCTCGCCGCCGACTTCGGCGTCTCCGCCACCCCCGTCCGCGAGGCGATGCTCGACCTCGCCCGCGAGGGCCTGGTCGAGGCCGTCCGCAACAAGGGCTTCCGCGTCACCGAGCTCAACGAGCGCGACCTCGACGAGTACACCGAGATCCGCGCCCTGATCGAGATCCCCACCATCGGGCGGGTGACCGGCACCGCCACCGCCGAACAGCTGGAGGCGCTGCGCCCGCAGGCCGAGGCCATCGTCGCCGCCGCCCGCAAGCACGACCTGATCGGCTACCTGGAGGCCGACCGCCAGTTCCACCTGGACCTGCTCGGCCTCGCCGGCAACGCCCACCTGGTCGAGGTCGTCGGCGACCTGCGCAAGCGCTCCCGCCTCTACGGCCTCAACCGCCTCGACGAGCGCGGCGAGCTGGTCACCTCCGCGGAGGAGCACCTGGAGCTGCTCGACCTCATGATCTCCGGCGACGCGGCGGCCGCCGAGGCCTGCATGACCCGCCACCTCGGCCACGTCCGCTCGCTCTGGGCCGAGGGCCAGGCCGAGCCGGAGGAGCCCCGTCCGGCCCTGAAGCTGCGGGCCCGGTAGGAGCCAAACCGCCCGTTCGGGTGAATGCGGACGATCGGGTGCCCGAACGTGGCCCGGCTCTACGATGATGCTCTCGACATCGGCAGCCAGGAGGAATTCCGTGTCCGCCGCAGCAGTGGAAGAGCCCATGGAGCAGCCGACGCTGCTCGAAGCCGCCGAGCTGATCTCCAACCAGCTCCCCGGCTACCGGGTCGAGATCATCGGGAGCCAGATCACCGTGACGCCGCCGCCGAACATGCGACACGGTCGCTCGCTGACCAGGCTCATGCGCGCCCTCTTCGAGGCCGGCCTCGATGACGGTGAGACGGAGGTCTTCCAGAACATCGGCATCTGGCTGCCTGACGGGCCATCGGATTATGCCGTCCCTGACCTGGCCGTTCTCGATGCGGACAGCGATGACCATCTGATCGAGTACAACTGCTACGACCCCGCGGTCTTCCGTCTCGTGCTGGAGGTGACCTCCTCCAACCACAGTGACGACCTCAAGAAGAAGCCCGCTGCCTACGCCTCCGCCGGGGTCCCCGTCTACGTGATCGTGGACCGGACCAATCAGCGTGTCATGGTGCTGACCGAGCCGCAGGACGGCGAGTACCGCCTGCACGCCGTCCACCACCCCGGACAGAGCTTCACGCTGCCCGAGTCGATCGGGGCGTCCGTGACGCTCGCGGTGGACGACGTGCTCGCGGCGAAGAAGTAGCTCAGGCCGCCGCCGGGACGGTCAGCCTGCCGTCCTGGACCTCGGCGACCTGGTCGACCGCGGTGAGGTGGGTGCGGTCGTGGGTGACCAGCACCGTGGCCGTGGCGCGGCGGTGGGTGAGGTCGGTGATGAGGTCGATCACGGCGGCGCCGCGGTCGTGGTCGAGGGCGCTGGTCGGCTCGTCGATCAGCAGGACGGTCGGGTCGTTCATCAGCGCGCGGGCGATGTTGACGCGCTGGCGCTGACCGCCGGAGAGCTGGTGCGGGCGGCGGCCGGCCTGGTCGCGCAGGCCCACGGCGTCCAGGAGTTCGAGGGCCCGGGGGAGGGCGGCGCGTGGGGAGCGGCCGTCGAGGTGGGCCATCACCTGGAGCTGCTCGGCCGCGGTGAGCGAGGGCAGCAGGTTGGCCTGCTGGAAGACGATGCCGATCCGGTGCCGGCGCAGGGCGGTGAGCTCGGCGCGGTTCAGGCCGGTGGTCTCGACGCCGTCCACCACGACCCGGCCGGTGTCCGGGGCGATCAGGGTCGCGGCGACCGCCAGCAGGCTGGACTTGCCGGAGCCGGACGGGCCCACCACCGCGGTGATCGAGCCCTTGGGGACGGTGAGCGACACCTCGTCCAGGGCGGTCAGCCGGCCGTCGCCGTCCGGGTAGGTGAGCGTGATGCGGTCGAGTGCGAGGGTCATCGGGCGCTCCCCAGGGCGGTCAGCGGGTCGACGGAGGTGATCCGGCGGATGGACAGGGCGGCGCCGACCGCGCCGAGCGCGATCATCACGGCGGCCGGCAGGAGGACGGTCGGGGCGTCCAGGACGAACGGGACCGCGGAGCCGATCAGCGCCCCCGCGCCGGCCGCGATGGCGGTGCCGACGGCCGTGCCGAGCACCAGCAGCAGCACGGCCTGGCCGAGCGCGTCCCTCAGCAGGTAGCGGGTCGAGGCGCCGAGCGCCTTCAGGACGGCGACGTCGCCGCTGCGCTGGATCGTCCAGACGGTGAAGAAGGCACCGATGACCAGCGCCGAGATGGCGAACAGGAAGCCGCGCATCAGCTGGAGCGAGCCGTTCTCGGAGGTGTAGGAGCCGATGGCGGCCAGCGCGTCGTCGCGGCTCCTGGTCTCGGTGCCGAAGCGGGCGTCACCGGCGGCAGGGTCGGCGCCGGAGGTCGTGATCAGGGCGATCACGGTGGCGTGCCCGGCGCCGCCCGGCGCGAACTGCTGCCAGTCGGTGAGGCTGGTCCAGACGACCGGGGTGTGGCTGTAGGAGGCGTCACCCGACACCGCGGCCACCTGGAGCGGGTGGCCCGCCAGGGTGAAGGCCGCGCCGGGGCGCAGACCCCCGAGGTCCTCGGCGGCGGTCTCGGAGAGCACGGCCCGGCCGGGGGCGACCAGGGAGCCCTGCGGGGCGAGCCCGGAGCCGTCCGGCACGCCGAAGGCCGAGAGCGCGGCGGTGCGCTGCCCGGCGCCGGCCTTGGTGGTGGTGATGCCGAGCGGCTGCGCGGACGTGACGCCCGGCTGCTGCGCCCAGCCCTGCCACTGCTCCGGTGTGACCTGGGAGTCGGTGAAGGACAGCTGCTGGCCGTCGGCCGGTTTCGAGAAGACCAGCCGGTCGGCGGGCAGGCCGGTGATCGCCGAGATGTTCTGCCGGCCCAGCCCGGCCGTCAGGCCCGAGAGCAGGCCGACCAGCACGGTGATCAGCACGATGACGGTTCCCATCAGGGCGAACCGCCCCTTGGCGAACCCCAGGTCCCTCCAGGCGACAAACACGTCCGGCCTCTCTGCTCGACTGCTCCGGCAACACTGACCACGGTCGCGGAGGAGGGAGTCGGCGGGCATCGCCCGGGGGATTGGATCCCTGGCATCAAAGGGAAGAAGCGGAGTTCAACCTTTTGATTGATGCCTGGAGGGCGGCGCGGATCCTAGGCTGGACGGATGGCGACCGAACGACTTCGCACCACCCCCGTCGCCCGCGTGCTCCAGGTCTGCCTGCACCTGTTGGTGGCGGGCCTGCTGGCGCTCGCCGTCGCCCGGGCCCTGGCGGGCCGCGACGGCGACCCGGCGGCCGTCACCGCGGCCGCCACCGCGATGGCCGCCGTCTACGCGGCCGGGCCGCTGGTCGGGGCCGTCCGGCGGTCCCGGCGGGCCGCCGCGCTCTGGCTGGCACTGCTCGGCGTCACCTGGGTGGGCGTGCTGGTCGCCACCCAGGACGGGGTCTGGCTGGCCTTCCCGCTGTACTTCCTGGAGCTGCACCTGCTCGGCCGCCGGGGCGGGCTCGTGGCGGTCGCACTCACGGCGGCCGCGGCGATCACGGCCTGGTCCTGGCACCAGCACGCGTTCAGCCTGGCCGCCGCCATCGGGCCCGCGCTCGGCGCGGCCGTCGCCACCGCCACCGTCCTCGGCTACCAGGCGCTCTACCGGGAGAGCGAGGAGCGGCGCCGGCTCATCGACGAGCTGACCGCCGCCCGCGCCGACGCCGCCGCCGCCCACCACGCGGCCGGTGTGCTCGCCGAGCGCGAACGGCTCGCCCGGGAGATCCACGACACCCTCGCGCAGAGCCTCTCCAGCATCCAGCTGCTGCTGCGCGCCGCCCAGCGGGCGCTGCCCGAGCGGACCGAGGCCGCCGCCGACTACGTCGAGCAGGCCCGGCAGGCCGCCCAGGACAACCTCGCCGAGGCCCGGCGCTTCGTCCGTGCGCTCGCCCCGGCCGACCTGGAGGGCAGCTCGCTGCCGGTCGCCCTGGAGCGGCTCTGCGCCACCACCACGGCGCACAGCGGCCTGCCCGTCCGCCTGCACGTCTCGGGGGACCGGGTGCAGCTGCCGGTGCCGCAGGAGGTCGCGCTGCTGCGGATCGCGCAGTCCGCGCTCGGCAACGCGGTGCGGCACGCCAAGGCCTCGCACGCCGAGGTGACGCTCAGCTACATGGAGGGCGAGGTGGCGCTGGACGTGTTCGACGACGGGACCGGGTTCGACCCCGCGGCGGTCGCCGCGGGGGCGGGCGGCGCCGGCGGGGACGGCGGCTTCGGCCTGCCGTCGATGCGGGCCAGGGCGCGGGCGCTCGGCGGTACGTTCACCGTGGAGTCCGCGCCGGGGGAGGGGACGGCGCTCGCCGTGCTGCTGCCGGTGCCCGCCGCCGTGCACGAGGACCCGGCATGAGCCGCGCGGCCTGCCCGGTCGGTGCGGCGCGTGCAGTCGGCGCGGCCCGTGGATCCCGGGCGGCCCGCGCGGTCTGCGGGGCCCGTCCGACCTGTCCGACCTGTCCGACCCTGCCGATCTACGGGACCGAGGAGCGTTCGTGAGTGATCAGGTGATCCGACTGCTGCTCGCCGACGACCACCCGGTGGTCCGGGCCGGCCTGCGGGCCGTGCTGGAGAGCGAACCGGACTTCGCCATCGTCGCCGAGGCCGCCACCGCCGAACGGGCCGTCCAGCTGGCGGCGGAGGTGGAGGTCGACGTGGTGCTGATGGACCTCCAGTTCGGGCCGGGCTCGGCGATGAACGGCGCCCAGGCCACCGCGGCGATCACCGCCCGTGGGGCCGGGGCTCCGCGGGTGCTCGTCGTCACCACCTACGACACCGACGCCGACACCCTCCCGGCGCTGGAGGCCGGCGCCACCGGCTACCTGCTCAAGGACGCGCCGCCCGAGGAGCTCGCCCGGGCGGTCCGCTCGGCGGCGGCCGGGCGCACGGCGCTGGCCGCCACGGTGGCCGACCGGCTGCTGGAACGGATGCGGACGCCGTCGGCCGCCCTCAGCGCGCGGGAGACCGAGGTGCTGGGCCTGGTCGCGGACGGGCTGACCAACCAGCAGATCAGCCAGCGGCTGCACCTGAGCCAGGCGACGGTAAAGTCGCACCTGGTCCACATCTACACCAAGCTGGGCGTCGACTCGCGCACGGCGGCGGTCCGGGAGGCGCGCGGGCGGGGGCTCATCCGGCGGGGGGTGTGACGGCCGGGGAGGGGTGACGGCCGGGGGAGGCGGCGACGGCGGGGCGCCGTGCGGCGCGGGGCCGGGCGTAGGGTTGGTCGGGTCCGAACCGTTCCGTGGAGTGGAGGACCCGCGTGGAGGCACCCCGTACGGCCGCCGTCAGCCCCGGCGAGCTCGCCGTCCCCGTCATCGCCGCGCCCATGGCGGGCGGGGCGTCCACGCCGGAGCTGGTGGCCGCGGTCAACGCGGCCGGCGGGCTCGGCATGCTCGCCGGCGGGTACCGGAGCGCCGGTGCGATGGTCGAACAGATCGAGCGGACGGCCGGGCTGACGGACCGTCCGTTCGGCGTGAACCTCTTCGTCCCCGCCGGGCCCGGCGACCCGCTGGCCGTCGCCGCGTACCGGGAGCGCCTGCTCCCGGAGGCCGACCGCCGGGGTGTCCGGCTGCCCGTGGCGATCGCGCCGGACCGCGACGACTGGGACGCCAAGATCGCCGCGCTGCTGGCCCGGCCGGTGCCCGTCCCCGTGGTGTCGTACACCTTCGGCCTGCCCTCGCCCGAGGAGGCGCGGGCCCTGCGGGCGGCCGGCACCTACCAGGTCGGCACGGTCACCACGCCCGAGGAGGCGCGGTGCGCCGAGGCGGCCGGGATGGACGCGCTCTGCGTCCAGGGCCCGGAGGCGGGCGGGCACCGGGCCACCCACCGGGTCGCGGACCGGCCGGGGGACGTTCCGTTGCTCGAACTGCTGGCCGCGGTAAGGGCGGTGACGGCGCTGCCGCTCGTCGCGGCGGGCGGCCTGGCCGACGGTGCGGGGATCGCGGCCGCGCTGCGGGCCGGTGCGGTGGCGGTCCAGCTGGGGACGGCGCTGCTGCGGGCCGACGAGTCCGGCGCGTCGGCGGCGCACCGGGCGGCCCTGGCCGAACTCCCCGGCACGGTGGTGACCCGGGCCTTCACCGGCCGTCCGGCGCGCGGTCTGCGCAACGCGTTCATCGAGCGGTTCGGCCCGTACGCGCCGGCCGCCTACCCCGAGGTGCACCACCTCACCCAGCCGCTGCGCGCTGCGGCGGCCGCGCGGGCGGACACGTCGGCGATGCACCTGTGGGCGGGCACCGGCCACCGGGCGGCCCGCGGCGGGCCGGCCGCGGAGATCGTCAAGGAGCTGTGGAAGCAGGCCTGTCGCTGAGCGCGGCGCGGTGGTGGCGGGTCCCCGCCGGGACGTGGCGCTGCCGCGGGGGGCCGGGTGACCCTGGTCGCCCGGCCCCCCGCGGCGTGAGCCTCAGCCGAGGAGCTCGGCCATCCAGGACTCGATGGCCGGGACGGTGCGGGGGAGGGCGCCGGACATCAGGCGGGCGCCGTCGGCGGTGATGACGAGGTCGTCCTCGATGCGGATGCCGAGGCCGCGGAGTTCGAGGGGGAGGGTCTCGTCGTCGGGCTGGAGGTAGAGGCCGGGCTCGACGGTGAGGACGTGGCCCTCCTCGAGGACGCCGTCGAGGTAGGTCTCGGCGCGGGCCTTGGCGCAGTCGTGGACGTCGAGGCCGAGCATGTGGCCGGTGCCGCAGAGCGTGTAGCGGCGGTAGAGGCCGCTGTCGTCGGCGAGGGCCTCCTCGGCGGAGACCGGCAGGATGCCCCAGTCGGCCAGGCCCTCGGCGATGACCCGGGCGGCGGCGGCGTGGAAGTCGCGGAAGCGGGCGCCGGGGCGCAGGGTGTCGATGCCGGCCTGCTGGGCGGCGAGGACCAGCTCGTAGGCCTGGCGCTGGACCGGGCTGAAGGTGCCGTTCAGCGGGAGGGTCCGGGTGATGTCGGCGGTGTAGAGGGTGTCGGTCTCCACGCCGGCGTCGAGCAGCAGCAGGGTGTTCGGGTCGAGGGCGCCGTCGTTGCGGATCCAGTGCAGGACGCAGGCGTGGGCGCCGCTGGCGGCGATGGTCTCGTAGCCGATGCCGTTGCCCTCGGCGCGGGCGCGCAGGTTGAAGACGCCCTCGATCCAGCGCTCGCCGCGGTGGTGGCGGAACGCGGCGGGCAGGGCGCGGACGACGTCCTCGAAGCCCAGCACGGTGTGGTCGACGGAGAGCTGGAGCTGCTCGACCTCCCAGGCGTCCTTGACCAGGCGCAGCTCGGACAGGACGGCGGCGAGGGTGCCGTCGGCCTGGGCGATCCCGGGGGAGCCGGGGCGGCCGGTGGCGGCGTCGAGCTCGGGGTCGACGTCGGCGAGGACGCGGGTGGCCGGCTGCGGGCCGGTGAGGAGCTTGTCCAGCTCGTCGAGGTGCTCGACGCGCACGCCGGTGAGCCGGGCGGCCTCGTCGAGGTCGGGGCGGCGGCCGACCCAGAACTCGCCGTAGCGGCGGTCGCGGAAGAACTCGGCGCCGCGGACCGGGTCGCCGCCGCGCGGGGAGCGGGGGCGCAGGTAGAGCACGGGCTCGTGGCCCTCGGGCCCCGAGGGTTCGAGGACCAGGACGTGGCCGACCTGGTCCTCGCCGGTGAGGCCGGTGAGCCAGGCATAGGCGCTGTGCGGGCGGAAGCGGTAGTCGACGTCGTTGCTGCGCACCTTGAGCCGGCCGGCCGGGACGATCAGGCGCTCGCCGGGGAAGGCCGCGGAGAGCCGGCTGCGTCGTCCGGGCAGCACGGTGTACCCGGGGACCCGGTCCTCGGCGGGCAGGGGCGTGGGGGCCCAGGAGGTGCCCATGAAGGCGTTGAGGGCGGGCGAGACGGGGAGGTCGTGGCTGCCGGTGTTGAGGCCGGTCTGACGGAGGGTCACCGTGATTCTCCTAAGTGGGGCTGGAGGTCCGCACGGACACAGCTCGGTAACGGGATGCGTCACCTCTTGTGCAGTGCAATTTCACATTACTATGTTACGGGTCACACCGTGGAGCGGCTAGACCCCCTGAGGTCGCTCTCCCGGCCGGGCCCCGGATCAGCGCCGGGGTCGGAGCACGGCCCTCGCTTCGGGCCCCCACTGCGGAGTTGCACATGACCAGGCGCACCCACGCCGCCCTCGCGGCGGTTATCGCAGCCACACTGACCCTCGGCCTCGGGGCCTGTGGTGACAAGGACAAGAGCGACAGCGGCGACGCCGCCGCCGGCAGCACCAAGGCGCCGGGTGCGGCGTCCGGCGAGATCGTCGGCGGCACGCCGGTCAAGGGCGGCACCCTGACCGTGCTGACCAACCAGGACTTCGCCCACCTCGACCCGGCCCGCAACTGGGTGCTGCCGCACATGGACTTCGGCACCCGGCTGATCTACCGCACCCTGGTCACCTTCAAGGCCGAGCCGGGCGCCGCCGGCAGCGAGATCGTGCCGGACCTCGCCACCGACCTCGGCAAGTCCTCCGACGGGGGCAAGACCTGGACCTTCACCCTGCGTGACGGTCTGAAGTACGAGGACGGCAGCCCGATCAAGTCCGCCGACATCAAGTACAACGTCGAGCGGTCCTTCTCCCCGGACCTCACCGGTGGCCCCGACTACGCCGTCCAGTACCTGGCCGGCGGCGAGAACTACAAGGGCCCGCTGACCGGCGAGCACCTGTCGAGCATCGAGACGCCGGACGACAAGACGATCGTCTTCCGCCTCAAGCGCCCGGTCGCCGAGTTCTCGTACACGGCCACCCTGCCGACCTTCTCCCCGGTGCCGCAGTCGCAGGAGAAGGGCACGCAGTACGACTCACGGCCGTTCTCCTCCGGGCCGTACAAGATCGCCTCCTACGACCGCGGCAAGCAGCTCGTGCTGGTCCGCAACACCAACTGGGACCAGGCCTCCGACTCGGTCCGCAAGGCCTACCCGGACAAGATCGTGGTCACCCAGGGCCTCAAGGGCGGCCAGGTCGACGACCGGATCATCGCCAGTGACGGCGCCGACGCCTCCACCATCGAGATGCCGTGGATGCAGCACGAGTCCGTCTCCAAGGTGCTGCCCAAGGCGGACGTCAAGGGCCGCATGGTGGCCGAGCAGACCGGCTGTACCGACATGCTGTACCTGAACAACGCCAAGGCGCCCTTCGACGACCCGAAGGTCCGCGAGGCGATGATGTACGCGGTTGACCGCGAGGCCCAGGTCACCGCGTTCGGCGGTCCCGCGCTGGCCGATGTCGCCACCTCCTACCTGCCGCCCGCGCTCACCGGCGGCGCCAAGGCCGACCCGCTGAAGATCCCGGCCGCCGGTGACCCGGAGAAGGCCAAGGAGCTGCTGAAGGCGGCCGGCAAGACCGACCTCAAGGTCTCGCTCACCGTCTCCATCGGGGACAAGAGCCGCGGTGAGGCGCTCCAGCAGTCGCTGGCCAAGGCCGGCATCCAGGTCACCGTCAACACCATGGACGCCTCCGCCATCGCCGACGCCGTCGGCGACATCAAGAACGCCCCCGACCTGTACATCAACGGCTGGTGCCCGGACTACCCGTCCGGCGCCACCTTCCTGCCCTTCCTCTTCGACGGCCGCACCATCAAGGAGAAGGGCAACCAGGGCAACTACAGCCAGTTCCGCGACCAGGCCACGATGGACCGGATGGACCAGATCGCGGCCATGACCGACCTGGCCCAGGCCAACGCCGCCTGGAAGCAGCTCGACGAGGAGCTGCTGAAGAAGGCCCCGGCCGTCCCGCTGATGTGGCAGCGCCGCCCGCTGCTGGTTGGCACCAACGTGGCCGGCGCCTTCGGCAACTCCGGCTACGCGGGCATGCTCGACATGGCCGTGGTCGGCCTCAAGGACCCTGCGAAGAGCCAGGGCTGAGGGACCGTCATCCGATGAGTACAACCACTGAGCCCGCCGCCGTGGAGAACACGGCGGCGGGCCCCGCGAAGGCCACCGGGCGCGGGCCCTGGCGGCTGGTCTGGGACCAGCTGTGGGCCAAGGGCTCGGCCCGCTTCGGCCTGATCACCGTCGCCGTGCTGGTGCTGTCGGCCGCCCTGGCCGGCCCGTTGAGCTCCCTCGGCGGCTGGACCCCCGAAGAGTTCGACAAGCGCGCCGTCGACCCCTACATGGGCGGTGTCCCGATCGGCGACTTCGGCGGGATCGGCAGCCGGCACTGGCTCGGCGTCGAACCCGGCTCGGGCCGCGACCTGTTCGCCCGCGTCCTGCACGGCGGGCAGGTCTCGCTGCTGATCGCGTTCACCGCGACCGCCCTCGTCGTGATCGTCGGCACCCTGGCCGGCATCGCGGCCGGCTACTTCGGCGGCCGCATCGACGCGGCGCTCTCCCGGCTGATGGACCTCACGATGTCCTTCCCCTCGCTGATCTTCATGATCGCCATGATGTCGGTGGCCAAGGACGTCAACCGGATCCTGCTGATGACCCTGGTGATCGGCCTGTTCGGCTGGCCCGGCATCGCCCGGGTGGTCCGCGGCCAGACGCTCTCGCTCAAGCACCGTGAGTACGTCGAGGCCGCCAAGGTCGGCGGGGCCCGCTCCTGGCGCATCCTCACCCGGGAGATCCTGCCGAACGTCTCCGGCCCGATCATCGCCTACACCACGCTGCTGATCCCCGGCATGATCGCCACCGAGGCCGCGCTCGGCTACCTCGGCGTCGGCGTCCGCCCGCCCACCGCGTCCTGGGGGCAGATGATCTCCGAGAGCATCGTCCACTACGAGACCGATCCGACGTACTTCCTCATCCCGACGGTCTTCCTCTTCGTCGCGGTGCTCGCCTTCACCCTGCTCGGCGACGCGCTGCGGGACATCCTCGACCCCCGGGGAGGCCGGTCGTGATCATCTACCTCGGCCGCCGGCTGATCGGTGTCGCGGGCATCCTGCTCGCCATCTGCGCCATCACCTTCACCATCTTCTACCTGCTGCCCAACGACCCGGCCGCAGCCGCCTGCGGCAAGACGTGCAGCCCCGAGCGACTCGCCGCCGTCAAGGAGGCGATGGGCCTGGACCAGCCGATCTGGAGCCAGTTCGGCAGCTACCTGGCCGGCATCTTCGTCGGCCGCGACTACGGCAGCGGCCCCAGCGCCGTGCACTGCGGTTTCCCGTGCCTCGGCTACTCGTACGAGTACGGGCTGCCCGTCTGGGACCTGCTCACCGACCGCCTGCCGGTCTCCATCTCGCTCGCGTTCGGCGCGGCGGTGCTCTGGCTGGTCCTCGGGCTCGGCG
This sequence comes from Kitasatospora sp. RG8, assembly GCF_017813315.1. NCBI lineage: Bacteria > Bacillati > Actinomycetota > Actinomycetes > Kitasatosporales > Streptomycetaceae > Kitasatospora > Kitasatospora sp. RG8. Next base: position 80,153 of record NZ_JAGIYX010000022.1, read on the forward strand.
CCGGCGTCACCTCGGCCCTGCGCAAGGGCAGCATCACCGACCGGATCCTGACGGTCCTCTCGGTCGGCGCCGCCTCGCTGCCGGTCTACTTCACCTCGATCATGCTGATCTGGGGCGTCGTGCGATCCGCCGGCCTGCTGCCCTACCCGTCGTACCACCCCTTCACCGAGGACCCGTTCGGCTGGGCATCCAACCTGTTGCTCCCCTGGATCGCACTGGCCCTGCTGTACGCGGCCACGTACGCCCGGCAGAGCCGCAACTCGATGATCGAGACGATGGCCGAGCCGTACATCCGTACCGCCCGGGCCAAGGGCCTGCCCGCGCTGACCGTGACGGTCAAGCACGGGCTGCGCTCCGGGATGACACCCATCCTGACCATCTTCGGCATCGACCTCGGCGGCCTGCTCGCGGGCGCCGTCATCACCGAGTCCATCTTCGGCCTGCCCGGGGTCGGCCGGCTCTTCTACGACGGGCTGACCCGCTCCGACCAGCCGGTCATCCTCGGCGTCACCCTGCTCGCGGCCTTCTTCATCGTCGCGGCGAACCTGCTGGTCGACCTGCTCTACGCGGTGGTCGACCCGAGAGTGAGGTACTGATGGCACTGTTGGAGGTCGAAGATCTCACAGTCTCCTTCGACACCCCGCGCGGTACCGTCCGGGCCGTCGACGGCATCTCCTTCACCGTCGAGGCCGGGCAGACCCTCGGTCTGGTCGGGGAGTCCGGCAGCGGCAAGTCCGTCACCTCGCTGGCCGTGATGGGCCTGCACCGCGGCGCCGCCGTCAACGGCTCGATCCGGCTGGCCGGGCAGGAGCTGATCGGCCTGGGGGAGCGGCAGTTGGGCACCATCCGGGGCCGGCGGATCGCCATGATCTTCCAGGACCCGCTGTCCAGCCTGCACCCCTTCTACACCGTCGGCGAGCAGATCGCCGAGCACTACCGGGTGCACTTCAAGGCCTCCCGCAAGGCCGGCCGCGCGCGGGCCCTGGAGATGCTCGGCGAGGTCGGCATCCCCGAACCCGCCCGCCGGATCGACGAGTACCCGCACCAGTTCTCCGGCGGCATGCGCCAGCGCGTGATGATCGCCATGGCGCTCGCCTGCGAACCCGACCTGCTGATCGCCGACGAGCCCACCACCGCTCTCGACGTCACCGTCCAGGCCCAGATCCTCGACCTGATCGCCCGGATCCAGCAGGAGCGCGGCCTCGGCGTCGTCATGATCACCCACGACCTCGGCGTGGTCGCCCGGGTCGCCCACGAGGTCCTGGTCATGTACGGCGGACGGGCCGCCGAACAGGCCCCCGTGGACGGGCTGTTCAGCGCCCCCGCGCACCCGTACACCCGCGGGCTGCTCGACTCGCTGCCCCGCCTCGACGACACCGACGACGCCCCGCTGCGGGCCATCCCCGGCAGCCCGCCGTCGCTGATCGCCCCCGCCCCCGGCTGCTCCTTCGCCCCGCGCTGCGCCCGCACCACCGCGGCCACCGCCGAGGAGCACGCCCGCTGCCTGGCCGAGCGCCCCGCGCTCGGTCCGCTCGCCCCCGGCCACCAGGCCGCCTGCCACCTGCCGCTGGTGCCGCAAGGAGCCCGTTCATGACCGCTCACGCGTCCCCGGCAGCCCAGGCGCTGCCGGCCGCCCGGGTCCCCTCGGATGCCGAACCGCTGCTCTCCGTGCGGGACCTGGTCAAGACCTTCCCCGGCAAGCGCGGCCGCAACGGCCGGGCGGGATCCGCGGTCCGGGCCGTGGACGGCGTCAGCTTCGACGTCGGCAAGGGCGAGACGCTCGGCCTGGTCGGCGAGTCCGGCTGCGGCAAGTCCACCACCGGACGGATGATCGTCCGGCTGCTCGACCCGACCTCGGGCACTGTCACCTTCGACGGCACCGAGATCGGCGGTCTCTCCCAGGCCCAGCTGCGGCCGCACCGCCGCGACCTCCAGATGGTCTTCCAGGACCCGTACTCCTCGCTCAACCCCCGGCAGACGGTGGCCCGGATCATCTCCGAACCGCTGCTGATCCAGGGGTCGAGCGCGGCGGACGCGCGCAAGCGCGCCGCCGAGCTGATGGAGCTCGTCGGGCTGATCCCCGAACACATCGACCGCTACCCGCACGAGTTCTCCGGCGGCCAGGCGCAGCGCATCGGCATCGCCCGCTCGCTGGCCACCTCGCCCCGGCTGGTGATCGCCGACGAGCCGGTCTCCGCACTGGACGTCTCGATCCAGGCCCAGGTGGTCAACCTGATGGAGCGGCTCCAGGACGAGCTGGGGCTGGCGTACGTGTTCATCGCGCACGACCTCTCGGTGGTCAAGCGGGTCTGCGACCGGGTCGCGGTGATGTACCTCGGCCGGATCGTCGAGATCGGCGCCAAGGAGGAGGTGTACGGCAACCCCGCCCACCCCTACACCCGGGCGCTGCTCTCCGCCGTACCGCTGCCGGACCCGGCGGCGGAGCGGGCGCGCGAGCGGATCGTGCTGCTCGGCGACCCGCCGAGCCCGGCCAACCCGCCGTCCGGCTGCTCATTCCACCCGCGTTGCCCGAAGGCGCAGGACGTCTGCCGGACGGAACGGCCGCTGCTGCAGATCGCCGGGCCGGGTGCCCGGCAGGCGGCGTGCCACTTCCCGGAGGCCTGACCTCCCCGAGCGCCGTACCGCTCAGCCTCCCCCACGGCGGGCGGTACGGCTCCAACCCGGGGACCCGGACGACGGGCCCCGCACTCAGGGGGGCTCGGACGACGGACCCCCGCAACCCGGGGGTCCGGACGACGGGCCCTCACACCGACCCCCGGTCGGGCGCGGCGGGGAACCTCTTGAGGGCCGCGCCCGGCCGGGCTCCAGCATGTCGAAGGCCCGCACCCGAGAAGAAGGGTGCGGGCCTTCCGTGGTTGCCGCGGTCGCCGCGGTCGGCGCGGTTACCGTGACGGCTGCGGTGATCGTTGCCCGGCCCGCGTGGAGCACGTCGGGCGGCGTGAACCGAAGCGCGTGAACCGAAGCGCGTGGACCGAACTACGTGTGCCGAGTTGTGTGGGTCGAGCCGCGTGAACGGCCTCCGCGTCAACGCCCCCCGCGTGACCGGCCCCCGCGTGAACGCCCCCCGCGTGACCCGAGCCGCGTGCGCCCAGCCGCGTGGAGCGGGCCGGCCCCGGGGGTGGTGCCGGGGAAGACCGAAGGCCGTGGCCCCCGGACGGATCCGGGGGCCACGGCCCGTGTGCTGCCGGGAGGGAGGAGCGGGCCTCAGGAGGCCGGGCCCACCCGGACGGTGGTGACGCGGCCGCCCTGGGCCTCGCGGACCACCTCGATCTTGGTGTTGGTGTCCGGGACCTTCACCCCGAGCTGCGGGGTGGCCGGGTCGGAGTAGACGCCGGTGCGGTCGTTGAACGCCGGGACGGCCGGCTCGGAGCCGATCCGCACCGGGACGCCGCCCTTGTGCAGGGTGAAGGCGGTGGTCGGCTTCAGCGAGAAGGTCGCGTCGAAGGTCTGCGCGCGGCCGTTGACCAGCGAGCCGTCGGCGAACCGGATCGGCGTCGGGTGCGCGTCGATCGGCAGGATCAGGCCGCCGCCCGGGTGGTCCTTGGTGTTGTTGTCGCCGTAGGCGGTGTCCCAGAGCCAGACCAGCACGCCCTCCTGGTACGGGTAGTTGTCGACGATGTCCTTCTTGCCGTCGACGCCGCTGTACCCGAAGTTGTACGGGCCGGTCTTCAGGAAGGCGCCGTAGCCGGTGTACCGGCGGTTCTCCACCAGGTAGGCGCGCGGGTGCTGCTTGACGGCGGCGCGGCCGGTGATGACGGTGAACCCGGTGGCCGTCCAGCCGTTGACGCCGTCCTCCGCGCCGTCGGCGAACAGCTCGGTGGAGCCGGCGGCGATCCGGACGGCGTCGACCAGGACGCCGTGGCCGTGCGTGTTGTTGTCCGAGGTGACGTGGAACCGCAGTCGGACCTGCTGCCCCGCGTACCCGTCCAGCGGGATCGACAGCTGCCGGTACGCGCCCGAAGTGCCGGTCAGGCCGGGCGTGTTGGCGGTGGTGTTGCCGATCGGCGCGCCGTCGACGGTGCCGCCCAGCGCCTTCCAGGTCTTGCCCTCGTCGGTGGAGGCCTCGACGGACAGGAAGTCGTAGTCCTGCTCGATGTCGTACCAGGTGGCGGCGGTCAGCGTGACCGGGCCGCTCACCGCCCGCAGGTCGACGGTGCGGGCCAGCGCGTTGTCCATGTTGTCGCCGGTGTCGCTCCACCACTGCCGGCCGCCCTGGTACGGGTCGGCGAGGTCGGTGCTGGTGGTGCTGTCCGGCAGGTGCACCAGCACGGCCTGGGCCTGGTCGGTGTTGTAGCCGCTGACGCCGAGGGCGTGGCTGGAGCGGGTGGCGGCCTGCGCCTCGTCGTAGTTGAGCCAGCCGAACTGCAGCTTGCTCCAGGCGTCGAGGTCACCGGGGTAGCCGCCGGTGGTGTTCTTCCCCTTGCCCAGGTACGAGCCGGAGGACATCAGCGACCAGAAGTTGACGCTGTTGTCGCCGCCGCTGGTGCTGTACAGGTCGGGCAGGCCGAGGTTGTGGCCGAACTCGTGGGAGAACAGGCCGACTCCGCTGTTCTCGCCGCCCTGCACGTAGTCGTACACGTACAGGCCGGTGTCGCCGACCGGGGCGCCGCCGATCTTGTTGCCCGCCGGGCCGGTCTGGCCGGAGGCGTCGGGGAACGCCCAACTGCGGTGCGCCCACAGCGCGTCGGCGCCCTGCGCGCCGCCGCCCCAGGTCTCGTCGACGCCGGCGTGCACCACGACGACGTTGTCCAGGTAGCCGTCGGGCTGGTTGAACTCGCCGTTCTTGTCGTGGTCGTAGCGGTCGTAGACGTCGTACTGGGCCAGCTCGGCCTTCACGTCGGCGGCCGTCCGGCCCTTGGCGATCTCGCCGTCGTACCAGGCCTTGACCGCGTCCCGGACGAACTCCTGGGCCTGCGTCCAGGCGCCGGACCCCTGCGGGCCCTTGTTGCTGCCGTAACGGGCCTCGTTGTACGGCACGGTGACCCAGTCGCTGACGGTGCCCTCGACGTCGTACCGGCCGGAGGACTGGGTGCGGTAGTAGTTGCGCATCGAGACCGCGCCGGGCGCGTCGTCGAAGAACATCTTCTGGTAGTAGTCGCGCCCGAAGTCGGCGTTCCAGAGCGTGTGGTTGTCGCTCCTGCCGGGCTGGGGGATGGTGTTGTGCCGCGGGCCGGGCGTTCCGCCGTAGCGGGGCTGGCCGTTGTACTGGGTGGTGTTGTCCACCTCGTCGCCGAACTGGGCGAGGATGACGAAGACCTTGTCCTTGCGCTGCTGCGCGAGCTGGACGTAGTCGTTGCCGATCTTCACCTTGCCGGGGGCCCGCTTGTCGGCGGTCTTCGCCACGGCGCCCTTGTTGAGCTGCTCCAGCGCCTTGGTGCGCAGCGACTGGCGCTCGCGCTCCTGCGGGGCGAGCGGGCCGGGCGGGGCCTCGGCACCGCCGTCCTCGGCGGCCTGGGCCGTGACGGCGTTGGTGGTGGCGGGGGAGGGGGTGGCGGCCTGGGCGGGTGAGCCGAGGAGGGTGGCCGCTATCGCGCTCGTGGTGAGCGCGGCCGCGAATGCCGCGGACAGTCTGCGCAACTGACCGGTCCTTTCCGGACGGTGGGTGGTCGGGGGTGACGGTCGGGGGAAGGCCAACGGTCATGGAGCGCAGGTAATATTTCACATGTCATGGGTCACACGGAAGACGCCGGACGGTGCCGGACGGCTGCGAACGGTGGTGAACCACGGCGAACGGCGGGCGGACCGCGACGGAACGCGTCCCACAGGAGGGCTGAACGCGTCGCGCGGGCCCGAACGCGTCGCCGGGGCGGACCGCGTCGCACGGGGGCGGAACGTGAAGCGCCGCACGACCGGTGCGGTCGTGCGGCGCGGGCGGGCCGGCGGCGGGTCAGCCCAGGGTGTACTCCACGGTCACGCTCACCAGTGCCAGCGCGCCGAACACCAGCCCCAGGGTGGGGCGGCCGGCGGCGTTCAGGGCCAGCCCGCCGGCCGCGAAGACCGCCAGCTTGAGGGCGATCTCCGCGGCGAGCGGCAGCCGGAACGTCGGGCCGCCCGCAGCGAGGAAAAGCCCCCAGACGACCGCCGCCAGTGCGGGTGCGCCCAGCCCGAGCAGGACCCGGGTGACCGTACTGGAGCCCGTCCTGAAGCCCCAGTAGCAGAGGGCCGCGAGCAGCCCCAGCTCCAGTGCGAAGGCGAGCCCGCCGTTGACGACGGTCACCGGGGTCCACTGCCGCTGCGAGACCGGGCCCGGTCTGCTGATCCTCATCCGTCTGTTCCTCCCCGTCGGGTGCGGCGCCCGGGCGGGCACCGGTCACGGCGGGAGTCTGGCAGGCGTCGCCGCCCGCCACAACGGATCACCCCAAGGAAGAGCGCAGGAAGGCCAGTTCGGCCTGGGTGACCTGCTCCTGCACACCGCCCGGGGTCATGTGGGTGACGCCGGGCAGCGGCAGCACGCTGTGCGCGCGGCCGGCCCGGGTGAGCGCCTGGGAGAGCAGCAGGGTGTGCGAGGGGTGCACGTTGTCGTCGGCCAGGCCGTGGATCAGCAGCAGCGGACGGGTGAGTGACGGTGCGTCGGGGATGAGGTCGTCCGCCGCGTACCCGCCGGGGTTCTGCTGCGGCAGGTCCAGGTAGCGCTCGGTGTAGGCCGTGTCGTACCGGCGGAAGTCGGTGGGCGGGGCGCCCGCGCACGCGGCGTGGAAGACGTCCGGGCGGCGCAGCACGGCCAGCGCCGCGAAGTAGCCGCCGTAGGACCAGCCACGGACGCCGACCCGGCCGAGGTCGAGGTCGGGGTGGTCGACGGCGAGCGCCTGCAGGGCCGCCACCTGGTCGTCCAGGGCGACCTGCGAGAACCGGCGGAAGATCGCCCGGGTGAAGGTGGGCGAGACGAACGGGGTGCCCCGGTTGTCGGTGGTGACCACGGCGAAGCCCTGGTCGGCCCACCACTGGCGGAGCTGCCAGCGGCGCGGCTCGTTGGCGACCGCCTGGTAGCCGGGCCCGCCGTAGACGTCCAGCAGGACGGGCAGCCGCCGGCCGGGCGCGTGGTCGCGCGGGTACACCACGGCGGTGGGCAGGGCGAGTTCGGTGACCCGGGCGAGCTGCGGCCGGACCACGTAGGGCAGCGCGGCGGAGAGGTCGGTGAGCTGCGCCGTGCCGGCGGGGCCGGTGGCACGGCGGCGGACGCCGTCCGGTCCGGCGGAGGTGAGCAGCAGCGTCCCGCCGGCGGCGAGCGCGGCGTGGACGCCGGGGCCGTCGCTGAGCCGCTCGGCCGGGCCGCCGTCCGGGTCGACGAGGTGGACGTGCTGGTCGAACGGGTCGCCCTCGCCGGTCTCGCAGAGCAGCCGCCCGTGCAGCCGGCCGACCACGCGGCGGATCTGCAGCCCGGTGGTGTCCAGAGGCTTGCCGTCCAGGGCCAGGCCGCGCGCGTCGGGGGTGTCGTGGACGGTGAGCAGCCGCCCGTCGTCCAGCCGGGCGGGCGTGCCCGGCAGGTCGTCGACCCAGAACGCGTCGGTGGTGCGGGAGAGTTCGCTGCTGGCGCCGGTGGCCGGGTCGGCGGAGAGCAGCAGGACGTTCTGCTGGAGCCGGTCGGCGACGGTGAGCAGGATCTCGTCGGTGCCCGCCCACTCGGCGGCGCAGAGGTAGGGGAACTCCGTGTCGTCCCAGCGGAGCCGGACGCGGGCGCCGTCGAGGCCGAGCACCCAGAGCTGGACGTCCGCGTTGGGGCCGCCGGCCTGCGGGTAGGCGAAGTCCTCCGGCTGCTCGTCCGGGCGGGCCGGGTCGGCGAAGTGGCGCCGGGGCAGGTCGGACTCGTCGACCCGGGCGGCCAGCAGGGCGCCGCCGTCCGGGCGCCACCAGTGGCCGCGGGATCGGCCCAGCTCCTCGGCGGCGGCGAACTCGGCGACGCCCCAGCGGGCGCCGTCGGCGGGGCTGAGCGGCAGGAGGTCGGGCGTGGCGTACAGGGCGTCGCCGGCGACGTACGCGACGCGGTGGCCCGCCGGGTCGGGGCGCGGGTCGAAGGCGGGCCCGGCGACGGGGAGCTCGGCGCAGGTGCCGGCGGTGGTGTCGGCGCGGTAGAGCCGCCCGTCCAGGACGAACGCGGCGACGGCGAGGTCGGCGGTGGCGGCGTAGGAGCCGATCCCGGCGGCGGTGAGCCGGATCCGTTCGCGCAGCCGGCGTTCGACGGCGGGCAGGTCGGCGGGGTCGCCGGTGCGGTGGGGGGCGAGCGCGGCGGGATCGGCGACGAGGCGCTCCTCCCCGGTGGCCAGGTCGAGCAGGTGGAGCCGGTCGACCTGGTCCTCGGCGCCGGTGGAGCGGAGCAGCAGCAGCCGGGTACCGTCCTCGCTGAGGACGGTCGCACGCGGAGCGCCGAAGCCGAAGCGGCCCGTACGGGCGCTGAGGGAGAGGAAGGGGTCGGTGATGGTCACCGCCCGATGTTCGCCCTGCGGCGCGTGCTGGACCAGTAGTAAGACATGTGAAATGTCACACATCACCAATGACATACTGCCCTGCGACCCCACCCTGGAGGCGAAGTGATCGAGGACCTGCGGACCGCCGAACCCCCGGCGCCGCTGCCCGGCACGGACCGGCTGTTCACCCTGGACCCGGCCGTGGTCCACCTCAACCACGGCTCCTACGGCACGGTGCCCGTCCCCGTGCAGCAGGAGCAGGAGCGGCTCCGGATCGAGCAGGAGCGCGACCCGGACGGCTTCTTCGCCGACCTGCCCCGGCGGGTCGGCGAGGCCCGCGCCGGGCTCGCCGCGGAGCTGGGCGCCGACCCGGCCCGGCTCGCCCTGGTCGCCAACGTCACCGAGGCCGTCTCGGTCGCCCTCGACAGCGTCCCGCTCGCGCCCGGCGACCGGATCCTGGTCACCGACCACGGCTACGGCGCCGTCACCCGGGCCGTCCTGCGGCGCGCGGAGGAGGCCGGCGCCGAGGTGGACACCGTCCGCCTGCCGCTGGACGCCCCGGACGAGGACGCCGTCCGCGACGCCGTCCTCGCCGGGACCACCGGGCGCACCGTGCTCGCCGTGCTCGATCAGCTGACCTCGCCCACCGCCCGCCTGGTCGCCGGCCCCGAGCTGCTCGCCGCCCTGCGCGCCCGCGGCGTCACCACCGTGGTGGACGGCGCCCACGCCCCCGGCATGCTGGCCGCGCCGGTCGGACCGGACGCCGACTTCTGGTTCGGCAACCTGCACAAGTGGGCCTTCGCCCCGCGCGCCACCGGTGTCCTCGCCGTCCGCCCCGAGTGGACCGGGAGGGTCCGCCCGCTGGCCGTGTCCTGGGAGCACCACCACGGCTTTCCCGCCAACGTCGAGTGGCGCGGCACCTGCGACTACACGCCCTGGCTGGCGGCCCCGGCCGGCTTCCGGCTGCTGAACGAGCTCGGCGCGGAACGGGTGCGCCGGCACAACGAGCTGCTCGCCGCCCACGGCCAGGCGGTGCTGGCCGGCCGGCTCGGACTGGAACCGCTGCCCGCCACGCCGGGCGTGGCGATGCGCGCGCTGCGGCTGCCCCCGGGGCGGGGCGAGACGGACGCGGAGGCGGTGGCGATGATGGCCGACCTGTGGCGGCGCCGCGCCGTCCGGACGGTGGTGCGCCCCTGGCCGGGCGGCGGGGTGCTGCGGGTCAGCGCGCAGCTGTACAACCGGCCGCAGGACTACCGCGCGCTGGCGGAGGGCCTGGCGGAGCTGCTGGCGGAGCGGGGCTGACGCGGCAGGGTTGACGCGGTGGGGCTGACGCGGCGGGGCGGGGCGGGCGGCCGGGGCTACTCGGCGGCGCGCAGTTCGGCGAGCAGCACGTTCCGGTCGTCGATCAGCCCGGTGAGGATCCGCCGGGCCGTCCGGAGCAGGTCGGCGACCTCGGCGCCGGCCAGTGCGTACACCACCGTGGTGCCCTCGCGGCTGGCGGTGACGATGCCGGACCGGCGCAGGACGGCGAGCTGCTGGGAGAGGCTGGACGGTTCGATGTCCAGCTCGGCCAGCAGGTCCCGGACGGGCGTCGGTCCGGCCTGCAGCAGCTCCAGGACCCGGATCCGGATCGGGTGCCCGAGCATCCGGAAGAACTCGGCCTTGGCCTGGTACAGCGCGACCCCCACAGCGCCCCCTTCCCTGGTGCCCGGTCCGTTCAGATCTCCAGCGCGACCTCGATCCGCTTCAGCTGGTGCCGGGCCATCGCGAGGTTGGAGCGGGTGCGGTTGAGCGCGAGGAAGAGGAAGAGCCCGCGGCCGTTCGGCATGGTGAGCGGCCGGAGCAGGTGGTACTGGCTGGTCAGGCTGACCAGGATGTCCTCGATCTCGTTGTCGTGGAGGTTGAGCAGCTCCATGGCCCGCATCTTGGCCCGGACCACGTCGGTGTTGCCGGCGGCGGCGACGTTGAGGTCCAGCTCGCTGCTCTCGCCGAGGGTGCCGAGCGCCATGCCGCTGCCGTAGTCGACCAGGGCGATGCCGATCGCGCCCTCGATCGCCATGGCCTCCTTGAGCGAGGTCTCCAGGTTCGCCATCGTCTTCTCCTTCTGTCACCGGGAGTATCCCGTGCGTGCTGGCTGTGGGACCGAATGTAGGGAGGCCGGGCGGGATCCCACCGGAGATGACCGGAGACGTTCGAATCAGGTCGCTCTCTGACCGCTTCGCAGCTACTTGAAGACATTTGCAACTATGGATGTGAGAGAGAACTGATCCGGGCCCGCGAAAAAACGGTGCTATCGATGTCAGTCCTCCCGGGTAACCTCTCGCTGAGATGCGAGATCACACCAACCACACCCGGACGGCGATGAACACCCCTCTGCCCGAGCAGCCCGAGGACCGGGAGCTCAACCCCGCCGAGGCGTACGCGGCCTTCCGCCGCCGGGCCAAGGAACAGGCCACGGCCCTCCACGGCTTCCAGCAGCTCTACGACTTCCCGCTGGACGACTTCCAGCTGGAGGCCTGCCGTGCGCTGGAGTCCGGCGAAGGCGTCCTGGTCGCCGCGCCCACCGGCTCCGGCAAGACGATCGTCGGCGAGTTCGCCGTCCACCTCGCCCTCCAGGGCGGGCGGAAGTGCTTCTACACCACGCCGATCAAGGCGCTCTCCAACCAGAAGTACGGGGACCTGGTCAAGCGCTACGGCGCCGCCAAGGTCGGCCTGCTCACCGGCGACAACACGGTCAACGGCGACGCGCCCGTGGTGGTGATGACCACCGAGGTGCTGCGCAACATGCTCTACGCGGGCTCCAGCACCCTGGACGGCCTCGGCTACGTGGTCATGGACGAGGTGCACTACCTCGCCGACCGGTTCCGCGGCGCCGTCTGGGAGGAGGTCATCATCCACCTCCCCGAGTCCGTCACCCTGGTCTCGCTCTCGGCCACCGTCTCCAACGCCGAGGAGTTCGGCGACTGGCTGGACACCGTGCGCGGCGGTACCCGCGTGATCGTCTCCGAGAACCGGCCCGTCCCGCTCTGGCAGCACGTGATGGCCGGCAACCGGATGTACGACCTCTTCGCCAACCCGGACCGCGACGGCCGCCCCAAGGACGCCCCGCGCAACCCGGCCAAGGCGGTCAACCCCGAGCTGGTCCGCCTCGCCCGCTCCGAGCTGGACCGCAACCCGCGGGACAAGTTCGGCCGCGGCCGCGGCCGCTCCATGCCCAACGGGCGCCCCGGCCGGGTCTGGACGCCGGGCCGCGTCGACGTCATCGACCGCCTCGACGCCGAGGGCCTGCTGCCCGCGATCACCTTCATCTTCAGCCGGGCCGGCTGCGAGGCCGCCGTCCAGCAGTGCCTCTCCTCCGGCCTGCGGCTCAACAAGGAGGCCGACCGCGCCCTGGTCCGCGACATCGTCCAGGAGCGCTGCGCCGACATCCCCGACGAGGACCTCCACGTCCTCGGCTACTTCGAGTGGCTGGACGGGCTGGAGCGCGGCATCGCCGCCCACCACGCGGGGATGCTGCCCCGGTTCAAGGAGGTGGTCGAGGAGCTCTTCGTGAAGGGCCTGGTCAAGGCCGTCTTCGCGACCGAGACCCTGGCGCTCGGCATCAACATGCCCGCCCGCTCGGTGGTCATGGAGAAGCTGGTCAAGTGGAACGGCGAGACGCACGCCGACATCACCCCCGGCGAGTACACCCAGCTCACCGGCCGGGCCGGGCGGCGCGGCATCGACGTCGAGGGCCACGCCGTGGTGCTCTGGCAGCGCGGCCTCGACCCGGAGGCACTGGCCGGCCTCGCCGGCACCCGCACCTACCCGCTGAAGTCCTCGTTCCGGCCGTCCTACAACATGGCCGTCAACCTGGTCTCCCAGTTCGGCCGGCACCGCTCGCGCGAGCTGCTGGAGACGTCGTTCGCGCAGTTCCAGGCCGACCGCTCGGTGGTCGGCATCGCCCGGCAGGTCCAGCGCAACGAGGAGGGGCTGGAGGGCTACCGCGAGTCGATGACCTGCCACCTCGGCGACTTCGACGAGTACATGAACCTGCGCCGCGAGCTCAAGGACCGCGAGAACGAGCTCGCCCGCGAGGGCACCAGCCAGCGCCGGGCCGCCGCCGTCGAGTCCATCGAGCAGCTCAAGCCGGGCGACGTCATCCACGTCCCCACCGGCAAGTTCGCCGGCCTCGCCCTCGTCCTCGACCCGGGCCTGCCCCCGGTCAGCCGCAACGGCCGGGGCGCCACCCGCCACCCGGACTACCAGGACGGCCCGCGCCCGGTGGTGCTCACCGCCGAGCGGCAGGTCAAGCGGCTCGCCATGATCGACTTCCCGCACCCGGTCACCGCCGTCGAGCGGCTGCGCATCCCCAAGTCCTTCAACCCGCGCAGCCCGCAGTCCCGGCGCGACCTGGCCTCGGCGCTGCGCACCAAGGCGGGCCACCTGGAGCCCGAGCGGTTCCGCAAGGGCCGCGCGGCCGCCGCCGACGACCCCGAGATCACCCGGCTGCGCGCCGTCCTGCGCCAGCACCCCTGCCACGGCTGCGACGAGCGCGAGGACCACGCCCGCTGGTCCGAGCGCTACCACCGGCTGCACCGCGACACCGAGCAGCTGGAGCGCCGGATGCGCTCCCGCACCCACACCATCGCCCGCACCTTCGACCGGGTCTGCGGCCTGCTCGCCGACCTCGGCTACCTCAGCGGCGACACCGTCACCGCCGACGGCAAGCGGCTCGGCCGGCTCTACGGCGAGCTGGACCTGCTCGCCTCCGAGTGCATCCGCGAGGGCGTCTGGAGCGGCCTGGCCGCCGCCGAGCTCGCCGCCTGCGCCTCGGCGCTGGTCTACGAGGCCCGGCAGTCCGACGACGCCGCCGCCCCCCGGGTCCCCGAGGGCGCGGCCAAGGAGGCGCTCGGCCAGATGGTCCGGATCTGGGGCCACCTGGACGCCCTGGAGGAGCAGCACCGGATCAACACCGCCGAGGGCGTCGGCCAGCGCGAGCCCGACCTCGGCTTCGCCTGGGCCGCGTACCGCTGGGCGCTCGGCCACAGCCTGGACCAGGTGCTGCGCGACGCCGACATGCCGGCCGGCGACTTCGTCCGGTGGACGAAGCAGCTGATCGACGTGCTCGGCCAGATCCAGGACGCCGCCGGCGAGGACGCCGAGCTCCGCAAGACCGCCCGCAAGGCGGTCGACGGCCTGCGCCGCGGCATCATCGCCTACTCCTCGGTGGGCTGACGCGTTCTGAGGGTGAGTGTTACCGGCCCTGGCCACTAAACGGCCGGGGCCGGATCGCCGAATTCGACTGTGCTGTCGCCGCTCCGCCCATACGATGACTGTCAACTGGATCGCCTAGTCATCACCACGACTGGAGAGGCTCGCGCGGATGCCGAATCTGAGTGTGCAAATCACTGGCACGGAGGCTGAGCTGGGTGGCTTTCTGCGCAGCCTGGAGTACGAGGCTGACGTGAGGGTCATCTCCAGGGCCGTGATCGTCGGGCCTGAGGATCCCCTTACGGACAGGCCGTTCGGCGCCGGGGAGATCATTGATTTGCTGGTGAGCATTGCCACTGGTCTCGGCACCAATGCCGCCTACGACATAGTGGCCGACCGGTTCCGCCGCTACCGCGCGGAGCGGCGTCATATGCTGATCTCCAGGGTTGAATTGTCGGCACCTGAGGAGGCGGACGACGAGGTGGCGCGCGGCCAGGACGAAGTTGACCCGGGAGAGCTGGAGAACTGATAGTGGTGCACCTCAGGAGCTAGTGATGGGCGATTTTTTTCAATCGTTCAACGGTGCTTACGAATTCAACCCCGCAATGCTGATCCAGCGGCGTCCGCCTTATTCTCGGGAGAACCTTCTCCTGGCAGGTCAGCTATCTCTCCATCACGAGCGGGCGCACTGGTTCCAGTTCGCCGGCTCGACCGTCGGCGCGGTGTTGCTGACCTTGCATCGTGCTGAGGAGATCACCCTTCTGCGCTGGTTCACCGAGGGCGACTTGGAAGCTGCCGCTGTGGCGCATGTGCAGGAATGCCTACGCCGGAATAAGGCGTTACGAGCGAGGGCCGGGGTTGTGCCCCATCAGATTCGCAATTTGGTCGACACTTTCACGGAACTGCGTCTGTCCCGGCTGCTTCTCACCGACTCAGTGCGACGCTCGCAGTTGCCCCGTCCACCCGGTGAGCTGTTGGCGGACGCATTGGTGACTGCCGATCACACCTACGCCATCCACACCGGCGGTCGCCGCCACTGGGGCCCCTGGGCAGCCCGAACAGCTCACCGTCGCGGATTGCTGGATCCGAAGGCTTCCCTGGTCGGAGAGCGAGAGCTGACCACGCGTCATGTCATGGAGGCGGGCGCCTTTCTCAATCAGTGGTCGCTGTTGGCCGCAGGCGGTTGGGGTGAGGGGCCCCCGGTGTCGGGGGCGCGGTACCAGGGACTGTCGGTAGAGAGCCGATACATCCTCATGGACGCTTTCGGAGCGCTGACGCAGCTGTACCGGCTCTGCTTTGACTTTGCCTTCGATCGATGGCAGGACCGGTTTAGAGGCCAGTCTGAATGTGACACGGCCGGGCACTTTGCCAGGGCGCTCCCTGCCTTGGCTTGCTGCTTCGATATTGCACTCAATCCGCCGGTGCTCCCCCTCTGCGTGCCCTCGGCAATAAGCTGGGAGGAACTCTACCCGCCACATCGGTTCATGGCTGCGGTGGAGGCAGTAGGGCAGGTGGGGCTGTTGGACGAGTTTCCCGGAAACGCCTCATATGCGGACTATCGGGATCGCGTCTGTGGGCAGGCGGAATTGGTGATCGGACACTCGGACCGTCGGAGTTTCCAGCATGATAGATTCTCCGCCCCGTTCTTCAAATCGGTGGAGTCCGGCGATCCGATCCTCGAGAAGCTCTCGTACTTCGACTATCTGATCTGGGTTATGGAGTCTTTTGATGAGTTTCGACGCACGAATCCACTTCATTGGGCGATGCCCTCGCTGAACTATATTGCTTTTGATGGCAGAGATGTTTTGTCCGCGATAATCGGGGAGTTTTCCCTGGTTGCCACAACGCCAATGCAGTGGACCGGGGACGACTTTTCTTGGGGCGTCTTGTCGGAGGCTGCAGCTGCGTCCTTTGTCATAGAGAAGAGCGTGCTCCATTGCATGAAGGAGGCGGTGGTCACCTCCGGCACGATTGATTTGCCAGCGGTACTTCCGTTGGAGCTGCTCCGACACGAAGGCTTCCAGAAGCAGGTTCTAGGGGGGTTGGAGGCCACGACGGGGCTACCTGAGTTCGGCAGCCGGGCAATCGGGTTTGGTGACGACGAAGAGACCCCGCCGGTGTCACCGGTAGCCCGGGATATCGTAAAACCCCTGATCCGCAGGGAGCGCGAGGTCTTTATCGTTCGACGTGAGGAGGTCGAACGCCTGGACTTTGCCAGAATCGACGATTTCTTTGCGGCCCTTCGGGCTGCCCCGCTCGACAATGTGCGCAGCGTTGACCTGCGTTTTGACTCGTATCAGGCGCACGGGATGGAACTCTGGCGCGTCGACGCCGTCACGACGTACCTCCGGGAGATGGCGAAGCGCCACCCGAGCTGGCCCTGGTACCTCACGGCGGGTGCGGACCTTGAGAACTGTGCCGGGTTGGTGCTCATTTTTCTCTCCGGCGCGCAGGGTCCCGAGCGGCTGACCAAGGAATACCTGTTGGAATGGCTGATCGCGGTGACTGGTGATCCGCTCGTTATGGAAGGCGAGCGGGCGGGCGTGGATCGGCAGTTTCTCACCGACCTGACCAATGACGTCGCCGAGGCACTGATGGCTATTTGGACGATGCGCTTTGACTGATGGGCCCCGGCAGTCGAATTATCGCCACGGCTTGCCATGCAAACTCTTGCGGCCATGCGTGATCCTTGCTCGGAGAGCGTCTCTTCTGCGGTTGCCGCGTGCTTGGTGGGTTCGGTCTGGCGCGAGACCGCGACCCTTGCAGCGGAGGATGCGAGGTCCTGGTTGATGTGGTTGTTCATCCCTCGTAGCGGGTGTACGCCTCGGTCGTCTGGTACTCGACTGGAGTATCGAGTGCTCGGCGACGGCCTTGAGGCGGATGTGCTCGACGTTGGGGAAGACCAGGATCGTGGCGCGAGTGTTGACGAGAGCCTCCTTTGCACAGCCGACACCGGTGTTGTGCAGCAGGGCGTCGGGGAGTTGCAGCGCACCCGGTTCAGCGCTGCTAAGGGCCAGACGGCGTGGAGGGCATCGATGACGAGTTGCACGTCCGTGCTGTCATGGCCGGATAGCACGGTAGGGGCAGCGCCGGGCTTCGATTTGCTCGGTGACCGGAAGGCTGCACCCAACGTGACCGGCTATTCGGTGAGACGGCGCACTGGCTGGTGGCATCACACTCGGGCAAGACCTTGACGGGGATGAAGGATCACAAGGCCTACGAACGCAACTGCTGCGCACGGAGGACGGGGGCCGGCCGCGTTCACCGCGGCCGGCCCCCGTCCGCTGTTCAGCGGGTGGCCAGGACGGCCAGCACCCGGTCCAGTGACGTCCCCAGGCCCCAGCGGGTGGAGAGCTCCTCCAGGGTCATCGGGTCCAGCGGCTCGTGCGGCAGCGCCGGGTCGAAGTCCGGCAGCGGCGCGTCGGGGGCGACCCGCACCACCGTCGGCGCCACGTCCAGGTAGGCCGCGCCCTCGACGATGTTGCGCCGGCGGGCCGGGGTGAGCTTCGAGCCGATGTCCAGCGCGGCGGCGCGGATGCCCGCGAGGTCCCCGTACTCGTTGATCAGCTGGGCGGCGGTCTTCTCGCCGATGCCCTTGACGCCGGGCAGGCCGTCGCTCGGGTCCCCGCGCAGGGCGGCCATGTCGGCGTACTGCGCGCCGCGGACGCCGTACTTCTCCAGCAGCACGGCGTCGTCGGTGGCCTGGAGGTTCCCCATGCCCTTGACGGGGTAGAGCACGGTGATCGCGCGGGCGTCGTCGACCAGCTGGAAGAGGTCGCGGTCCCCGGTGACGATCTGCACCGGGCCCTTCGCCCGCGCGGTGAGGGTGCCGATCACGTCGTCCGCCTCGTAGCCGGGGGAACCGACCCGGGCGATGCCGAGCGCGTCCAGCACCTGCTCGATCACCGGCACCTGCGGTGCCAGCGTGTCCGGCACCTCCTCCTCGCCGTCCACGGCCGCCTCGGCGACCCGGTGCGTCTTGTAGGTGGGGATGAGGTCCACCCGCCACTGCGGGCGCCAGTCGGCGTCCATGCAGGCGACCAACTGGTCGGGCCGGTGGTCCTGGACCAGCCGGGCGATGAAGTCCAGCAGGCCCCGGACGGCGTTGACCGGCTCGCCCTGCGGGGAGCGCAGGGAGTCCGGTACGCCGTAGTAGGCCCGGAAGTACAGGCTGGCGGAGTCGAGCAGCATCAGTCGCGGTGCGGTCACCCTCCGATCATGCCGTACCGGGCCGACACCCGGGCGCCGCACGGGGCTCAGTGCTCGTGCGGTCCGGCGCGGTGGACCGGGCCGTGCGCGTCGGCGCAGTGCTCGGGGGAGAGGTCCCCCGGGGTGGTGATCTGGAGCAGCGCTCCCGCCTCGTCCTCGCCGACGTGGTCGACCTGGAGGGTGCTGTGGGTGATCCCGTACTCGCCGGCCAGCCGGCGCTGGAGCTTGCGGCGCACGGCGTGGCAGTCGCCGCCCGGGGTCACCAGGATGTGCGCCGACAGGGCCGGCTGGCCGGAGGTGATCTCCCAGATGTGCAGGTCGTGGATCTCCTCCACCAGGGGCTGGGCGACCAGCTGGTCCGCCACCGCGTCCGGGTCGATGCCGGCCGGGGCGGCCTCCAGGAAGATCCGCCCGGAGTCGCGGACCAGGCCGATGCCGGCCTTCAGCATCAGCGCCACCACGATCAGCGAGGCGATCGCGTCGGCCTGCACGAAGCCGGTGGTCAGCATGACCACGCCGGCGACGGCGGTGGCGATGAACGCGTACAGGTCGGTGACGACGTGCTGGAAGGCGCCCTCGACGTTGAGCGAGCTGCGGTTGGCCCTGGACATGCACCAGGCGGCGGCCAGGTTGACGACGATCCCGACCAGTGCGGTGACCAGCACGAGCGAGCCGGCCACCTCCGGCGGTTCGAGCAGCCGGGTGACCGACTCGTAGCCGAGCCAGGCCGACAGCACCAGCAACGTGACGCCGTTGGCCTGCGCGGAGAGGATCTCGGCCCGCTTGAGCCCGTAGGTGTACCCGCCGCGGGCCGGCCGGGCGGCCAGCCGCATCGCGACCAGGGCGAGCACGATCGACGCGGCGTCGGTGAGCATGTGCGCGGCGTCGGAGATCAGGGCAAGCGACTGGGCGGCGAAGCCGACCACGACCTCGCCGGCCATGAACACCACGATCAGCGCGAGCGCGCTCACCAGCCAGCGGCGGTCGGCGTCGGCGGCGACGCCGTGCGAGTGGCCGCCGTGGCCGCCGCCCCGGTGGGAGTGCCCATGATCATGTGCATGATCATCGTGGGAGTGCTCGTGCCCGGCCATCGAAGTCCTCTCCTGGACGTACGGGGGTAGGGGGATGGGCGCAACTGCCCTGCACCCGAAGTGAACCGCAGATCGAACGAAGATCCAAAGGCTGCACTGGAGACCGTTGTCATTGCCGACGCGTAACCCCCGTCCGGTATCGTCGCGCCGCCACTGAGCAGGGGAGAAACAGCATGGAACGGTCCGGGCGGGTCGGCCTCGCGACGATCGCCGGGGAGTGGGGCCGGATCGGGGTGCTCGGCTTCGGCGGACCGCCCGCGCACATCCTGCTGCTGCGCCGGCTCTGCGTGGAGCGGCGCGGGTGGCTGACGCCGGACGAGTTCGAGGACGGCATCGCGGCCACCAACCTGCTGCCCGGCCCGGCCTCCACCCAGCTGGCGATCCTCACCGCCTGGCGCCTGCGCGGCACCCCGGGGGCGCTGGTCGGCGGATTCTGCTTCATCGCGCCCGGGCTATTGCTGATCCTCGCCCTGTCGGTGCTCTTCCTGGCCGGCGACCCGCCCCTGTGGGTGCTCGGTGCCGCGGCCGGCGCGGGCGCGGCCGTCCCGGCGGTGGCCGTGCAGGCCGCCACCTCGCTGGTCCCCGGCAGTCTCACCCGGGCCGGCCGGGGGCGCGCGGCCCGGGCCCGCTGGACGGGGTACGCGCTGGCCGGCGCGGCCGCCGCGGTCCTCACCGGCCCGTGGCTGGTCCTGGTGGTGGTCGCCTCCGGGCTGACCGAGGCAGCCGTCCGCGCCCGGCCCCGACCGCGCGACCCCGGTCCCGACCGCGACCGCGACCGCAACCCCGGCCCCGGCCCCGGCCCCGACCGCAACCCCGGCCGGGAGCGCCCCGGCCGGGACCGCCGCGTCTCGCTGCCGGTGGCCGCCGTGCTGCCCGCACTCGGCGGGCTCGGCGCACTGGCCTGGGTGGCGTTCAAGGTGGGTGCGCTCTCCTACGGGGGTGGCTTCGTGATCATCCCGCTGATGCAGGAGGACGCCGTCGGCCGCCACCACTGGATGACGGACGGACAGTTCCTCAACGCCGTCGCCCTCGGCCAGGTCACCCCCGGTCCGGTCGTGCACACCGTGGCGGTCGTCGGCTACGCGGCCGCCGGGATCGGTGGCGGACTGCTGGCGGCGGCCGTCGCCTTCACGCCGTCCTTCCTCTTCGTGATCCTCGGCGGCCGGCACTTCGACCGGCTCCGGGCCGACCGGCGGGTGCAGGACTTCCTCACCGGCGCCGGGCCGGCCGTGATCGGCGCCATCGCCGGCTCGGCGGTGCCGCTGGCCACCGCGCTCGGTTACGGCTGGCAGTGGGTGGTGCTGGCGGCGGCGCTGCTCTGGCTGGCCGTCGCCCGCCGGGGTGTGGTGCCCGCCCTGCTCGCGGCCGGGGCGGCCGGGGTCCTCGCCGTCGCCGCGGGCCTGCCGCCGGCCTGAGGCCGGTCCGGCGCCGGGCTGCCGCCGGGCGGGCGCCGCCGCCGGCCGGGTGAGCGGCGGTGGCGTCCGGAGGAGCGCCCGCCCCGATCGGGTGACACCGGCTTGCAGGATCGCTCACGGTCCCGCCATGATCACCGTCCGTGAAGATCGACACGGCGGAGGTCGTCCGCTGGCTCGCCGAACTTGAGCCGGTCGCCGAAGACTTGATGAACCGTCATCTCGGCGCGGCGCGCGAGTGGTTCCCCCACCAGTACGTGCCGTGGAGTCTCGGCCGGGACTTCGACGGCCCGCTCGGCGGGGAGCCGTGGCGGCCGGAGCAGTCCGCGCTGAGCCCCGCCGTGCGCTCGGCCCTGGTGGTCAACCTGCTCACCGAGGACAACCTGCCCGGCTACCACTGGACGATCGCCTCACGGACCTCCCGCGACGGCGCCTGGGGCGCCTGGCTGCACCGCTGGACCGCCGAGGAGGACCGGCACGCCGCCTCCATCCGCGCCTACCTGCACGCCGCCCGCGCCGTCGACCCGGTCGCGCTGGAGCGCGCCAGGATGGCGCAGGTCGGCACCGGCGCCGTCCCGGAGCCCCTCGGCGTGATCGACCTGGTCGCCTACGTCTCCGTGCAGGAGCTGGCCACCCGGGTGAGCCACCGCAACACCGGGCGGCTCAGCGGCGACCCGGTCTGCGAGCGGCTCCTCGCCCGGGTCGCCCAGGACGAGAACCTGCACATGGTCTTCTATCGCGAACTGCTGCGCGCCGCCCTGGAGATCGACCCCGACCCCGTCCTCACCGTGCTCGACGCCGCCGTCCGCGACTTCGCCATGCCCGGCCAGGGCATGCCCGGCTTCGCCCGGATGGCGGCCGAGGTCGCGGTGGCCGGCGTCTACGACCTGCGGGTCCACCACGACGAGGTGCTGGTGCCGCTGCTGCGCTCGCTGAGGGTCTTCGAGCTGACCGGCCTCGGCCCGGCCGGAGAACAGGCCCGCGACCGGCTCGCGGACCACCTCGCACAGGTGGACGCCAGGGCCACCCGGTTCGTCGAACGCCGCGCCCGGGCCCTCGCCGCCCGCGCCGGCCGGGCCGGGCACGACCCGGCGGGCACGGACGGCGCCGCCCCCGAGACCGCGTGAGCCGCCCACCCGACCGGCCGACCACAGGAGCAGCATGACCACCACCACCGGCACCCCCGCCGCCGACATCGAGTTCCACTACGACCTCGGCAACGACTTCTACGCCCTCTGGCTGGACGAGACGCTGAGCTACTCGGCGGCGGTCTGGGACGGCATCGCCCGCGACGAACCCGACACCACCGCACTGCCCCGGGCCCAGCGGGCCAAGCTCGCCCTCCACCTCGACCTGGCCGGCGCCGCCCCCGGCGCGGGCCTGCGCCTACTGGACGTCGGCTGCGGCTGGGGCGGGCTGCTGGCGCACGCGGTCGCCGGGCGGAGGGTGGCCGAGGCCACCGGGCTCACCCTCTCCCGGGCCCAGCACGCCCACGTCACAGGCCTCGGCCTGCCCGGCGTCGAGGTCCGGCTGGAGAGCTGGGAGGCCCACCGCCCCGAGCGGCCGTACGACGCCATCGTCTCGGTCGGCGCCTTCGAGCACTTCGCCACCGCCGGCCTCAGCCGCCCCGAACGGGTGGCCGCCTACCGGGCCTACTTCGAGCACTGCCACGGCTGGCTGCGCCCCGGCGCCCGGATGTCCCTGCAGACCATCGCGTACGACGGCGTCGCCGGCGGGGACGGCCCGGTCGGCTCCTTCGTGGCCGCCGACGTCTTCCCCGGCGCCGTGCTGCCCCGGCTGGACGAGATCGCCACCGCCTGCGACCCGTACTTCTCCGTCGCCGTGCTCCGTGCCTCGGCCGAGGACTACGCCCGCACCCTGGGCGCCTGGTCGGCCCGGCTGCTGCGGGCCCGCGCCGAGGCGCGGGCGCTGGTCGGCGAGGACGGCTTCCGCCGCTACCGCCGCTACCTCCGGGCCTGCGAGGTGACCTTCCTGCGCGGCGCGGCCACCCTGTACCGGTTCGGCTTCGTGCGGCGTGACGAGCCGCTGCGGCTGCCGGTCTGAGGCCGGGCGCGTGGAGCTCGCAAGCGCACCGGTGACCAGGCGGCGGGCGTGGGCGGCGGTGGCCGTCGTCTGCGCCGCGCTGTTCCTGCTCGGACTGGACTTCACCGTCCTCAACGTGGCGGTCCCCGGCCTGCGGGCCGAGCTCGGCCCGACCCTGGCCGAGACCCAGTGGATCGTCGACGGCTACGCGCTCGCGCTCGGCGGCTGCGTGCTGGCCGCGGGCGCCCTCGGCGACCGCCACGGCCGCCGCCGGGCGTTCGCCGCGGGCCTCGCGCTCTGCGCGCTCGCCTCGGTGGCCGGCGCCACCGGCGACGGGCCCGCCCGGCTGGTCGCCGCCCGGTGCGCGATGGGGCTGGGCGCGGCGCTCTTCATGCCCGCCACGCTCTCCACCATCGTGCACGTCCTGCCCGGACGGGCCGACCGGCGGCGGGCGATCGGCGTCTGGGCGGCGGTGGCCGGCGTCGGCGCACTGTTCGGCCCGGTCGCCGGCGGCTGGCTGGTCGAGCGGTACGGCTGGCAGGCCGCGTTCTGGCTCAACGTCCCGGTGGCGGCAGCGATCCTGGCGGCGGTTCCGGTGCTGCCGGAGTCCCGCGACCCCGACCCGCGGCGGCTGGACCACCCCGGTGCGCTGCTCTCCTGCGGCGGACTGCTGGCGCTGGTCTGGGGCGTCATCGAGGCGCCCGGGCGCGGCTGGACCAGCGCCGGGGTGCTCGCCGCCTTCGGGGCGGCGGCGCTGCTGCTCACCGGCTTCACGCTGTGGCAACTGCGCTGCGCCGCACCGATGGTGCCGGTCCGGCTGCTGCGCGGGGGACCGGTCTGGCCGGCCACGCTCTGCCTGGCGCTGATGTCCTTCGCCATGTTCGGCGCGATGTTCCTGCTCACCCTCTACCTCCAGCAGGTGCGCGGCCTCTCCGCGTGGGCGGCGGGGCAGCGGATGGTCCCGCTCTCGCTCGGGCTGGCGGCCGGCGCGGTGCTCGGCCCGGTGGTGGCGCGCCGGCTGGGCGCCCGCGTCCCGGTGGCCGGCGGGCTGCTGCTGATCGTCGCCGGCTTCGCCCAGCTGGGCCGGCTGACGGCCGGTTCGGGGGACGCGCCGGTGCTGCTCTTCGAAGGCGTCTGCGGGTTCGGTGCGGGCCTGCTGGCGCCCGTCGCCACCGAACTGGTGATGAGCGCGGTGCCGGCGGCGATGGCCGGCGTCGGCTCCGCGCTCAACGACGCCACCCGGCAGGTCGGTTCGACCCTCGGTGTGGCCGTGCTCGGCTCCGTCCTGGCCACCGTGGCCGCCGGTGCCCCGGTGGCCGGCGCGGCCGCGTTCACCGACGGCCTCGCCGCCGCCTCCCGGGTGGGCGCCGGCGTCGCCCTGCTCGCCGCCGTCCTCGCCTGGTACCGCCTGCCCGGGCGGCGCCCGGCGCAGGCCCCCGTTCCCGTCCCGGAGCTCGACCGGGCGTCCCCGCCACCGAGCCTGCTCGGCCGATGAAAGGTCCCACCGCCATGTCCCAGTCCTACGAGATCCTCCGCGACTGCCTGGTCGAGGAGTTCGACGTCGCCGCCGACCGCGTCGGCCCCGACGCCACCCTCGCCTCGCTGGAGCTCGACAGCCTCGCGCTCGTCGAGCTCTCGCTGATGGTCGAGGAGCGGATCGGCGTCACCGTCACCGACATCCGGCCGGACGGCACCCTCGGCGAGCTCGCCGCGTTCGCGGACGCCGGCCTGGCCGCGGGTGCGGTCAGTTGAGCGGACGCGCGGTGGCCGTCACCGGGCTCGGCCTGGTCACCCCGGCCGGGTTCGGGGCGGCGGCCACCTGGGAGCACTTCCTGGGCGGCGGGCCGACCGCCCGGCCCGACCCCTGGCTGGCCGGGCTGAACGTCGACTTCTCCTGCCCGGTGGACGAGTACGACGCCGCCGGGCTGCTCGGCGGCCGGCTGGCCCGCCGGCTCGACCGCTTCGCCCAACTCGCCGTCCTGGCCGCCCGCGAGGCCGTCGCCGACGCCCGGCTCGACCCGGCGCAGTGGGACGGCACCCGGGTCGGCGTCGTCCTCGGGGTGAGCGCCAACAGCGTGCAGAGCTACCGGGCCGAGTACGCCAGGCTGGAGCAGGGCCGGGCCGACCAGGTCTCCCCGCTGATGCTCCCGCGCAGCATCCCCAACATGGCGGCCGGCGAGGTCAGCCTGGACCTCGGGGCCCTCGGGCCCAGCCTGGTCACCAGCACCGCCTGCGCGTCCGGCACCACCGCCCTCGCGCTGGCCTGCGACCTCGTCCGGGCCGGCACCTGCGACCTGGTGCTGGCCGGCGGCACCGACAGCCCGCGGTTCCCGATGGTGGCGACGGCCTTCGACCGGCTGGGCGCGCTCTCGCGCCGCGGGCACGACCCGGCCGGCGCCTCCCGCCCGTTCGACGCCGACCGGGACGGCTTCGTGCTCGGCGAGGGCGCCGGTGTGCTGGTCCTGGAACGGGCGGAGCACGCCCGGGCGCGCGGGGTCCGCCCGCGCGCCCACCTGGCGGGGCACGGCTCCGCCGCCGACGGGTACCACTTCACCGCCCCCCACCCGGACGGTGCGGGCCTCGCCCGCGCGCTCGGCACCGCGCTCGCCGACGCCGGGCTGGCGCCGTACGAGATCGGGCACGTCAACGCGCACGGCACCGGCACCGCGCTGAACGACGTGGCGGAGGCGGCGGCGCTGCGGCAGGTCTTCCTCCGCCCGCCGCCGGTCACCGCCAACAAGAGCGTGATCGGGCACACCATGGGCGCGGCCGGCGCGATCGAGGCGGCGCTGACCGTCCTGGCGCTCCAGAACCGGCTGATCCCGCCGACCGCCAACCTCGACCGGATGGACGAGCGGATCGAGCTGGACGTGGTCACCAAGGTGCCCCGGCCGCTCGCCGTTCCGGCGGCGGTCTCGGTCTCCTGCGGTTTCGGCGGACAGAACGCGGCCGTCGTACTGACCGCCGCCTGACCACCGCCCGACGGCAGCCGACGGCTCCCGCCCTCGTCCGCCCGCCCCTGCCGTGCTCGCCCCCTCGCCGCCCCCGATCCGCCCCGGAGTCCCGCCATGCCCGCCGGCCCCGCCCCGAGCGCCCCTCCCACCCCGAGCGCCACCCCCGCCACCCCCGCCCCGAGCGCCCCACCCGAGGCCCGCCCCACCGGTCCGTCCGCCCGTCCGCGCCGCCCCGCCGGCCTGCTCGGCCGGGCCAGGCCCGCCGCCGCCCGGCTCTACAGCCGCCTGCTGATGCGACGCCCGCCCGCCGACTGGTCCGTCCCGCGCGCCGACGGCCGGTACGGACCTCCCGCCCCCGCCGACGACCGGCCGCTCGCCCTGCTGATGCTCGGCGACTCGCTCGCCCAGAGCCTCGGCGCCGGCCACGCCGAGGAGACGCTCGGCGCCCGGCTCGCCCAGGCCCTCGGGGAGCAGCTCGGCCGGCCGGTGGACCTGCGCGTCCTCGCACGGGCGGGCGCCACCACGACCGGCGCCCGGCGGCAGGCCACCCGGGCCGCCCGACTGGGGCCGGGGATCGCGGTCCTGATCGTCGGCAGCAACGACATGCTGCTCCCGCTGCCCCTCGGCCGCTCCGCCCGCGGGTTCGCGCACCTGGTGCGGGCGTTGCGCGAGGCCGGCTGGCAGCCGGTCGTGGTGCCCTGTCCCGACCCCGCCCACGGACCCGGCTTCCGCGCCCCGGCCCGCTGGGCGGGCGGCCGCCGCGCCCGGCGCCTGGCCCGGCTGCACATCCGGGCCGCCCAGCGCGTGGGCGCGGTGCTGGCGCCCTCCTCCGGCGGCTACTTCCGGGAGCGGGCGGACGAACTCCTCAGCCCGGACGGCGTCCACCCGTCGCCGCAGGGCTACGCCGAGTACGCCCAGCGGATGCTGCCGGCCGTCCTCACGGCGGCCGGCCTGCTCGCCGACGCCGAGCCCGTGCAGGCGTAGGACGCCTCCGGCGGCCGTACGGGCCCGGCGCAGGGCCCCCGCGCAGGGCCCGGCGCCCGGGGCCGGGCCCCGGCCCGGGTCACCCCGACACGGCCTCCAGCGGAACGGCCTCCAACGGCACCGTGCGGGCCGCCGTCGCCGCCCGGACGAGCGCCTGCATCACCCGCAGGTCCTCGCCCTGTTCGGGGTGCCACTGCACACCCAGCGCGAACCCGGGCCCCTCGACCGCCTCCACGGTGCCGTCGGGCGCGTGCGCGCTCACCCGCAGTCCGTCGCCGAGCCGGTCGACGGCCTGGTGGTGGAAGGTCGGCACGACCAGCTCGCTCTCCGGCAGCAGCCCGCCGAGCAGCGTGCCGGGCACCGGCCGGACGCTGTGCGCGCCGTACCTGCCGGGCGAGCCGGCGTGGACGTCCGGGCTGACCACGTCCGGCAGGTGCTGCACCAGCGTGCCGCCGCAGACCACGTTCAGCACCTGCATGCCCCGGCAGATCCCCAGCATCGGCATGCCGGCCGCCAGTGCCGCCCGGACCAGCGCCGTCTCCCAGACGTCGCGCTCCGGCGAGTCCACGTCGGTCAGCGGGTGCCGGGTCTGCCCGTAGTAGGCCGGGTCGATGTCCGGCCCGCCGGCGATGACGAGGGCGTCCAGCCGGGCCAGCACCTCCGGCGCCCGCTCGGGGGCGTCCGGCGGCAGCAGCACCGCGATCCCGCCCGAGTCCCGTACGTACGCGGTGTACCGCTCGGGCACCAGCGCCACCCGGCGGCTCCGCCAGTCGCTCCAACTCGCGTCCACCAGATAGGTGCTGACGCCGATGAAAGGCCTGCGATCCATGGCGGGCATTCTCCTCCCGTCACTCCTGATAACCCGTCAATCCCGACTCTCGGCGCGCCACACCCGTCCGCCCTCTTCCGCGCCGTCCGTGCCAGGCCGTACGGTTCGCTGTGACCGCCCGCTCTCGCTGAGTGATCGAGGAGGAGGCTTCCGGCATGCCCGACAACGCCACCGCGGACGCACCCCGGCGTGCGCCGCTCACGCTGGACGAGCTGCGCGCCCTGGTCGACGCCGGCGAGATCCACACCGTCGCGCTCGCCTTCACCGACATGCAGGGCCGGTTGCAGGGCAAACGCTTCGCCGCCCGGTTCTTCCTCGACGAGGTCGCCGAGCACGGCGCCGAGGCCTGCGACTACCTGCTGGCCGTCGACGTCGACCTCAACACCGTGGACGGCTACGCCCTCTCCTCCTGGGAGACCGGCTACGGCGACTTCGCGATGCGCCCCGACCTCTCCACCCTCCGGCTCACCCCGTGGCAGCCCGGCACCGCACAGGTCACCGCCGACCTCGCCCGGCACGGCGGCCGGCCGGTCGACGCCGCACCGCGGCAGCTGCTGCGCCGCCAGATCGAGCGGCTCGCCGAGTACGGGCTGGCCGCCGACATCGGCACCGAGCTGGAGTTCCTGGTCTTCCGCGACACCTACGAACAGGCCTGGTCCGGCGGTTACCGCGGCCTGACCCCGGCCAACCAGTACAACGTCGACTACTCGATGCTCGGCACCGCCCGCGTCGAGCCGCTGCTCTCCCGGATCCGCATCGAGATGGCCGGCGCCGGCCTGGTCGTGGAGTCGGCCAAGGGCGAGGCCAACCTCGGCCAGCACGAGATCGCCTTCCGCTACGCCGACGCCCTCACCACCTGCGACCAGCACAGCGTCTACAAGACGGGCGCCAAGGAGATCGCCGCCCAACAGGGCTGCGCGCTCACCTTCATGGCCAAGTACAACGAGCGCGAGGGCAACAGCTGCCACATCCACCTCTCGCTGCGCGACCTGCGGGACTCCTCGGCCGGCCCGCGCGGCGTCCCGGCCTTCGCCGACCGCGACGGGCGGATGACCGACACGATGCGGCACTTCCTCGCCGGGCAGCTCACCGCCCTGCGCGAGTTCAGCCTGCTCTACGCGCCCAACATCAACTCCTACAAGCGCTACCGCCCGGGCTCGTTCGCCCCCACCGCCGTCGCCTGGGGTCGCGACAACCGCACCTGCGCCTACCGGGTGGTGGGGCGCGGTCCCGGCCTGCGGATGGAGAACCGGGTGCCCGGCGGCGACGTCAACCCGTACCTCGCGGTGGCCGGCATGATCGCGGCCGGTCTGTACGGCCTCCAGCACAAGCTCGACCTGCCCGCGCCCTGCCTCGGCAACGCCTACTCGGCCGACGAGTACGCCCGGGTGCCCGGCTCGCTGCGCGAGGCCGCCGACCTCTGGGCCGAGAGCGAGCTGGCCCGGACCGCCTTCGGCGCCGACGTGGTCGAGCACTACCTGCACATGGCCCGGGTCGAGCAGGCCGCCTACGACGACGCCGTGACCGACTGGGAGCGCTACCGATCCTTCGAACGGATGTGAGCACCGTGAACGCGACCGGCACCGGTGAGCCCGGCACCAGCACCGTCCGCAACCCCGCCACCGGCGAGCCGGTCGCCGACGTCCCGGACACCACGCCCGAGCGGCTCGACGCCGCTGTCCAGCGCGCCGTCAAGGCCCAGCAGGGCTGGGCCGCCCTCGCCCCGGGTGAACGGGCCCGGCTGCTGCGGCGGTTCGCCGACCAGGTCGACGTGCACGTCCCGGAGCTGGCCGCCCTGGAGGTGACCGAGGCCGGCCACACCGTCGGCAACGCCCGCTGGGAGGCCGGCAACGTCCGCGACCTGCTGGAGTACGCCGCCGGGGGAGTCGAGCGGCTGACCGGCCGGCAGATCCCGGTGGCCGGCGGTCTGGACGTCACCTTCCACGAGCCGGTCGGGGTGGTCGGCGTCATCGCCCCGTGGAACTTCCCGATGCCGATCGCCGCCTGGGGCTTCGCCCCCGCCCTCGCCGCGGGCAACGCGGTGCTGCTCAAACCCGCCGAGGCGACCCCGCTGACCGCGCTGCGGCTGGCCGAACTCGCCCTGGCCGCCGGGCTGCCGGAGGGGCTCCTCCAGGTCGTCCCCGGCGCCGGCGGCACCACCGGCCGGGCACTGGTGGACCACCCGGCGGTCCGCAAGATCGTCTTCACCGGCTCCACCGTGGTCGGCAAGGAGGTGGCCGCCCGCTGCGCCGCCCGCGCCAAGCGGGTCACCCTCGAACTCGGCGGCAAGAGCCCGAACATCGTCTTCGCCGACGCCGACCTCTCCCGCGCCGCCGACCCGATGTCCTTCCTCGACAACAGCGGCCAGGACTGCTGCGCCCGCAGCCGCATCCTGGTCCAGCGCGAGGTCTACGACGACTTCCTGGCCCACCTGCTGCCCGCCGTCGAGGCCGTCCGCACCGGCGACCCGGCCGACCCGCGGACGCAGCTCGGCCCGCTGATCTCCGCCGCCCAGGTCCGCCGGGTCGCCTCCTACGTCACCCCCGACCTGCCGGTGCTGGCCCGCGCCGCGGTGCCCGACGGCCCCGGCTTCTGGTACCCGCCCACGGTGCTGGCGCCCGCGCAGGCCGACGCGCCCGTCGTCACCGAGGAGATCTTCGGCCCCGTCGCCGTGGTCCTGCCCTTCGACGGCGAGGCCGACGCGCTGCGCCTCGCCAACGCCACCCGCTACGGCCTCTCCGGCTCCATCTGGACCAGGGACGTCGGCCGGGCCCTGCGCATGGCCCGCGGCGTCGCGGCGGGCAACCTGTCGGTCAACTCGCACTCCTCGGTGCGCTACTGGACGCCCTTCGGGGGCTTCGGCGAGTCCGGGATCGGCCGGGAGCTGGGGCCGGACGCGCTGGCGCACTTCACCGAGACCAAGAACGTCTTCATCCAGAGCGAGGAGTAGGAGCCGGCATGACCGAGAAGGCCCCGAAGCCGGAGCAGGGCGGCCCGGTCTGCCGGCGCCTGGCCGGCCGCACCGCCGTGATCACCGGCGCGGGCAGCGGCATCGGCCTGGCCGCCGCCCGCAGGCTCGCCACCGAGGGCGCGAAGGTGGTCTGCGCCGACATCGACGAGGTGACGGGCCGGGCCGCCGCGAAGGAGACCGGCGGCCTCTTCGTGCACACCGACGTCACCGACCCGTACATGGTCGAGGCGCTCTTCGACGAGGCCTACGAGACGTACGGCAGTGTCGACGTCGCGTTCAACAACGCGGGGATCTCGCCGCCGGAGGACGACTCCATCCTGACCACCGGGCTGGACGCCTGGCGGAAGGTCCAGGAGGCCAACCTGACCTCCGTGTACCTCTGCTGCAGGGCGGCGCTGCCCTACATGCGACGGCACGGGCGCGGCTCGATCATCAACACCGCCAGCTTCACGGCCCGGATGGGCGCGGCGACCTCGCAGATCTCCTACACCGCGTCCAAGGGCGGGGTGCTGGCGATGTCGCGGGAGCTGGGCGTGCAGTTCGCCCGCGAGGGCATCCGGGTCAACGCGCTCTCGCCCGGGCCGGTGGACACGCCGCTGCTGCGGGAGCTCTTCGCCAAGGACCCGGAACGGGCGGCCCGGCGGCTGGTGCACGTCCCGCTCGGCCGCTTCGCCCGCCCGGAGGAGATCGCCGCCGCGGTCGCCTTCCTGGCCAGCGACGACTCCTCGTTCATCACGGCGAGCGAGTTCCTGGTCGACGGTGGCATCACGGGGGCCTATGTGACGCCCCTCTAGGCCCGCCCGGTCCGGGGGCCGGGGCCGGGGCTGCGGCCGGCCTGCACGCCGGGGCCCTGGTGGAGGCGTTCGCCGTGCCGGAGGAGTCCTTCGAGGGGGTGGCCGTCGCCTCGGCCGACTACCTCGCGGCGTACGACGACCCGGAGGGGCCTGGCACCGGACGCCCCCGCCGGCCGGGCGGGAGGGGTGCTGAGGGCGGGGCCGCGGCTTCTCACCGGAATCTCATGGAAAATGCCGGGAATTGGGCGTCCCGCTGATATCGCGTTTATCCGGCTGCCTTTAGATTCTCTGTCGTGAGTGAGCAGATCCCTGCCGGGTGGTACCCGGACCCGAAGGACATCACCAGCGATCCGAGGCCACAGCGCTGGTGGGACGGCACCGGCTGGACGGCCAGCACCCGGCCCGCACCCTCGGACGCCCCGCCGTCGGAGCCCCCGCCGTCGGAGCCCCCGCCGTCGGAGCCCCCGGCGCCGGAGCCCGCGGTGGCGCAGGCCCCGGGGCCGGACGCGACCGCCGAGACCCCGGTGCTGGAGGGGGAGGTGCTGGGGAGCGGGCCGACGGTCCGCTACCCCGAGCCGCCCCCCTTCGGCACCGCCTACGGCACGCCCGCACCACCGTCGCCGAAGCGGCGCCGCAAGCCGTCGAAGCTGGTGGCCGCGACCGCCGTGGCGGCGGTGCTCGGGCTGGCCGTCGGCTCCGGCGTCACCTACCTGGCGATGGACGGCCACGGGGAGACGCGGGCCTCGCACCGCACCGCCCGGCCCGCGCCGTACGGCCAGGACGCCCCCTGGGGCGATCTGCCCGACCTCGGCGGCCCGGGCGGCAACGGCGGCAGCGGGGACGGCAAGGGCGGCGGCAACGGCAACGGCAACGGCAACGGCACCGGGAAGGGCAAGGGGAACGGCAAGGCCGGCACCGCCGCCGACCTGGTGAACCGGATCACCCTGCCCGTCCCGGCCGGCTGGGAGGGCGGCACCACCAAGGAGGGCTTCGCGGCGCTGAGCGTGGGCGCGTACACCTGCGACGGCGGCGGCTCCTGTTCGCTCGGCGGCGCCAACACCGGTGTGATCGACGGCGGTGGCACCGACGTCCGGGCGGCGGCCAAGGCCGACATCGAGAAGGCGGCCAAGGACTCGTACAACGACCTCAACTCGCACGAGGAGCTGAAGTCGGAGGCGATAAAGGTCGACGGCCGGGACGGCTACCTGGTCCGCTGGAAGGTCGACGCGGCGAAGGGCAACGACGGCTACGTGCAGACCGTGGTCTTCCCGTCCGCGGACGGCAAGGCGCTGGTCTCCGTCCACCTGGGCTTCGACATCGCCGACAAGGCGCCGGACGTCGCCGTGATGGACACCATCGTCAAGGGCATCGCCGACTACACCGGCAAGGTGCCCCCCTTCCCGGGCGGCGGGGGTGGCTCCGGCCCGGACGGGTCCGGCAACACCTGACCGCGCTGCTCCGCTCACGCACGGCGGCCCACCCGGAACGTCCGGGTGGGCCGCCGTCGTGTCGGGCGGTCCCGTCCCGTCCGGCGGGACGGGACCGCCCTTCTGCGCAGGGGTGGGTCACCGGGCCCGGACCGCACGGGGGTCGGTGGGCGGTCCGGCCCCGGTTCCGGCGGTCAGGCGTCGCGTCGAACAGCCTCGAAGCGACGGCGCCGGAGCACCATGCCGGCCCAGCCGACGCCGATGGCGGCGGCGCCGGCGAGCAGCAGCGGGCCGGTGGCCGAGCCGCCGACGGCGGCGCTGGCGGTCGGGACGACCGCGCCGGCCGGCTCGTTGGCGTTGCCGCCGTGCCCGTGGTGGGAGACGGTCGACTTGGCGAGGCCCGCGGTGATCTGGTCCTCGCTCGGCGCGGCCGGAGCCTGCGCGGCCAGGGCGGAGACCGGCTGCCCGGCGGTGGCGGCCTTGCCGAAGTCGATGTCGGAGCAGCTGTAGAAGGCCTCGGGGCTGTCGGTGCGCTGCCAGACCGTGTACAGCAGCTGGCGGCCGGTGCGCTGCGGCAGCGTGCCGGTGTAGTTGTAGTAGCCGTTGTCGGAGGTCCGGCTGGTCGGCACCACCGCGACCGGGGTCGGGTCCAGGTCGGACCACTTCAGCGGCTGGGTCGGGTCCCAGCTCTGCTTGGTGATGTAGACGGTCTGGTTGCCCTGGTGCGGCGCGGTGACGCGGAACTTGAAGGCGAGGCTGCCGGCGCTCACCGGGGTGGCGGGCCAGTCGGCGCGCGGCAGGTCGAGCGCCTTGTACTTGTCCCGGTTGGCCGAGCAGAGCTTGCCGTCCGGGATCAGCGCCTGGTGGTGGCCGTCCGCGTTGGCGATGTTGACCTCGTTCCAGTCGTAGAGCGGCTGGGTGCCGCTCATTGCCACGAGGTCCTTGCAGATCTGGGACTTGGGGGTCTCCGGGCCTTCGGCGTAGCAGGCGGCGACCCGGCTGACCGGTCCGGTCATCGTGCCGTGGGCGCCGGCGGTGCCGGCGGTGGTGGCCGACACGGCGAGGACCGCGGCGCCGATCACGCCGACGGACAGGGCAGTTCGCTTGATGGACATGGGGTGGGGACTCCTTGACCGTGTTCCGGGCCGATGCGTGGGGGATGGACACGTCTGCCCTGGGGCCGCCGACCCGGCGCGCGGGCCCCGGCCAGAGCGTATGATTGGACTAGACCAACTGGCAATAGCCCGTTGTGGGACACTTTTTGACGGACTGTAGCCGTAAGCGCAGCACAAAGGCCCGACGGGAAGCCGGAGTTAGGCATCCCATCGGGCCTGCTTAAGGCGGGGGAAAGGTCGTCGGCCGTGCGGCCGCCCGGTCGGGTGGCGGGCCGGCCGTCGGGGTCAGAGGAACGTCTTCCCCTCGCCCCGGTAGGTCGGGACGGTCCGCACCACCGCGTCGCCCTCGATCAGGTGCAGCTCGGCGAAGCGCTCGCACAGCTCGCCCGCCTTGGCGTGCCGGAACCAGACCCGGTCGCCGATCAGCAGGTCGTCGGCGGCCGCGCCGAGCAGCGGGGTCTGCACCTCGCCGGCGCCCTCCATCGGGTCGTAGCGCAGCCCCTGCGGCAGGTACGGCACCGGCGAGCGGTCCGGGCCGGCCACGCCGGAGGCCGGGTAGCCGCCGCCGAGGACCGTCACCACGCCGACCCCGGGCCGGCGCACCACCGGCTGGCCGAACAGCGCGGCCGGGCGCCCCCGGAAGGAGCGGTAGTTGTCGAACAGCCGCGGCACGTACAGCCCGGAGCCGGCCGCCACCTCGGTGACCGCCCGCTCGGCGACGGTCGACTCGACGCTGCCGGTGCCGCCGCCGTTGACGAACTCCAGCTCGGCCACCCGCCGCAGCTGGCGGACCACCTCGGCGCGGCGCGCGGCGAGCTCGGTCCGCGCCTTGGCCTGCATCAGCCGGACCACCCGCGAACGGACCGGCCGCCCGGGCACGTCGTCGCCCACGCCGGCGATGTGCCCCTCGTACGCCATCAGCCCGACCACCCGGAACCCCCGGCGGCGCTGCACCAGTTCGGCGAGGGCGGCCACGTCCTCGGGCGTGCGCAGCGGCGAGCGCCGGGCGCCGACCCGGACCCGGCCGCCCAGCAGGTGCAGCGCGGTGTCCAGCTCCAGGCAGACCCGCACCTCGGCGGAGCCGGCCCTGGCGGCGTCGATCAGGTCGAGCTGGGCCGGGTCGTCCAGCAGCACGGTGACGCCGGCGGCCAGCTCCGGGTCGGCGGTCAGTTCGGCGAAGCCGGCCCGGTCGGCGGAGGGGTAGGCGAGCAGGACGTCGCGCACGCCCGTGCGGGCCAGCCAGAGCGACTCGGCGAGGGTGAAGCTCATCACCCCGGCGAAGCCCTCCAGCGCCAGTACCCGCTCCAGCAGGGCCCGGCAGCGCACCGACTTGCTGGCCACCCGGACGGGTTTGCCCGCGGCCCGGCGCACCAGGTCGGCGGCGTTGGCGTCGAAGGCCTCCAGGTCGACGACGGCCACGGGGCCGTCGAGGTGGGCGGTGGCTCGGTCGTACCGGGCGCGGTCGGCCGCTGGCGAGGGGGTGGGCGCGGTACGGGCAGCAGCTTCGAGCGTGGCCATGGCCGCACCTTGCCACACCCTCCCTACCGCCGGGTAGGGGTCGGACGCGGGACCTTCGGACCGTGTGGCCGCGGGGCGGGGTGGCATAGGGTCGGCCTGGTGGAGCGCAAGAACATCCCGAACCCAGGATTCGCCGCCGACGACGGCACCGCCGACCCCGCGCTGGCCGAGGCGCTCGCGCGCTGGTCGCAGGACCGCACGGCCGAACCGGAGCTGCTCGCCGCGCTGGCGCCGACCCGGCTGATGGTCCCGATCGTGGCCGTCCTCGGCGAGGTCGAGGTGGACGAGCACGGGCACAAGCACGAGAAGACCAGTGACATGGCCGTCCCGGTGGTCGAGGCCGCCGACGGCCGGCGCGCGCTGCCGGCCTTCACCTCGATGGAGACAATGGCCCGCTGGCGCGCCGACGCCCGCCCGGCGCCGGTCGCCGCGCCGCAGGCCGCGATGGTCGCCTTCTCGGAGCGGGCCGACACCCTGCTGGTCGACCCGGCCGGCCCGGTGACGTACCGGCTGTCCGGCGCCCGGCTGCGCGCGCTGGCGGAGAACCGGCCGTACCTGCCGCCGCTGGACGACCCCGAGGTGCGGGAGGCCGTCCGGGCGCTGCTGGCGGCCGAGCCGGAGGTGGTGAGCGGTCTGCTGGCGCCGTACCAGGACGGTGACGGGCTGCTCGCCGTGGTCTTCGACCCGGCGCTGGACCAGGCGGGCGTGCAGGCGGCCGCGGAGCGGGTGGGCCGGGCGGTGGCCGCCGACCCGGTGCTGCGGGTCCGGCTCGACCGGGGCCTGAGCCTGGCGGTGCTGCCCGCCGGCGTCGCGCTGCCGGGCGAGCCGCTCCACCGGCGCTGAACGCGCGGGTGCCCCCTCGGACCGGGTCCGAGGGGGCACCGCCGTGTCCGGGGAGGGGTCAGGCGTAGACGGGGCCGGTGAACTTCTCGCCCGGGCCCGCGCCCGGCGCGTCCGGGACGAGGGAGGCCTCGCGGAAGGCCAGCTGGAGCGACTTCAGGCCGTCCCGCAGCGGGGCGGCGTGGAAGTTGCTGATCTCGGGGGCGCCGGCGGTGACCAGCCCGGCCAGCGCGGTGATGAGCTTGCGCGCCTCGTCGAGGTCCTTGTCGGCCTCGCCGCCCTCGGCCAGGCCGCACTTCACGGCGGCGGCGCTCATCAGGTGCACCGCGACGGTGGTGATCACCTCGACGGCCGGGACCTCGGCGATGTCCCGGGTGAGGTCGTCGAAACCGATCGCCTCGTCGTCCGCGGCGGGGTTCTGGGTGGGCTCGCTGCTCAAGGGGGGCTCGTTCCGTCGTGCCGGTGTCCGTACAGGGCGAGCGTACAAGGGCCGGTGGGAAGGGGCGGAATAGCGTTCGACCCCTGTGGGCTGTATGCTTCGAGACTGACCGGCCAGGAGCCCTGAGGGCGCCCGGCCAGCAAGAGGAGGCTCCACCCAGGAGGCCCGAGAGGGCAACCGCGAAAGTCTCCCACCCGATCGGCCTCGCGGTCGACGGGTCCGGTCCGCGACGGGCGCCCAGGCGCCGAGTCGCCCGCAGCGTCCCTCACCGGACGCGGCCCCCGGTTGTGTGGAGCCCCGCTTGTACCGAGCGGGGCTTTTTTCGTGTCGCGGTGCATGCAGTGCCTAGCAGCAAGTCAGGCAGCGCAGCACGAATGAAGCCCCGCCCAGTGGTCGAGTCCACTACGTGCGACCGCCGTCCGACGGCCGCATCGCAGAAGGTGCAACCGAGGAGGCCCCATCAGCACCGAGCCCCGCATCAACGACCGGATTCGCGTCCCCGAGGTGCGACTCGTCGGTCCCAGCGGCGAGCAGGTCGGCATCGTGCCGCTTGCCAAGGCGCTGGAGCTCGCGCAGGAGTACGACCTCGACCTGGTCGAGGTCGCGGCGACCGCCCGGCCGCCGGTGTGCAAGCTCATGGACTACGGCAAGTTCAAGTACGAGTCGGCCATGAAGGCCCGTGAGGCGCGCAAGAACCAGGCGCACACGGTCATCAAGGAGATGAAGCTCCGGCCGAAGATCGACCCGCACGACTATGACACCAAGAAGGGTCACGTCGTCCGGTTCCTCAAGCAGGGCGACAAGGTCAAGATCACGATCATGTTCCGCGGTCGTGAGCAGTCCCGCCCCGAGCTGGGCTTCCGACTGCTGCAGCGGCTGGCGAACGACGTCCAGGACCTGGGCTTCGTGGAGTCCTCGGCCAAGCAGGACGGCCGAAACATGATCATGGTTCTCGGCCCGCACAAGAAGAAGACCGAGGCGATGGCCGAGGCCCGCGCCCTCGCGGACGCCCGCAAGGCCGAGCGCCAGGGCCGGACCACCGGCCCCGACGACGCCGAGGTCGACGAGGACGCAGCGCTTGAGGCCGAGAACGCCGCGGCCGAGGCGGAGGCCGACACGGCCGACGACGAGGTCGAGCAGCCGGCCGAGGCCTCCCAGGACGCCTGAGCCTTCACGGCCAGGGCGGCCCGGGTGACCGGCCACCAAGGGTGACGGGGCGTCCCGCCCGGTCACCGCAGATCCATCCTTCACGCCCGCGCGGCGCACACCGCGCGGGCGTGGACGGACCGACGAGGAGATACGGCGAAATGCCGAAGCAGAAGACGCACAGTGGCGCCAGCAAGCGCTTCAAGATCAGTGGCTCTGGCAAGGTGCTGCGCGAGCGCGCCGGCCGCCGCCACCTCCTGGAGCACAAGCCCTCGACGCTGACCCGCAAGCTGGCCGGGACCGTCGAGCTGGCCCCCGCTGACGCCAAGAAGATCAAGAAGCTTCTCGGCAAGTGATCGCGCTCCCGCCCGGCGTCAGCCGCGTGCGGGACAGCTGATCCTTCCCGACCCATTCGAATGACGGACCGCGTGAAGTAGTCCGTGGTCCAACCCAAGGAGTAATCAAGTGGCACGCGTCAAGCGGGCAGTCAACGCCCACAAGAAGCGCCGGGTCATCCTGGAGCGCGCCAGCGGCTACCGTGGCCAGCGCTCGCGCCTGTACCGCAAGGCCAAGGAGCAGGTCACCCACTCGCTGGTCTACAACTTCAACGACCGCAAGAAGCGCAAGGGCGACTTCCGTCAGCTGTGGATCCAGCGCATCAACGCTGCGGCCCGTGTTAACGGCATCACCTACAACCGCTTCGTGCAGGGCCTGAAGGCCGCCAGCGTCGAGATCGACCGCAAGATGCTGGCCGACCTCGCGGTGAACGACCCGGGCGCCTTCGCGTCGCTGGTCGAGGTTGCGCAGAAGGCGCTGCCGGCCGACGTGAACGCCCCGAAGGCCGCCGCCGACGCCGCCTGATCCCCTCCTGGATCAGCAGTCGCACAGACCGGACCCGCAGGCACCTCCTGCGGGTCCGGTTTTGCGTTCCGCCGTCGTCCCGCGTCCCGCCGGGTCCGCGGCCGGGTGCCGCGGCCCCGGGTTCCGCGTGCCGCCGCCGGACGGCGTCCCGGCGTCCTCGCGCCTTTCCGCGTCCGCCGTCGTTGAACTCCCCGGGTGCCGGCCCCGCACCGCCGCCGGCCCCGCACCGCCCGCACCGCACCGCACCGCACCGCACCGCACCGCCACCGGCTCCCCGCCACAGAGACGAGACCATGCCGAGCACCGACACGCCCCTGCTCACCTCCCTGCGCTCGCCGCGCGTCGTCGCCGCCCGCCGGCTCGCCAAGCGGAACCAGCGCACCAAGGAGCGCCGTTTCCTCGCCGAGGGCCCGCAGGCCGTCCGCGAGGCCGTCGCGTTCGGGAAGCTGCCGGGTACGGCCGAGCACGCCGTGGTCGAGGTGTACGCCACCCCGGAGGCCGCCGAGCGGCACGCCGGCATCGTCGACGCCGCCCTCGCCGAGGGCCTGCCGGTGCTCACCGCCACCGACGAGGTCATCGCGGAGATCTGCGACACGGTGACCCCGCAGGGCATCGTGGCGCTCTGCCGCTTCATCGACACGCCGTTCGCCGAGGTGCTCGAGGCCCGCCCGAAGCTGGTCGCCGTGCTCGCCCACGTCCGCGACCCCGGCAACGCCGGCACCGTGCTGCGCACCGCCGACGCGGCCGGCGCGGACGCCGTGGTCCTCACCGACGCCTCGGTGGACCTGTACAACCCGAAGGCCGTCCGGGCCTCCGTCGGCAGCCTGTTCCACCTCCCGGTGGCCGTCGGCGTGCCGGTCGAGGAGGCGGTCGCCCGGCTGCGGGAGGCCGGCGTGCGGGTGCTCGCCGCCGACGGCGCGGGGGAGCGCGACCTCGACCAGGAGCTGGACGAGGGCACGCTGGGCGCACCCGGCGCATGGGTGTTCGGCAACGAGGCCTGGGGGCTCCCGGAGGAGACCCGCGCACTCGCCGACGAGGTGGTGCGCGTGCCGATCCACGGACACGCCGAGAGCCTCAACCTGGCCACGGCCGCCGCCGTCTGCCTCTATGCCTCCGCCCGGGCGCAGCGCTCGCCCGGAGGGTGTCGCGCACAGGGCCAGGGGCGCTAGGGTCTGCCTCGGTGGGGGGAAAGACACGGTGGGTAATCGGGGAGGACACCCATGGTCGGCAGCAGGCCAGAGCTCGATCCGGACGACCTGCCGGACGGCCTGGTGGTCGCCGACGCCCGGGGCCGGGTGGTCTGCTTCAACCGGGCCGCCGCCCGGCTGACCGGCATCCGCCCGCAGGCCGTGCTCGGCAGCCCGCTGGAGGAGGCCCTCCCGCTGGAGGACCTCGACGGCCGCCGCTGGTGGCAGCTGACCGACCCGTACGGCGGCCTGGCGGTCCGCACCAGCCAGCCGGAGCGCAACCTGCTGCTGCCCGGCGGCCGTGAGGTGCTGGTCTCCGCCCGGTACGTGCGGGAGTGCCCGCAGGGGCCGCTGGAGCGGCTGGTGATCGCCCTGCGCGGCACCGAGGCGCGCCGCCGGACCGAGCGCAGCCACGCCGAGCTGATCGCCACCGTTGCGCACGAGCTGCGCTCGCCGCTCACCAGCGTCAAGGGGTTCACGGCGACGCTGCTGGCCAAGTGGGAGCGGTTCACCGACGGGCAGAAGCGGCTGATGCTGGAGACCGTCGACGCGGACGCCGACCGGGTCACCCGGCTGATCGCCGAGCTGCTCGACATCTCCCGGATCGACGCCGGCCGGCTGGAGCTGCGCAAGCAGGTGGTCGACCTGGCCGCGGCGGTGCGCCGGCACGTGGAGCGCAAGGTCGCCACCGGCATCCCCGAGGACCGCTTCGACATCCGGATCGGCGGGCCGCTCACCGTGCTCTGGGCGGACCCGGACAAGGTCGACCAGGTGCTGGGCAACCTGCTGGAAAATGCGGTGCGCCACGGTGAGGGAACTGTCACGATCGAGGTGGCACCGGCCAAGGAGGTCGTCGAGGCACCCGTCTGGGAGCGCTCGGGCACCCCGCCCCGCACCGTGGAAGGCACCGCAGTCACCGTGAGCGACGAAGGAACGGGCATCCCCGAGGAGTCGATGCCGCGCGTCTTCACCCGCTTCTGGCGCGGCTCCAAGCGCGGCGGCACGGGCCTGGGCCTCTACATCGTCAAGGGCATCGTGGAGGCCCACGGCGGCTCGATCCGCGTCGACCGCGCGCCCGGCGGCGGCGCCCGGTTCCGATTTATCCTGCCCGCCGGGGTGCCCGACTTCATGCTCTGAAGGAGCACGAGCGACGAACACGACCGCGT
Source organism: Kitasatospora sp. RG8 (assembly GCF_017813315.1). NCBI lineage: Bacteria > Bacillati > Actinomycetota > Actinomycetes > Kitasatosporales > Streptomycetaceae > Kitasatospora > Kitasatospora sp. RG8. The sequence goes on from NZ_JAGIYX010000022.1 coordinate 120,755, forward strand.
GTGAGTCGAGGGCCCGGCGGGCACCGAGGCAGCCGCGCTACGCGCTGCGACTACACTCGACCTTTGGCGTTGCGCAACGCCCTGCGCGGCCGTGCCGCGGACAACCTCCCCGGGAACCGAGGCGGGGGCTGCCCGTGCCCCGGCCACGCCGGGCGTGACGCGAAGGTCGCGAGCCCCCCTTTACCTGAGCACGGACGAGCAGGAGCACGGGAAAGATAGAGATGTCGGCACCCAACAAGTCGTACGACCCGGTCGAGGTCGAGGCCCTCAAGCCCGAGGTGGTGGAGCAGGCCCGGGACGAGGCCGTGCAGGCCTTCGCCGCCGCCGCCTCCCTCGACGAGCTGAAGCAGGCCAAGGTCGCCCACACCGGCGACCGCTCCGCGCTCTCCCTCGCCAACCGCGAGATCGGCGCCCTGCCCCCGCACGCCAAGGCCGCCGCCGGCAAGCTGATCGGGCAGGCCCGCGGCGCCGTCAACCAGGCCCTCGCCAAGCGCCAGGCCGAGCTGGAGGCGGAGCGCGACGCCCGCGTGCTGGTCGAGGAGGCGGTGGACGTCACGCTGCCCTACGACCGCGCGCCGCGCGGCGCCCGGCACCCGCTGACCACGCTGGCCGAGCGCATCGAGGACACCTTCGTCGCGATGGGCTACCAGGTCGCCGAGGGCCCCGAGGTCGAGGCGGAGTGGCTGAACTTCGACGCCCTCAACCTGGGCCCGGACCACCCGGCCCGCTCGATGCAGGACACCTTCTTCGTCCAGGCCCCGGACGGCTCCGCCGACTCCGGCGTGGTGCTGCGCACCCAGACCTCCCCGGTCCAGGCCCGCACGATGCTCGACCGCGAGCCCCCCGTCTACGTCGTCTGCCCCGGCCGGGTCTACCGGACGGACGAGCTCGACGCCACCCACACCCCGGTCTTCCGGCAGGTCGAGGGCCTGGCCGTGGACGAGGGCATCACCTTCGCCGACCTCAAGGGCACCATCGAGCAGCTGGTCTCCAAGCTGATCGGCGACGGCCTGGAGCTGCGCTGGCGCCCCTCGTACTTCCCGTTCACCGAGCCGAGCGCCGAGATCGACCTGCAGTGCTTCGTCTGCCGCGGCGAGTCCGTCGGCAACCCGGACAAGCCGTGCCGGACGTGCTCCTCGGAGGGCTGGATCGAGCTCGGCGGCTGCGGCGTCGTCAACCCGCGGGTGCTGGTCGCCTGCGGCGTCGACCCGAACCGCTACAGCGGGTTCGCCTTCGGCCTGGGCCTGGAGCGGATCCTGATGAACCGTCACAACGTCGCCGACATGCGCGACATGGTCGAGGGTGACGTGCGCTTCACCCTCCCGTTCGGGATGGAGATCTGATGCGCGTCCCGCTTTCCTGGCTGCGCGAGTACGTCGACCTGCCGGCCGGCGAGACCGGCCGCGACGTGGCGGAGCGGCTGGTCCGGGCCGGCCTGGAGGTCGAGACCGTCGAGCAGATCGGCGCCGACCTCAAGGGCCCGCTGGTGGTCGGCCAGGTGCTCTCCATCGAGGAGCTGACCGGCTTCAAGAAGCCGATCCGGCACTGCTTCGTCAACGTCGGCGACGCCAACGGCACCGGCGAGCCGCAGGAGATCGTCTGCGGCGCGACCAACTTCGCGGTCGGCGACAAGGTCGTCGTCGTGCTCCCGGGCGCCGTGCTGCCCGGCCCGTTCCCGATCGCCGCCCGGCAGACCTACGGCCACACCTCGGCCGGCATGATCTGCTCCGCCCGCGAGCTGGGCATGGGCGACGACCACAACGGCATCATCGTGCTCCCGCCCGAGTACGAGCCCGGCACCGACGCGATCGAGCTGCTCCAGCTGGTCGACGAGGTGCTGGACATCGCCGTCACCCCGGACCGCGGCTACTGCCTCTCCATGCGCGGCGTGGCCCGCGAGGCCGCCGCCGCGTACGGGCTGCCGCTGGCCGACCCGGCGCTGCTCGACGTGCCGCCGGCCAACTCCTACGGCTACCTGGTCAAGGTCGCCGACCCGGCCGGCTGCGACCGCTTCGTGGCCCGCACCGTGGTCGGCCTCGACCCGGCCGCCAAGTCGCCGATCTGGCTCCAGCGCCGCCTCCAGAAGGCCGGCATCCGCCCGATCTCGCTGGCCGTCGACATCACCAACTACGTGATGCTGGAGGTCGGCCAGCCGCTGCACGCCTACGACAAGCAGCGGGTCGACGGCCCGATCCTGGTCCGCCGGGCCGAGGACGGCGAGACCCTCACCACCCTCGACGGCGTCAAGCGCAAGCTCTCCGCCGAGGACCTGCTGATCTGCGACAACAGCGGCCCGATCGGCCTGGCCGGTGTCATGGGCGGCGCCTCCACCGAGATCCTCGACCCGGCCGCCGGCCCGGGCACCACCGAGGTGATCATCGAGGCGGCGCACTTCGACCCGGTCGCCATCGCCCGCGGCGCCAAGCGGCACAAGCTGCCGTCCGAGGCGTCCAAGCGCTTCGAGCGCGGCGTCGACCCGGAGGCCGCCCGCGCCGCCGCGCAGCGCGCCGTGGACCTGCTGGTGCTGATCGCCGGCGGCACCGCCGAGGCGGGTGTCACCGACATCGCCGCCCCGCACCCGCTGCGCACCATCACCATCGCCGCCGACCTGCCCGACCGGGTCGCCGGCACCGCGTACGGCCGCGAGACCGTCACCCGGCGCCTGCAGGAGATCGGCTGCTCCGTCGCGGGCGCCGACGTCCTGGAGGTCACCCCGCCGACCTGGCGCCCCGACCTCACCGACCCGTACGACCTCGCCGAGGAGGTCATCCGCCTGGAGGGGTACGACAACGTCCCCGCCCGGATGCCCACCGTGCCGCCGGGCAAGGGCCTGACCGAGGCCCAGCGCACCCACCGCCGGGTCGGTGTCGCGCTGGCCGCCGCCGGCTACGTCGAGGTGAACAACTACCCGTTCGTCGGCGAGGCCGCGTTCGACGCGCTCGGCCTGGAGAAGGACGACCGGCGCCGCCGCACGGTGAAGCTGGTCAACCCGCTCAACGACGAGGAGCCGGCGCTGCGCACCACGCTGCTGCCGGGCCTGCTCGGGGCGCTGCGCCGCAACGTCGGCCGCGGCAACACCGACCTGGCGGTCTTCGAGACGGGCACCGTCTTCCTCCCGAAGGACGAGCTGTCCGTCGCGCCGCGCCCGGCCGTCGACCGCCGTCCGAGCGACGAGGAGCTGGCCGCGCTGGACGCCGCGCTGCCGCACCAGCCGCGCCGGGTCGCCGTCGCCCTCGCGGGCGAGCGGCTGCCGTCCGGCTGGTGGGGCAAGGGCGCCCAGGCAGGCTGGGCGGACGCCGTCGAGGCGGCCCGCACGGTCGCCCGGGCCGCCGGCGTCGAGCTGACCGTGCGCCAGGGGCAGCTGCTGCCCTGGCACCCGGGCCGCTGCGCCGAGCTGGTCGTGGCCGGCACCGACCGCGTGGTCGGCCACGCGGGTGAGCTGCACCCGCGCGTGGTCAAGGCGCTCGGGCTGCCGGAGCGCACCGCCGCGATGGAGCTCGACGTGGACCTGCTGACCGAGGACGGAACCGGGCGGGTTTCCGGCCCGGCGGTCTCCGGCTTCCCGGTGGCCACCCAGGACGTCGCGCTGATCGTGGACTCCGCCGTCCCGGCCGCCGAGGTCGAGGCCGCGCTGCGCAACGGCGCCGGCGAGCTGCTGGAGGCCATCCGGCTGTTCGACGTGTTCACCGGCGAGCAGGTCGGCGAAGGCAAGAAGTCGCTGGCGTACGCGCTGCGCTTCCGCGCCACCGACCGGACGCTGACCGCCGACGAGGCCACCGCCGCCCGTGAGGCGGCCGTCGCCGAGGCCGTCGCCCGTACGGGTGCGGTGCTGCGCGGCGCCTGACGCGCAACGCCCGAAGGGCCCCGCCGGATCCCGGATCCGGCGGGGCCCTTCGTCGTTCCCGACTTGACGCGGCGTCGGATATCTTCTTAACTCATTAACTATGGAAGTAGATAAACCGCAGCAGGGGGACCAGCCCTCGCCGATCGAGTTCCGCCTGGACCCGGCCTCCGGCGTCCCGACCTACCTCCAACTGGTGCAACAGGTCGAACAGGCGCTGCGGATGGGCTGGCTGACGGAGGGCGACCGGCTGCCCCGGGTGCGCGAGGTGGTGGCGGGGCTGGCGATCAACCCCAACACCGTGCTCAAGGCGTACCGCGAGCTGGAACACCGGGGGCTGGCCGCCGGTCGGCGCGGCCAGGGCACCTTCGTCCGCGGGCTGCCCGCCGGCGTCGTGCCGCTGCGCGAACGGGCCGCGCTGCGGCGGGGGTTGCTCGACTGGCTGCGCACCGCGCGGGCGGCCGGGCTGGACGAGGAGGGAATGGCCGCGGTGTTCGAGGACGCGCTGCGCGACCTCCGCGAGGGACGGGACGGGGTGGTGGCGTGAAGGCGCCCGACACGGTGATCGACTGCGGTGGGCTGGGCAAGCGCTACCGCCGCTCCTGGGCGCTGCGGGACTGCCATCTCGCCGTCCCCGCCGGGCACGTGGTGGCCCTGGTCGGCCCTAACGGCGCCGGCAAGTCCACGCTGCTCAACCTGGCCGCAGGCCTGACCGCCCCGACCGAGGGCGCCCTGACCGTGCTCGGCGGCGAACCGCCCGGCTCGCCGGGGGCGTTGGACCGGATCGGCTTCGTCGCCCAGAACGCCGCGCTCTACCCGGGCCTGGCCGTCCGCGACCTGCTGCGGATGGGCCGCGGCCTCAACCGGCGCTGGGACGAGGCGCGGGCCCGCACCCACCTGGACGGGCTCGGCATCCCGCTCGACCGCAGGTACGGCCGGCTCTCCGGCGGCCAGCAGGCCCAGGTCTCGCTCGCCCTCGCGCTCGCCAAGCGGCCCGAACTGCTGCTGCTGGACGAACCCCTGGCCGCCCTCGACCCGCTCGCCCGGCACGACTTCATGGCCGTGCTGCTGACCGCCGTCGCCGAGGACGGCCTCTCGGTGATCTTCTCCTCGCACGCCGTCGCCGAGCTGGAGCAGACCTGTGACTACCTGGTGGTGCTGGGCGGCGGCCGGGTCCAGGTCGGCGGAGAGGTGGACGACCTGCTCGGCGGACACCGGATGCTGACCGGTCCCACCGCCGAGGCCGACGCCGTCGCCGCCCGGCTCCCGGTGGTCCGCGACCGGCGGGCCGGCGCCCAGTCCCACCTGCTGGTGCGCACCGGCGGGGTGGACGCCCCCGTCGGCGGCAGCTGGCGCCAGCAGCGCGTCGGCCTGGAGGAGTTGGTGCTCGCCTACCTGCGCGAGCCGGCCGCCTCCGCACTTCCCGGCCCGCGCGGGGCCGTCCGTCGAGACGAGAGGGTTCTGCTGTCATGAGTGCCGTCACCGCCGCTCCCGCCGCCTTGTCCCGCAGCGGGGTGCTCCTCGCGGCGTGGCTCCGCCACCGGTCCTCGGTACGGACGCTGCTGGGTGTGCTCGCCGCCCTGGTCCTGGTGCTCGCCGTCACTGGGTACTTCGTGCACGCGGGGTTCGACCGCTCCGGGGCGGGCGGCTGCGACATGGCGACACGGGCCTGCAACGAACGCTGGAAGGGGTTCCTGCGCGAGTACGGCACCGAGCTGATGGTCGGCGGCAACATCGTCTACCTGCTCGGCGGCGTGCTCGGCGCGTTCGCGGGCGGTCCGCTGCTGGCACGGGAGTTCGAGCACGGCACGGTCCGCTTCGCCTGGACCCAGGGCGCCGGGCGCACCCGGTGGGCGGTGGGCGGGCTGGCCGTCGTGGGCGGTGTGCTGGCGGCCGCGACGGCGGGGGCGGCCGTGGTGGCCCACTGGTGGATCGCGCCGCTGGACGGCTCGGGGAGCCGGTTCGCCCCGCTGCTCTTCGCGAGTGCCCCACCGGCCCTGGTCGGCCGGGTCCTGCTGGTGTTCGGGCTGACCGTGCTCGCGGGCGCGGTGCTGCGCCGGACCGTGGTGGCGGTGGGGATCGGCGTGGCGGCGTCGGTGGTGACCGTCCTGGTCGCCGAGTCGCTGCGGTTCCACTACCGGACCCCGCTGCAGGACACCGTGCACACGCTGGCGCAGTCCTCGGTCGACCACCGCTGGACGGGCGCCAGCTGGATCACCGACCCGGCCGGCAACCGGATCGGCAGCGGCGAGCTCTTCGACCTGGGGCACGACTTCTACGGGGCCCAGAAGCTGGTGAGCGAGGGCGGCTACACCGTGCACGAGACCTACCAGCCGGACGATCGCTACTGGTCGTTCCAGTTCGTCGAGTTCGGCTGGACGGCCGCGGTCGCGGTGGTGCTGTGCGCGGCGGCGCTCTGGTGGGTGCGCCGTCGGGCGGTCTGATGCGCCGGTTTTGAAGATATTCCGTCAAAGGCCTTGCGGGGGTGGGGGATGGGGGCGCTACCTTCTCGTTAGGAAACTTTCCTAACTTCCCCCGAGGAAACGGAGCGTCGAATGCGCCCCCAGCACCACCGTGCCCTCCGCATAGCCCTCGCCGCCGCCCTGGTGGCCGCGCCCGCCACGGTCGCGGCCGCCGGGGCCGCCCAGGCCGCCCCCGCGGCCGCGTCGGCCGTCCAGCTCAAGGGAGCCGGACTGGACGACCCGCACAAGAAGGACATCGCGATGCAGCTGGTGTCCAGCGCCGAGAACTCCTCGCTGGACTGGAAGGCCCAGTACAAGTACATCGAGGACATCAAGGACGGCCGCGGCTACACCGCCGGCATCATCGGCTTCTGTTCCGGCACCGGCGACATGCTCGACCTGGTCGAGCACTACACCGACCTCAAGCCCGGCAACGTCCTCGCCAAGTACCTCCCCGCGCTGCGCAAGGTCAACGGCACCGAGTCGCACGCCGGCCTCGGCTCCGCCTTCGAGCGCGACTGGGCGACCGCCGCCAAGGACGGCGTCTTCCAGCAGGCCCAGAACGACGAGCGCGACCGCGTCTACTTCAACCCCGCCGTCAACCAGGCCAAGGCCGACGGCCTGCGCGCGCTCGGCCAGTTCGCCTACTACGACGCCATCGTCATGCACGGCCCCGGCACCGACTCGACCAGCTTCGGCGGAATCCGCAAGACCGCCATGAAGAAGGCCAAGACCCCGGCCCAGGGCGGCGACGAGGCCACCTACCTCAAGGCCTTCCTGGACGCCCGCCGCGCCGCGATGAAGACCGAGGAGGCCCACTCCGACACCAGCCGCGTCGACACCGAGCAGCTGGTCTTCCTCAACGCCAAGAACTTCGACCTGAACCCGCCGCTCAAGTGGAAGGTCTACGGCGACAGCTACGCCATCAACAGCTGATCCCACGCCATCCCCGCGGCGGGGCGCCGGTGTGCCCGGCCCCCGCCGCGGGGCACGCGCGTTAATCCGGATGACGCCCGAACGGACGTGCTGCTAGCGTCCCGGGTGTGGCAAAGCTGAACCAGATCATCGCCGTCGAAAAGGGCGTCAAGTCGAAGTCCTTCCAGGAGCTGACGCACTCCCACCAGGACCTGCAGAAGCCCGCGCTGCTGGCCGGCATCTCCCGGACGTACCAGCCCAAGGACGAGGAGGGCGAGGAGCTTCCCCCCGAGTCCACCCGGGTCCAGGTCAAGGCCGAGGACGTCCTGCGGACCACCGCCGCTACCCTGACGCGGCTGTTCGACGTCACCGCGACCAAGGACTGGGCCAACACCGCGGCCCGGGCCGACGTGGTGGTCGACGGGCGGACGCTGGTCGCCGCAGCCCCGGTCACCTACCTGCTCTTCCTGGAGAAGCAGCTCACCGACCTGCGGACCTTCGTCCGCAAGCTGCCCGTGCTGGACGCCTCCGAGGCGTGGAACCTCGACGCCTCCACGGACTCGTGGAAGACCGAGGCGGTGCGCACGATCCGCACCAAGAAGGTCCCGCGCAACCACGTGAAGGCGGAGGCGACGGAGAAGCACCCCGCACAGGTCGAGGTCTACTACGAGGACATCGCGGTCGGCTACTGGACGACGGTGAAGTTCTCCGGGGCCCTTCCGGCCCGGCGGGTGAACGAGCTCCTGGAGCGGGTCGAGAAGCTCCAGCAGGCCGTCCAGTTCGCCCGCGAGGAGGCCAACAGCGCCGAGGTCACCGACCAGCGGGTCGGCGACGCGGTGTTCGGCTACCTGTTCGGGTAGCCCCATGATCGCCCCCGTGTGAGAACGGGGGTGGCGCGAAGAGCGCAAGCTGACACTGAAGTTGAAGCTGACATCAGGGAACACGGTGGAGGTTCGAGTCCTCCCCCCGGCACCACGCGCCGGGGTGGCCCAACATGGCAGAGGCACCCCTGTGAAACTCAGACTCTCGCTCAAGTCTCAGCATTCGCCGCCGAGCGCCGGATCGACCGGGTGTGTGCTTCAAGCATTAGGTTGCGGGTTCGACTCCCGTCTGCGCCTCTCCCATGGCGCGGTAGCTTTAATGGCAGAGCGAATGCTGTGAGACTGACCCACACCCTTAAACGTGCCGGCGCAGAGCAATTGGGTGGCACCTCAGGGGCCCGGGAGCTGGATACCGCTCCCGGGCCCCGTCACCGTTCCCGCGCCGGTCAGGCGCCGGCGGTGTAGTCGTAGAAGCCGCGGCCCGACTTGCGGCCCAGCAGGCCCGCGTCGACCATCCGGGAGAGCAGTGGGGGAGCCGCGTACAGGGGCTCCTTGTACTCGTCGTACATCGACTCGGCGATCGAGACGATGGTGTCCAGGCCGATCAGGTCGCACAGCCGCAGCGGCCCCATCGGGTGGGCGCAGCCGGCCTCCATGCCCTTGTCGATGTCGGAGGCGGTGGCGACGCCCGACTCGAACATCCGCACCGCGGAGAGCAGGTACGGCACCAGCAGGGCGTTCACCACGAAGCCGGCCCGGTCCCGGGCGCGGATCGGCTCCTTGCCGAGCACCTGGGTGGCGAAGGCCTCGACCCGCTCGGTGGTCGTGGCCGAGGTGGTCAGGGTGGGGATCACCTCGACCAGCTTCTGCACCGGTGCCGGGTTGAAGAAGTGCAGGCCGATGACCTGCTCCGGGCGCGAGGTGGCGGCGGCCAGCTTCACGATCGGGATCGACGAGGTGTTGGAGGCGAGGATGGCGTCCCGGCGCTCGACCACCTGGTCCAGCGTCTGGAAGATCTGGACCTTGATGTCCTCGCGCTCGGCGACCGCCTCGACCACCAGGTCGCGGTCGGCGAAGTCGGCGAGGTCGGTGGTGAAGGCCAGCCGGGCCAGCGCGTCGTCGCGCTGCTCCGTGGTCAGCTTGCCCCGCTTGACGGCCGTCTCCAGGGAGTTGGTCAGCCGGGTGCGGCCGAACTCCAGCGCCTCCCCGCTGGCCTCCGACACCAGGACGTCCAGCCCCGCCCGGGCGAACACCTCCGCGATGCCCGACCCCATCAGGCCGCAGCCGATCACTCCGACGCGCGCGATGTCACTCACTCAGTTGCCCTTCGGTGGTGCTGGGGGTGCGGCCCCAGCGACAGGTGTCCCAGCAAGCTGCTGTTCAGCGGGCCGGTGCACCGGAATGCGTGCACCGGTGCACCGCCCCGACGACGTTACTACTCCGTACCGGCGAGTAGGTCATCCCCTCCCCGCCGCGGCCGGCCCGCCGGGAGGCTGAGCCGAACGGGTGGGCCGGCCGCCGGAACCCGTGTGCCCGGGTTCCGCGACGCCCGCGGCCGGACAGAATGCGGGACGGCCGGGGCAGGCGAAGCCCGTCGGCGGCACGGGGCGGCACGGGCCCACGGCCGGTGGAGGCCCGCCGCCGCCGGCAGGCGAAGGGAGTCGGGGATGGCAACGGGATCGCTCACAGGACAGGTCGCCCTGGTCACCGGAGCAGGCCGGGGCATCGGCCGGGAGATCGCCGTCGGCCTCGCCGCCGAGGGCATGGCGGTCGGCCTGGTCGGTCGCACCCACGAGACCCTCACCGACACCCTCAAGGAGTGCGCCCGGCACGGCGCCCGCGGCGTCGCCGTCACCGCCGACGTCACCCGCCCCGGCTCGGTCCGCGAGGCGGTCCGGGTCGTCGAACGCGACCTCGGCGCTGTCGACCTGCTCGTCAACAACGCCGGCCAGGTCGACAGCGCCGAGGTCCCGCTCTGGGAGACCGACGCCAACCAGTGGTGGCAGGTCGTCGAGACCAACCTGCGCGGCCCGTACAACATGCTGCGCTGCGTCCTGCCCGGCATGGTCGAACGCCGCCGCGGCCGGGTCGTCAACCTCAACTCCGGCTTCGCGCTGCGCCCCGACGGCCACTACACCGCGTACGCCACCTCGAAGGGCGCACTGCTCCAGCTCTCCGACAACATGGCCGACTCGCTCGCCGAGCACCAGGTGGTGGTGCTCGACATCAGCCCGGGCGCGGTCGCCACCGACATGACCGCCGGGATGCCGATGTTCGCCTCCATGAAGACCTGGGGCTCCATCCCGTACGTGGTCGCGGTCATCGTGGACGCCGCCCGCGGCCGCTTCGACGCCCTGCACGGGCGCTTCATCCATGCCGGCCGGGACAACCTGGAGGAACTGGTCGGCCGCGCGGAGGAGATCCGCGCCTCCGACGCCCGCACGCTGCGGCTGCGCCCGTACGGGCCCGACGACCCGATGGGCTAGCGCCGCTCCGCGGGTCCGGGCCTTGCAGACCCGGGGCGCCCCCGCGGGCGGGGGAACCGGCCGGGGTCACCGGGAGGGGGCGGCGGCTTCGGCGGTGCGGGTGCGGTGCAGGAGGTACGCGCCGGAGGCGGCGGCGAGGACGGCCATGCAGGCGGTGAAGACGAGGCCGGCGTCGGCCAGGCCGAGCGGCTCGCTGAGCAGGCCGACGCCGATGACCGGGATCGAGATGCCGAAGTACGCGACCACGAACAGCGCCGAGAGGGCGCCGCCGCGGTGCTCGGCGGGCGCGGCCGCGGCGATCTCGCCCACCGCGCCGCGCAGGCCCATGCCCTGGCCCGCGCCGCCCACCAGGGCGCTGAGGACCAGCGGCGGCAGGGTGGTCCAGGCGAGGGAGACGGCGAGCAGGGCCAGCCCGGCGATCAGGACGAGGCAGCCCAGCGGGACGGCCCGCGCGGTGCCGAGCCGGGGCACCAGCAGCTGGCCGAGGGTGGAGGCGAAGAAGGCCGTGAAGACGATGAGGCCGACGGCCGCGAGGTTGTGGATGCCCAGGTCCTCGGCGAGGAACGCCGGGCTGACCGAGGTGAACACGCCGAGCAGGGCGAAGCCGGTGAAGGCGGCGACCCCCGCCGGGACGAAGACCCCCCGCACCTCGGGCGGCAGCCGGAGGCGCTGCGGGCGGGCCGTGCGCAGCGGCCGGGCGCCGGGGACCGTCTCCGGGAGGGACCAGGTGACCGCGAACGAGGCGGCGAGCAGCACCAGGTGCACCACGAACGGCAGGACCAGGGGCCGGGGCGCGTACTCGGCGAGGAAACCGGACAGCAGCGGTCCGCAGCCCAGCCCGCCCATGTTGGCGGCGGTCGCGACGAACCCGGCGCGGGCCCGGCGTCCGGGCGGGGCCAGCTCCAGGACGTACGCGGTGGCGGTCCCGGTGAACAGGCCCGCGGACAGGCCGGACAGCAGCCGGCCCAGGCAGAGCAGCGGCAGGCCCTGTTCGGCGAGGAAGGCGACCGCGCTGCCGGCCGCGAGGGCCAGGCCGCAGAGCAGGACGGGCCGGCGCCCGACGGAGTCGGAGACGTTGCCGACGAGCAGCAGGACGCCGATCACGCCGAAGGCGTAGACGGCGAAGACCACCGTCACCATCAGCTCGGAGAAGCCGATCTCCTCCTGGTACAGGCCGTACAGCGGGGTCGGCAGGGTGGTGCCGGCCATGCAGACGGCGAAGGCGGCGGCGGCCCCGAGGTAGGCCCGGCGGCCCGCGGCACCCCGGCCGGTCCGGCGGTTGGTCATCCGCCCACGGTAGGCAGCCGGTCCCGTGGCGCCCGGCCCCGGCGGGGCCGGCTGCGCTGGATGGCGGCGGTCCGCCACCGGAAAGGCGACGGGCACCACCACCGTCGCCGGCAGCCGGGCCGGCCGGGCCGCCCCGCCCGGCCCGTGACGGACGCCCGCCGGACGGGGTGTCAGGCGCAGAGCTGGCTGGCGGTGACCGGCTTCAGCCCGTTCCTGACGAGCCCGTCCAGGATGGCCGGCAGCGCGTCCACCGTGCACTGGTGGCCCATGTGCAGGGCGACCACCGAACCGCCCTTGACGGAGCCGAGCACCCGGCGCTGGAGCTCGGCCGCGCTCGGGTCGCTGTAGTCGCGCGGGTCGACGTCGAAGGAGAGCACGTGCTCGTAGCCGACCGCCCTGGCCTGCTCGCGCACCATCGGGGTCGCGTACTGGGCGGCGGACGGCCGGAACCAGCGGCCGATCGAGCCGGTGAGCCGCTGGAGCCGCTCCGCGCACTGGGCGATCTCGGCGCGGGCCTGCTCGGCGGACATCGCGGAGATGTTCTGGTGGTTCTGGGTGTGGTTGCCCAGCTCGTGGCCGCCGTCGAGGATGCGCCGGGCCATCTGCGGCTGCTGGTCCAGCCAGCTGCCGACGGCCATCACGGTCAGCCTGGCGCCGTGCTGTTCGGCGATCTCCAGCAGGGTGGTGGCCAGCTTCGGGTCGCCGCTGCCGTGGAAGGTCAGGGCGACGTTCTTGCCGGTGCGCGGCCCGTACGCGACCTCGGCCGGGGTGCCGGCGGCGAGCGGCGGCAGCACGGGCGGGGCGGGCGGCGCACTGGGGGTGGCCGCCGGGTCGGGTGCGGGCGCGGTGGGGGCGGTCGCGACCGGGGCGGGCGAGGCCGGGCCCTCGCCGCCCGCCCAGGCCGGGTCCACGGCGCCGGGGTCGCCGCCCGGGTGGACGGTGCCGGGGTGCACGGCGAGCGCCCCCGGGTCGGCCCGGCGCGGGCCGGTGCTGCCGCAGGCGGTGAGCAGTCCGCTGCCTGCGGCGAGGCCGGCCAGTCGGGCGGCGGCGCGCAGGACGGTGCGGCGGTCGGCGGTCATCCGGTCGGCAGTCATCGGCAGCCAGCATAGAGACGGCGAAACGCCGGGGCGATTCGAGGGGCCGCCCCGGGACTGGTATTGACATGCACGCACACCATCCGTGGAGGGCTGCGGAAACGTGAACTCGCGCTGTTTCCACGGCGGGTCGTCGGATACGATCACGGCGCACCGCGCGGTGGTACACGCACCGCGACGGTCGGGGGACTCCGGCAGTCAGGCATAGGGGGCGGAACACGATGCACGAGGACACCGCTGCGGCGACGACCGGCACGGGAACGGGCACCGACTGGGACTGGGCGCGGGCCGACGACTGGCAGCCGCCGACCGAGCTGGACACGGGCATCCCGCACACCGCCCGGATGTACGACTACTACCTCGGCGGCAAGGACAACTTCGAGGCCGACCGCAAGGCCGCCGAGGCCGCCATCGCCGCCTACCCGGCCCTGCCGCTGCTGGCCCGCACCAACCGCGAGTTCCTCGGCCGCGCCGTCGAGTTCGCGGCCGGCCGGGGCATCCGCCAGTTCGTCGACATCGGCACCGGCATCCCCGCCGTCGGCTCCACCAGCGAGGTCGCCCGGCGGGTCGCCCCGGACGCCCGCGTGGTGTACGTCGACAACGACCCGATCGTCGCCACCCACGCCCGGGCCCTGCTGGCCGGCCACCCGGCCGGCCACACCTCGGTGATCGAGGCCGACCTGCGCGAACCCGCCGCGATCCTCGGCCACCCCGGCCTGCGCGCCGCCGTCGACCTCGGCGAGCCGGTGGCCCTGATGCTCGTCGCCGTCCTGCACTTCATCCGGGACGAGGACGGCGCCGAGGCGATCGTCCGCACCCTGCGCGACGCGCTCGCCCCCGGCAGCGTGCTGATCCTCTCGCACGGCAGCCCCGACTTCGCCTCCCGGGAGAGCGCGGCCGAGGGCGCCCGCATCTACCGCAGCGCCAGCGCCCCGCTGGTGCTGCGCCCGCGCGGCGCCGTCGAACCGTTCTTCGGGGACTTCGAGTTCGCCGGTCCCGGCCTCGTCCAGCTCCCGCTCTGGCGCCCCGAGGCCGGGCACGTCCCGACCGGCGAGCTGCCCGAGGGCTGGCAGGACGTCTCGGCGTACGCGGGCGTGGCCTTCAAGCGCTGAGCCGTGCCGCTGCCGTCCGTACGCCGTGGCCGGCCCCGGCGCCTCCCCTCCAGGCGCCGGGACCGCCCCGCGTCCCCGTGCACCCGGACGATAGCCCGCGCCACTGACAACACGTCAGTCGCCGGCTCTTCACCCGCCCGGGTTACCCTGCGCCCGTGACCGACATCCCGCCGCTGCCCGCCGCCGCCGCCCGTCTGCTGGAAGCCGTCGCCGCGCCGCCACGGCTGGTCGCCCACCTCGGTCTGGTCCACGAGGTCGCGCGGACCGTCGCCGACTGGTGCGCCGCCGCCTGTCCCGGCCTCGTGCTGGACCGGGAGGCGGTGCTGTTCGGGGCCGCCACCCACGACATCGGCAAGGCCGTCCACCGCGAGGAGCTCACCGCGCCCGGCTCGGCCCACGAACCCGCCGGGTACGAGCTGCTGCTCGCCCACGGCGTCCCCGAGCGGCTGGCCCGGTTCGCCCGCACCCATGCACGGTGGGGCGAGCCGGGCGTCACGGTCGAGGACCTGCTGGTGAGCCTGGCCGACAAGGCGTGGAAGAACAGCCGGGTCCGTGACCTGGAGGACAGGGTGGTCGACCGGCTCGCGACGGCCGGGCGCCGCGAACCCTGGGAGGTCTTCCTGGAGTTGGACGACCTGCTCACCCGGATCGGCGACGACGCCCCGCGCCGGCTCGCCGTCCAGGCCGCCCACCCCGTCCGGTAGCGGGGCGTCCCGGCGGATATTGGCGCGACACCCCGCGCGGGCCGGTGCTAGCTTCCGCAGCATGAAGCCCCTGAGCGAGAACGAGATCCGCGGTTCCTTCGTCAACTGTTCCAAGGGCGAGGCCGGTCGGCTCAACCTGCCCCGGGGCCTGGCCGAACTCCCCTGGGAGCACCTGGACTTCCTCGGCTGGCGGGACCAGGGCGCGCCCGACCGCGGCCACCTGGTGGCCGAGCACGGCGGCGGCCTGGTCGGCGTCACGCTGCGGGTGCCCTCGGTGCGCCGCAGCCTGCGGATGAGCAACGTCTGCTCGTTCTGCATCTCCACCCACGCGGGCTCCGGCGTCGCGCTGCTCGCCGCGCGCAGGGCGGGCGCCGCCGGACGCGAGGGGAACACGGTCGGCACCTACGTCTGCGCCGACCTGCAGTGCTCGCTCTACGTGCGCGGGCTGAAGCAGTCCGCCCTGGTCAGCCGGGCGGAGGAGTCGCTGTCGCAGGAGGAGCAGATCGCCCGCGCGGTGGCCAACCTGGGCGGCTTCCTGGCGAAGGTCCTCACCGACACCGCGGCCTGACCGACGCCGGGCCTGACCGCGCGGCCTGACCGACGCCGGGCCTGACCGCGCGGCCTGACCGACGCCGGGCCTGACCGCGCGGCCTGGCGGGCAACGTGGCCGCCGTCGGCGCGCCGCCCACCGCCGCCTACCGCCGCCGCAGCCCGTCCAGCTCGCGCCGGTCCCGCTTGGTGGGCCGCCCGGCACCCCGGTCCCGTTCGCCGGCCACCGCCAGCAGCTCACGCGGCGGCCGCGGCGGGCTGTTGTCCACCAGGCACTCGGCCGCGACGCCCGCCCCGACCCGCTTGCGGACCAGCTTCGTCACCACGACGACCCGCTCGTACCCCTCCTGGCGCACCCGGACCTCGTCCCCCGGCTTCAACGCCTGCGCGGGCTTGGCCCGCTCCCCGTTCACCTTCACGTGCCCGGCCCGGCACGCGGCCGCCGCCAGCGCCCGCGTCTTGGTGAGCCGCACGGACCAGATCCAGCTGTCGACCCGGACGCTTCCCTCGTCTTCGACCATCCTCCGAGCCTACCCAGGCCCTCGGCTACCGCGGCGGCGACTCCTGGACGGCCCAGCCGTTGCCGTCGGGGTCGGAGAAGAAGACGAACGAGTTCCAGTCGCCGCCGCGCCCGTCCACCCGGGCGCCGGCCTCGAAGTGCTGGACCGGGCTCACCTCCACCCCGCGCGCGACCAGCTGGCCGTGCGCCCGGTCGATGTCCGTCACCACCAGCTGGAGCCCCTTCAGCGAGCCCGGCGGAGCGTCCGTCACACCGGTGCCCAGCACGATCGAGCAGCCGGAGCCCGGCGGCGTCAGCTGCACCACCCGCACCCCGTCCCGGATCCGGGTGTCGTGGTCCACCGTGAAGCCGGCCTGCTCCTCGTAGAAGACCTTGGCCCGGTCCACGTCGGACACCGGGACGACCACCACTTCGAGCTTCCAGTCCATGTCTGATCCCCTTCCGGTCAGACCCGTCCGGACGGGCCCCTCCAGTATCGGCCGTCCGGGCGGCCCCCGCCCGGCGGTCGGCTAGCCTGAGACCACGATGAACCGCCTCAGCACGCCTGCCGCCGCCACCCCCTTCACCACCCCGTGGGGCACCCTCGACCTCACCCGCTACCCGGAGGACCCGCGCGAGCGGCTGCGCGCCTGGGACGCCGCGGACGAGTACCTGCTGCGC
This sequence comes from Kitasatospora sp. RG8, assembly GCF_017813315.1. Taxonomy (NCBI): domain Bacteria; kingdom Bacillati; phylum Actinomycetota; class Actinomycetes; order Kitasatosporales; family Streptomycetaceae; genus Kitasatospora; species Kitasatospora sp. RG8. The sequence continues at coordinate 137,206 of NZ_JAGIYX010000022.1, forward strand.
CACCTGGCCGGGGAGGCCGCCGGCGCCGAGGGAGGGGCCACCGACCTCACCGGCCGCACCGTCGTCGTCCTCGGCGACCGCTGGGGCGCGCTGACGACGGCTCTCGCCGCGCACGCCCCCGTGCAGATCAGCGACTCCCACCTCGGGCGGCAGGCCACCCTGGCCAACCTCGCCCGGGCCGGCGCCGCGCCCGGCGCCGCCCGGCTGCTCACCACCCAGGACACCCCGCCGGAGCGGATCGACGTCCTGCTGGTCCGGGTCCCGAAGAGCCTGGCGCTGCTGGAGGACCAGCTGCACCGCCTCGCCCCGGCCGTCCACCCGGGCACCGTGGTGATCGGCACCGGCATGGTCACCGAGATCCACACCTCCACGCTCCGGCTCTTCGAGCGCATCCTCGGCCCGACCCGCACCTCGCTCGCCGTCCGCAAGGCCCGGCTGGTCTTCTGCACCCCCGACCCGGCGCTCGACCCCGGCCCCAACCCGTGGCCGCACTCCTACGCGCTGCCGGACGACATCGGCCCGGCCGCCGGCCGCACCGTGGTCAACCACGCCGGCACCTTCTGCGCCGAGCGCCTCGACATCGGCACCCGCTTCCTCCTCGGCCACCTGCCGGCCGCCGCCCCCGGCGACCGCGTCGTCGACCTCGGCTGCGGCAACGGCGTGGTCGGCACCGCCGCCGCCCTGGCGGGCCCGGGCGCCGAACTCGTCTTCCTGGACGAGTCCCACCAGGCCGTCGCCTCCGCCGAGGCCACCTTCCGCACCAACCTCGGCCCGGACGCGCCCGCCCGGTTCCTCACCGCCGACGCCCTCGACACCGAGGCCGTCCCGGCCGGCTCGGTCGACCTCGTCCTCAACAACCCGCCGTTCCACTCCCACCAGGCCACCACCGACGCCACCGCCTGGCGCATGTTCACCGGCGCGCGCCGCGCCCTGCGCCCCGGCGGCGAACTCTGGGTCGTCGGCAACCGCCACCTCGGCTACCACGTCAAGCTCCGCCGCCTCTTCGGCAACTGCCAACTCGTGGCCGGCAACCCCAAGTTCGTCATCCTGCGAGCCGTCAAGCGCTGACCCGGGCGGTGACCGCCCCGGGTGGGTCCGTCGCATACTCCTTGCATGAATGTTCCGTGCTGCGTATATTCATGCCACGACTAAGGAGGGAACGCCATGGCATTGCGAGTCGCCGTCGCCGGCGCGAGCGGGTACGCGGGCGGTGAGGTGCTGCGCCTGCTGCTCGGCCACCCCGAGGTGGAGATCGGGGCGCTGACCGGCGGCTCGAACGCGGGCACCAGGCTCGGCGCGCTGCAGCCGCACCTGCTCCCGCTCGCCGACCGGATCCTGGAACCCACCACCCCCGAGGTGCTGGCCGACCACGACGTGGTGTTCCTGGCGCTGCCGCACGGCCAGTCCGCCGCCGTCGCCGAGGCGCTCGGCGGGAACGTGCTGATCGTCGACTGCGGGGCCGACTTCCGGCTCAGGGCCGCGGCCGACTGGGAGCAGTTCTACGGCTCCGCGCACGCCGGCACCTGGCCGTACGGCCTGCCCGAGCTGCCCGGCCACCGCGCCGCCCTCAAGGGCGTCAACCGGATCGCCGTGCCCGGCTGCTACCCCACCGCGGTCTCGCTCGCGCTCTTCCCGGCGTACGCCGCGAAGCTCGCCGAGCCCGAGGCCGTGATCGTCGCCGCCTCCGGCACCTCCGGCGCCGGCAAGGCCGCCAAGACCCACCTGCTCGGCAGCGAGGTCATGGGCAATGTCAGCGCCTACGGCGTCGGCGGTCTCCACCGGCACACCCCGGAGATGTCGCAGAACCTGACCCCGGTCGCGGGCGAGCCGGTCACCGTCTCGTTCACCCCGACCCTCGTGCCGATGCCGCGCGGCATCCTCGCCACCTGCTCCGCCAAGGCGAAGCCCGGCGTGACGGCCGGGAGCCTGCGCGCCGCCTACGCCGAGGCGTTCGACGGCGAGCCCTTCGTCCGCCTGCTGCCCGAGGGGCAGTGGCCGCAGACCAGCAGCGTCTACGGCTCGAACGCCGCCCTGGTCCAGGTCGCCCTGGACGAGACCGCCGGGCGGATCATCGCGATCAGCGCGATCGACAACCTGGTCAAGGGCACCGCCGGCGGCGCGGTGCAGAGCATGAACATCGCCCTCGGCCTCCCCGAGGAGCTCGGCCTTCCCGTGAACGGAGTCGCACCGTGACCAAGAACGTCAACGTCGGCGTGACCGCCGCCAAGGGCTTCCGCGCCGCGGGCGTCACCGCGGGCATCAAGGCCTCCGGCACCCCGGACCTCGCCCTGGTCGTCAACGACGGCCCCTCGCTCGCGGCCGCGGGCGTCTTCACCTCCAACCGGGTCAAGGCCGCCCCCGTGCTCTGGTCCGAGCAGGTCCTCAAGGGCGGCGTGGTCTCCGCGGTCGTCCTCAACTCCGGCGGCGCCAACGCCTGCACCGGCCCGCTCGGCTTCCAGGACACCCACGCCACCGCGGAGAGGGCCGCCGAGGAGCTGAAGGTGAACGCCGGCGAGGTCGCCGTCGCCTCCACCGGCCTGATCGGCGTCCGTCTCCCGATGGACATCCTGCTGCCCGGCGTGGCCGAGGCCGCCGCCGCCCTCAGCACGACCGGCGGCGAGGCCGCCGCGATCGCGATCAAGACCACCGACACCGTCCACAAGACGGCCCAGGTCACCAGCCCGGCCGGCTGGACGGTCGGCGGCATGGCCAAGGGCGCCGGCATGCTCGCCCCGGGCCTCGCCACCATGCTGGTCGTCCTCACCACCGACGCCGACCTCGACGCCGCCGCCCTGGACGCCTCGCTGCGCGGCGCCACCCGCACCACCTTCGACCGGATCGACTCCGACGGCTGCATGTCGACCAACGACACCGTGCTGCTGCTCGCCTCGGCGGCTTCCGGCGTCACCCCGGGACAGGCCGAGTTCGACGAGGCCGTCCGCACCGTCTGCGCCGACCTCGCCCGCCAGCTGATCGGCGACGCCGAGGGCGCCAGCAAGGACATCCGGATCGACGTGACCGCGGCCGCCACCGAGGAGGAGGCCGTCGACGTCGCCCGCGTGATCGGCCGCAACAACCTGCTCAAGTGCGCGATCCACGGCGAGGACCCGAACTGGGGCCGCGTCCTGGCCGCCATCGGCACCACCGGCGCCGCCTTCGACCCGGACCGCCTCGACGTCGCCATCAACGGCGTCTGGGTCTGCAGGGACGGCAGCGTCGGCGAGGACCGCGACCTCGTCGACATGACCGGCCGCGAGGTCGTCATCACCGCCCGCCTCAACGCCGGCGAGGCCGCCGCCACCCTGTGGACCAACGACCTCACCGCCGACTACGTGCACGAGAACAGCGCCTACTCCACCTGAGCCGATCAAGGGAATCCCGTGCAGATCGCACCCAAGGGCGAACAGGCCCGCAACAACACCGCGTTGCCCAAGGCCATGACGCTGATCGAGGCGCTGCCGTGGCTGGAGCGCTTCCACGGCAAGACCGTCGTGATCAAGTTCGGCGGCAACGCCATGGTGGACGAGAGCCTCAAGGCGGCCTTCGCCCAGGACGTGGTCTTCCTGCGCTACGCCGGCCTGCACCCGGTCGTGGTGCACGGCGGCGGCCCGCAGATCAGCGCCCAGCTGGACCGGCTCGGCCTGGAGTCGTCCTTCACCAACGGCCTGCGGGTCACCACCCCCGAGACCATGGACGTGGTCCGGATGGTGCTGGCCGGCCAGGTCCAGCGCGAGCTGGTCGGCCTGCTGAACGGCCACGGCCCGTTCGCGGTCGGCATGACCGGCGAGGACGCCCACACCATGACCGCGGTCAAGCGGTACGCGGTCGTGGAGGGCGAGCAGGTCGACATCGGCCTGGTCGGCGACATCGTCAACATCGAGGCGGGCGCCGTGAAGGCGCTCATCGCCGACGGCCGGATCCCGGTGATCTCCTCGATCGCCCGCGGCGCCGACGGCCACGTCTACAACATCAACGCCGACACCGCCGCCTCCGCCCTCGCGGTCGCGCTCGGCGCCGAGATGCTCGTCGTCCTCACCGACGTCGAGGGCCTCTACAAGGACTGGCCGAACTCCGACGACGTGATCAGCCAGCTCAACGCGAGCGAGCTGGAGGAGCTGCTGCCCGGCCTCGCCAGCGGCATGCTCCCCAAGATGGAGGGCTGCCTGCGCGCCGTCCGCTCGGGCGTGGGCACCGCCCGCGTCCTGGACGGCCGGGTGCAGCACAGCCTGCTGCTGGAGATCTTCACCGACGAGGGCATCGGCACGATGGTCGTGCCGGACGACGAAGCGACCGTGACCGGGGGACTGGCATGACTTCCAACGAGCAACTCACCGAGCGGTACCGGCACTCCTTCACCGAGAACTACGGCACCCCCCGGATCCCGCTGGTCCGCGGCGAGGGCGCGAAGCTGTGGGACGCCGACGGCAAGGAGTACACCGACCTGCTCGGCGGCATCGCCGTCAACGCGCTCGGCACCGCCCACCCGGCGGTCGTCGAGGCGGTCACCCGGCAGATCGGCACGCTCGGCCACGTCTCCAACCTCTTCATGGCCGAGCCCACCATCGCCCTCGCCGAACGGCTGCTGGCCCTGGACGGCCGGGAGGGCGGCCGGGTCTTCTTCTGCAACTCCGGCGCCGAGGCCAACGAGGCCGCGTTCAAGATCAGCCGGCGGACCGGCCGCACCCGTGTCGTGGCCCTGGAGGGCGGCTTCCACGGCCGGACCATGGGCGCCCTCGCGCTCACCGGCCAGCCCGCCAAGCAGGCGCCGTTCCTCCCGCTGCCCGGCGAGGTCACGCACGTCCCGTTCGGCGACGTCGAGGCGCTGCGGGCGGTCGTCACCACCGAGACCGCCGCCGTCTTCCTGGAGCCGGTCCAGGGCGAGAACGGCGCGATCCCGCTGCCCGACGGCTACCTGGCCGCCGCCCGCGAGATCACCCGCGCCACCGGCACCCTGCTGATCCTGGACGAGATCCAGACCGGCATCGGCCGTACCGGCCACTGGTACGCCCACCAGGCCTTCGAGGGCGTTGAGCCGGACGTCGTCACCCTCGCCAAGGCGCTCGGCGGCGGCCTGCCGATCGGCGCCGTCCTCGCCTTCGGGGAGGCCGCCGAGCTGCTCACCCCGGGCCAGCACGGCACCACCTTCGGCGGCAACCCGGTGGTCGCGGCGGCGGCGCTCGCGGTGCTCGACACCATCGAGTCCGAGGGCCTGCTGGAGCACGTCCGCAAGCTCGGCGAGCGGCTGAGGAACGGCATCGAGGCGATCGGCGACCCGCTGGTCTCGCACGTGCGCGGCGCCGGCCTGCTGCTCGGCATCGTGCTCACCGAGCCGGTGTCCGGCCAGGTCCAGGCGGCCGCCCAGGAGGCCGGCTTCCTGGTGAACGCCGCCGTACCGGACGCCGTCCGGCTGGCGCCGCCGCTGGTGCTCACCGAGCAGGAGGCGGACACCTTCCTGGCCGCCCTGCCGGAGATCCTCCGGACGGTGCGGGAGAACGCCCCGGCCGATGCGAGCCGAGCGTAGTCCGGGAGAATAATCACATGACCGTACCCAACTCCGGCCAACCCGCCGCCGGCCCGTCGCCGCAGGTCCCGCAGACCCGGACCGCGCGCCACCGGCGGATCGTGGACCTGCTCACCCGCCAGCCCGTGCGCTCGCAGAGCCAGCTCGCCAAGCTGCTCGCCGACGACGGACTGGTGGTCACCCAGGCCACCCTCTCCCGGGACCTGGACGAGCTGGGCGCGGTGAAGATCCGCAACCGGGACGGTGCACTCATCTACGCCGTCCCGGCCGAGGGCGGCGACCGCACGCCGCGCGCACCGATGGGGGAGTCGGCCAGCGAGGGCCGGATGGCCCGGCTGGCCGGCGAGCTCATGGTGTCCGCCACCGCCTCCGGCAACCTCGTCGTGCTGCGCACCCCGCCGGGCGCGGCCCAGTTCCTGGCCTCCGCGATCGACCAGGCCGAGGTCTTCGAGATCATCGGCACCATCGCCGGCGACGACACCGTCCTGCTGATCAGCCGGGACCCGGCCGGCGGCCAGGCCCTCGCCGACCACCTGATGCAACTCGCCCAGGCCAAGGCCCAGTAGCACCCGCACCCGTACGGACCCCGGTCGGTGGACCTTCACCGGCCGGGGTTTGCGTTTCATACGGCGTAGTGCATAATTATGCCCATCGCCGCAAACTTGTACGCCCCCGTACCCATGTGCGACACGGGCGACACCTTCGACCGGTCGACGTCCGAGGGCTTCACCGAGACCTTCGGGACGCCATCGGAGCCCGCCGCCCGCCGGGGCCTCGGCTGACCGGCCCACCCCCTCCAACCCCCTTCCCGTACCCCGCACAAGGAGCCACGCGATGTCCGCCGAGAAGTCCTCCGACGTCCGCCTCTGGGGCGCGCGCTTCGCCGACGGCCCGTCCGAGGCGCTGGCCAAGCTCTCCGCCTCGGTCCACTTCGACTGGCGCCTCGCGCCGTACGACATCGCCGGCTCCAAGGCCCACGCCCGCGTGCTGCACAAGGCCGGCCTGCTCGGCGACGCCGAACTCGACGGCATGCTGGCCGGCCTCGACCAGCTGCTCGCCGACGTCGAGGCCGGCACCTTCACCGGCACCGTCGCCGACGAGGACGTCCACACCGCGCTGGAGCGCGGCCTGCTGGAGCGGCTCGGCGCCGAACTCGGTGGCAAGCTGCGGGCCGGCCGCTCGCGCAACGACCAGATCGCCACGCTCTTCCGGATGTACCTGCGGGACCACGCGAAGATCATCGGCGGGCTCGTCCTCGACCTCCAGCACGCCCTGGTCGGCCTGGCCGAGGAGCACCCGGACACCGCCATGCCGGGCCGCACCCACCTCCAGCACGCCCAGCCCGTCCTCTTCGCCCACCACGTCCTCGCGCACGTGCAGGCCCTCGGCCGGGACGCCGAGCGGCTGCGCCAGTGGGACGCCCGCACCGCCGTCTCCCCGTACGGCTCCGGTGCGCTCGCCGGCTCCTCGCTCGGCCTCGACCCGCAGGCGGTCGCCGCCGACCTCGGCTTCGAGCGCGGCTCGGTCGGCAACTCCATCGACGGGACGGCCTCGCGCGACTTCGTCGCCGAGTTCGCCTTCGTCACCGCGATGATCGGGATCAACCTCTCCCGCATCGCGGAGGAGGTGATCATCTGGAACACCAAGGAGTTCGGCTTCATCACGCTGCACGACGCCTTCTCCACCGGCTCCTCGATCATGCCGCAGAAGAAGAACCCGGACATCGCCGAGCTGGCCCGCGGCAAGTCCGGCCGCCTGATCGGCAACCTCACCGGCCTGCTGGCCACGCTCAAGGCGCTGCCGCTCGCCTACAACCGGGACCTCCAGGAGGACAAGGAGCCGGTCTTCGACTCCTGCGACACGCTGGAGGTGCTGCTGCCCGCCTTCACCGGCATGATGGCCACCCTCACCGTGCACCGGGAGCGGCTGGAGGAGCTGGCCCCGGCCGGCTTCTCGCTCGCCACCGACATCGCCGAGTGGCTGGTCAAGCAGGGCGTGCCGTTCCGGGTCGCGCACGAGGTGGCCGGGGCCTGCGTCAAGACCTGCGAGCAGCAGGGCATCGAGCTGGCCGACCTGACCGACGAGCAGTTCGCCGCGATCTCCGGCCACCTGACGCCCGAGGTCCGCTCGGTGCTCAGCGTCCACGGCGCGATCGCCTCGCGCAACGGGCGGGGCGGCACCGCCCCCTCGGCGGTCGCCGTCCAGCTCGGCGAGGTGAAGGCCGACCTGGCGCTCCAGGAGGCGTGGGTCCGGGGCTGACCCCGCGGTCCGGGGCAGGGGCGTGGCGGTCCGGCCGCCGCGCCCCTTTCGCGTGCACACGACCGGACGCCCGTAACCGGGGCCGCCCCCGCCCGGTCATGAACGGTGTGTGCGCCGACCTTCCGCCCGTCCCCTCCGCCGAGGACGAGGTGTTCGCCGTCCTGCGGCGGCGCCTCGTCCGCGAGGCGGTGGCCGCCCTGCCCGGCCGCTGCCCCCAGCTGGTCGCGGCCCTCGCCGAGGACCCGCCGCCCAGCTACCGCGAGCTCTCCGAACGCCTCGGCATGCCGCGCGGCTCGATCGGCCCGACCCGCTCCCGCTGCCTCGCCTGCCTGCGCGCCCTCCTGCACGGCGAGCGCTACGGCTGACCGCCCGCGGCCCGGCCCCGCCGCCCCTTCGGCCGCCGCCCCGGACGCGCCGCCCGGGCGTCCCGAGCGGCCCTCCGCCGGCGTCCCCGCCCCGTTCCCGCCGGACGTGACCCTCGCCACGTCCGGCAGCCGGAAGGTTGAGAGCAGCTGACGCGCGGGTAGAGCGCTGGCGAACGTAGCTCTTGACGGTCGCGCGATCGCTCGGATACTGAGCGTGAACGCGCCATCGGCGTCGCGGGCCCGACCGGGGCTCCACGGCTGGTACGTTCGTGCGCCACCCCCGGTCAGGGCAGATCCCCGGCCGGGATACCTCCGGCAGGGCATCCGGTGCGGCACCCTCACGTTTGCGCGCCGGGCACGACATTGGGGAGGCCCCAGCACATGGGCATGAGCGTGATCATCTCGGCGGCCGACGCCGAGGACGCGGAGCAGATCCTCAAGCTCCAGTACCTCGGCTACCAGAGCGAGGCCGAGCTGTACGGCGACTGGACCCTGGAGCCGCTGACGCAGACCCTGGAGAGCCTGCGCGGCGAACTGACCGAACAGCACTTCCTGGTCGCCCGCCTCGGCGACGAGGTCGTCGGCACCGTCCGCGGCCGGACCGGCCCCGACGGCATCGCCCGGATAGGGCGTCTGGTCGTCCATCCCCGGATGCAGCGCCACGGCCTCGGCGGCCGGCTGCTGGAGGCGCTGGAGCGCCGCCTCGCCGAGGAGGGTCGCCCGGTGACCGCCTACCGCCTGTTCACCGGCCACCGCAGCCTCGGCAACCTGCGCCTCTACGCCCGCCAGGGCTACCGCCAGACCACCGTCGAGCAGGTCAACGGCCGGCTCAGCCTGGTCCACCTGGAGAAGCCCGCCGCCGTCGAGCTCGCCGCCACCGCCTGAGCCCTCCCGGGGCCCGTACCCGGCCCCACCGGCCCGGCGCCGCCATCATCCGGACATCCCGGAGGCGGTGCCGGGCCGTATCGTTGCTGGTCACAGCGGTTCCTGTCCGCATTACGGACGGAGGAGCCAAATAATTGGGACCAAATCGGCCCATCTGATTTACTGGCTCACATGACCGCGACGACGCAATGGACCCCCACCGGCACCCTGCCGGCAGGTGAGCGCGCCATGTGTCGTCGAATGTGTCACTGCTGAGGGCCACCGTTCCCCCTCCTCGCGCCCCGAAGCGAGACCGGCCGCTCCCGTCCTGAGTGAGCGCGCCCCGCCTGCCGCAGAGCACCCCCTCCCTCCGCCTGCCCGTCCACGGGCGGGTGGCGTTCCCTGATGACTCGTAAGGGCCACGCCGTCGCGCGGCCCGACCGCGCACCGGGGGCGATCAAGGGGTGGCAGGTCCGGATCCCCCTGGCGAAACGCCGTCCACGTCGCCGACCGCAACCCGGTCCCGCGGCCGTGCGCCGTCCGCCCCCGACCCACGGAAGCAGCTGTGATCACCACCACGGACCTCACGAAGGTCTACCGCTCCCGCGGCCGCGAGGTGACCGCCCTCGCCGGCGTCGACCTGCACGTCCGCCCCGGCGAGGTCTACGGAGTCGTCGGCACCAGCGGTGCCGGCAAGTCCACCCTCATCCGCTGCGTCAACATGCTGGAGCGCCCCAGCTCCGGCACGGTCACCGTGGACGGCGTCGAGCTCACCGCGCTCGCCGGCGGCGAGAACCGGGCCGGCCGGGAGCTGCGCGAGGCCCGCCGCCGGATCGGCATGGTCTTCCAGCACTTCAACCTGCTGGCCTCGCGCACCGTCCAGCAGAACGTCGAGCTCCCGCTGGAGATCATCGGCCTGGACCGCACCGAGCGCCGCCGCAAGGCCGCCGAACTCCTCGACCTGGTCGGCCTCGCCGACAAGGCCCGCAGCTACCCCGGCCAGCTCTCCGGCGGCCAGAAGCAGCGCGTCGGCATCGCCCGCGCCCTCGCCGGCGACCCCAAGGTGCTGCTCTCCGACGAGGCCACCTCGGCGCTCGACCCCGAGACCACCCGCTCCATCCTCAAGCTGCTGCGCGACCTCAACCAGCAGCTCGGCCTCACCGTCCTGCTGATCACCCACGAGATGGACGTCATCAAGTCCGTCTGCGACTCCGCCGCCCTGATGCGCGGCGGCAGGGTGGTCGAGTCCGGCGAACTCACCGACCTGCTCGCCACGCCCGGCTCCGAGCTCGCCCGCGAGCTCTTCCCGCTCAGCGAGTTCGGCACCGGCAGCCCCGGCAGCACCGTGCTGGAGATCACCTTCCAGGGCGACACCTCCGCCCGGCCCTTCGTCTCCCAGCTCGCCCGCACCTACCAGATCGACATCAACATCCTCGGTGCCGCCGTCGAGACCATCGCCGGCCGGATGGTCGGCCGGATGCGGGTCGAACTGCCCGGCAGCCGGACGGACAACGTGGTGCCGATCGGCTTCCTGCGCGAGCAGGGCCTCCAGGTGGACGTGATCGACGCGGACGGCGTCGGCAGGGCGAGCGGAGCGGTGGCATGACCTGGGACCAGATGCAGGAACTGATGTGGCCCGCCACCTGGGAGACCCTCCAGATGGTCGGCGTCGCCACCGTCGGCACCGTACTGCTCGGCCTGCCGCTCGGCGTCCTCCTCGTCCTCACCGACAAGGGCGGACTGCTGCAGAACCGGCCCGTCAACAAGGTGCTCGGCGCCGTCGTGAACGTCGTCCGCTCGGTGCCGTTCATCATCCTGATGATCGCCCTGATCTCCTTCACCCGCTGGCTGGTCGGCACCTCCATCGGCTGGCAGGCCGCGACCGTGCCGCTCACCATCGGCGCGATCCCCTTCTTCGCCCGCCTGGTCGAGACCTCCGTCCGCGAGGTCGACCGCGGCCTGGTCGAGGCCGTCCAGGCCATGGGCGGCTCCACCTGGACCATCGTGAGAAAGACGCTGCTGCCCGAGGCACTGCCCGCCCTCGTCGCCTCCGTCACCACCACGGTCATCACGCTGATCAGCTACTCCGCGATGGCCGGCGTCGTCGGCGGCGGCGGCCTCGGCACCCTCGCCATCAACTACGGCTACTTCCGCTTCGAGACCGCCTTCATGTGGATCATCGTCGCGGAGCTGGTGATCATCGTCACCGCCGTCCAGCTGATCGGCGACCAGGCCGTCCGCAGCCTCGCCAACCGCGGACGCGCCGGCGGCCGGACCCGCCTCCTCGGCCCGCGCGGCGCCGCGCCGGCCGCCCCGGCCACCCCCGACGAGGACGTCGTCGCCCCCTAGACCTCCCGCGCCCGACTCCGGACGCGGCTCCCCGTACCACGCAGAAAGGCACTTTTCGTGCGCAACGCCCTGAAGTTCACCAGCGTCCTCGCCACCGCCGGCATCGCCCTCTCCCTCGCCGCCTGCGGCAGCTCGGGCTCCTCCGGGTCCTCCGACCCGAACGCCCCGCTGACCGTCGTCGCCAGCCCCACCCCGCACGGCCAGATCCTCAAGTACGTCAAGGACAACCTGGCGGACAAGGCCGGCCTCAAGCTCAACATCAAGGAGGTCACCGACTACGTGACCCCCAACACCGCGGTGCAGGACGGCTCGGCCGACGCCAACTACTTCCAGCACGTCCCGTACCTGGAGGACTTCAACAAGAAGCACGGCACCCAGATCGTCTCCGTCGAGCCGGTCCACCTGGAGCCGCTGGGCGTGTACTCGAAGAAGGCCAAGGCCATCGGCGAACTCAAGGACGGCGCCACCGTCGGCCTGCCCAACGACGCCACCAACGAGGGCCGCGCGCTCAAGCTGCTCGCCGACAACAACCTGATCACCCTCAAGGCCGGCGTCGGCACCGCCGCCACCCCCGCCGACGTCACCGGCAACCCGAAGAACCTCAAGTGGAAGGAGCTGGAGGCCGCCCAGCTGCCCCGCTCCATCGACGACCTCGACGCCGCCGTCATCAACGGCAACTACGCCCTCGACGCCGGCCTCAAGCCCAACGGCGACTCGCTGGTCCTGGAGAAGGCCGAGGGCAACCCGTACGCCAACATCCTCGCCGTGAAGCAGGGCAAGGAGAACGACCCGCGGGTCAAGAAGCTCGCCGAGCTGCTCCACTCGCCCGAGGTCAAGAAGTACATCGAGGAGAACTTCAAGGGTTCCGTCATCCCCGCGTTCTGATCCCCCGGATCACCGCACCTCCACGACCGGGCCCCCGCCGCACCTCGGCGGGGGCCCGGTCGGGCAGTATGCACCAGTGACTCCCTGACAGACCGGCTTCTGACGTACCGTCGTCCGGTCCGCGCACCGCGTGACACCGGGGGCACCGGGAGGCGTACGGTGTGTCCACGACCCGGCGAGGAGAGACGGCATGGCAGCGAGCTTCCCCGAGACCGCCATCAGCACCGAACGGCTGATGCTGCGCCCCCTTGCGGAGGACGACGCCCCCGGCCTCGCCGAGATGATGGCCGACGACCTCGTCCTGGCCTGGACCGACCTCCCGCACCCCTTCACCGAGTCCTACGCCGCCGAACTCGCCCGCACCCTCGCCCCCGCCCACCGCGCGGCCGGCCGCGGCATCGTCTTCGCCGTCACCGAACACCTCACCCAGCGCCTCGTCGGACTGGTCGAGCTGCGCAACACCGACTGGCGGCTGCGGTCCACCGAGATCTCCTACGTCACCGCCACCTGGGCACGCGGCGAGGGCTACGCGCCCGAGGCCGTCCTCGGCGTCGCCCAGTGGCTGTTCGAGGACCGCGGCTTCCTGCGGCTGGAACTGCGCACCGCCGCCGGCAACACCGCCGCCCAGCAGGTCGCCCAGAAGATCGGCTCCATCAGCGAGGGCGTGCTGCGCAGCGCCTGGATAGTGCGCGGCGAGTCCGGCGAGGTGACCGAGGAGAGCCGCAGCGACCTCATCCTGTGGAGCCTGCTGCCGGAGGACATGGAGAACCCGGCCGACCAGGGGAGCGGCTGGCCCGGCGACCACCGGTACGTCCTGCGCGACTGAGCGCCCGGCGGTTCCGGGCGCGGCCGCGCGTCCCGGCTCGCGGGTCCCGGCCGCGCCGGGCGGCCCGCGGTCAGGCCCGCGGTCAGGGCCGCGGTCAGGACTCTCCGCGGCGGACATGTGTGCGAGATGTAGGCGCCGAGGGGATCACACCCGGTAGCCTCTGACCGGCGCCGCACACGGGCGCCGCACGTCGGCGCACGAGGCGAGGGAGAACAGGCCGCAGATGGCTGACCGGATCACGGTCATCGGGTGGGACGGCACCCCGCTGACCGAGGCCGCCGGCGCGGCCCTCGCCGCGGCCACCCTGGTGGCCGGCGCCCCCTACCAGCTCAGCGCCCTCCCCGTGCCGCCGGGCGCCGAACGGCTCGCCCTCGGGAACGTCCAGCTCGCCGCCCGGCGGATCGCCGAACACCGCGGCGCCGCCGTCGTGGTCGCCGAGGGCGACCCGGGTTTCTTCGGCGTCGTCCGCACCCTGCGCCGCCCCGAGTACGGCCTCGAACTCGAAGTCCTGCCCGCCGTCTCCTCGGTCGCCGCCGCCTTCGCCCGGGCCGGCATGCCCTGGGAGGACGCCCAGGTGGTCAGCGCACACGGCGGACGGCTGCGCCGCGCCGCCAACATCTGCCGGGCCAACCCCAAGGTCGCCGTCCTCACCGCGCCCGGCGCCGGCCCCAGCGAACTCGCCCTGATGCTGCGCGGGGTGCACCGGACCTTCGTGGTCTGCGAGGCCCTCGGCACCCCCGAGGAGGACGTCACCGTCCTCACATCCGACCGGGTCGCCGACCACGTCTGGCGCGACCCCAGCGTGGTGCTGGTCATCGGCGGCAACGGCAGCGGCCCCCAGGCCGGCAGCGTCGGCCAGGCGGCCGGCTGGCTGGCCGGACGCCCGGTCGGCTTCCCCGGCCCGGACCGCGGCTGGGCGCTCCCCGCAGACTCCTACGCGGGCGCGGGGCGCACGGAGGACGCGCCCGGCGCATCCGAGACGCTCCCCGCGCACGTTCGCGCCCTGGTGCTGGCCCGTTTGGGTGCCCGCCCCGGCGACCTCGTCTGGTCGGTCGGCGCGGGCGACGGCGCCCTCGCCGTCGAGGCCGCCCGCTTCGGTGCCGCCGTCGTCGCGATCGAGGCCGACCGCGCGGCCTGCGCCCGGCTCACCGTCACCGCCCGCCGCTACGGCGTCGAGGTGGAGACCGTCCACGGCGCCGGCCCCGAGGTGCTCGGCGGCCTGCCGGAGCCGGACGCCGCCGTCGTCGAGGCCGGCGGGCCGGCGGTGGTGCGCGCCGTCCTGGCACGTCGGCCCGAGCGGTTCGTCGCCGTCGCCCACGGCTTCGCCGAGGCGGAGGAGACCCGCCGCGCCATCGCCGAGGCCGGCTACCGGCCGGACGGCGTGCTGCTGCAGTCCTCCCCGCTGGAGACGGACGGGACGGGCGCGCTGCGGCTCGGGGCGGGGGAGCCGGGCGTGCTCCTGCTCTGGGGTGAGCAGATCGTGTGAAGACGAGGTGCCCCGGTGGCGCATCCGGTGGCGCATCCGGTGAGGGTTCCGGCGCGCGCCCCGGTGCGGACCGCCCTCGGACGCGCCTGCGGGCCCCGGTCCTGACGGGGTGACGCCGCCCGGGCCGTCCGCTCCGTGCGGAGATCCGCGCGGTGATCGAGTCAATGATCGAGTCGGTGATCGAGTCGGTGATCCCGGTCGCATCCGGACACCGATTCGAGAGGCGGCGGCGCCGGGCCGGTAGTGTGGCGTCCGGGACGGCTGCGGCGTCCGACGGCCCACCCGATCCGGTCGGTTTGTCGCCTTTTTGACGCGATGCAACCCGGTACGGCTCGGAGTGTGGGCAATTCGACGGGCCGCCTGCCGGACCTGGAGAATGCCGTAGGGTCCGGTGCGGTCGTGCCGGTTGCCCCGGCTTGTCGTTGTTTCAGATGGCGCACCGCCCCCTGTGGGTGGTGCGCGGGCCGGGGTGCCGCAGCGCGCCGGAAGGACTTCGGCCGCAGCGCCTCGGCGCGGCGGCCGTGTGTGGTTGAGGGGCGGGCCGCTGCTGGCCCGGCCCGTGCGGATGGGCGCTGCGGTCGGTGATCGCGTCGCCAAGGGCGCGGCAGCGGCCTGGAAGGAGCTTTGACATGACCGATGGCGGCCACGTCCCGAACGAGGGACTGCCGGAGCACCTGCTCGCCGGGCCGGAGGGCGTCGCGGCTGTCGCGCCCCTGCAGGGCGTCGCACCCGTGCAGGGTGTCGCGGTGGACGGCGGCATGATCCCGAACCCCGCGATGCCGAACGCCGGGATGCCGAACCCCGGTATGGCGAACCCCGGTATGGCGAACCCCGGTATGGCGAACCCCGCGGTGCCGGGGAACGGCATGCCCGGCGCGGTGCCGCCGCAGGGCCTGCCCGGCCAGGGCCAGCCGCTCGGCGCGCCCGGCTACGGCGTCCCGGTCGCCGGTGTGCTCGGTGCGCCCGTCCCGGGCGCCCCCGTCGGCGGTGTGCCCGGTGCGCCCGTCCCGGGCGCCCCCGTCGGCGGCGTGCCGGCCGAGGGCTGGGCCGTCGACCCGGGCGCCCCGCGCCCCGCCTTCCACTTCCTCGACCAACCCGACCAGCCGGACCTCCTCGACGACGAGGACGACGTGCTGCTCATGCCCGGCCCGCAGGGCTCCTGGGGCGAGCCGCTCGCGGCCCTCCACGCCGACCCGGCCGCCGACCAGCAGGGCGGGCCCGGCACCCCCGTCGAGCCGTCCTGGCCGCCGCTGGAGCCGCCGGTGCTCGGCACCGACCCGGCCGCACAGCAGGTCCCGGGACAGCCGATGGTCCAGGGCCAGCCGGCGCAGGGCCCCGGCCAGCCCGTCCAGACCCCGCTCCAGGCACAGGGCCAGGACGCGCTGACGGCGGCTCAGCAGCCGCGTCGCCCGCTGCACGCCGGCCCGCCGGTCCCGGACCCGTCGCTGATGACCGGGCAGGTCCCGGTGCGCTCGCTCGCCGACCGCGGCCCGTCGCAGGGCGGCACGCCCGCGCACGGCATCCCGGTCGTCGTCGGGCAGCAGGAGCCGCAGGCAGCCGTGCCCGTCCAGGCCCAGCCGGTGCCGCAGCCGGCCCCGGAGGCCCCGCAGGTCGTCGAGGCTCCCCAGGTCGTCGGGGCCGCGCAGGTCGTCGAGGTTGCCGAGGCCGCGGTGGCGGTCGAGCCGGTCGTCACGGAGACGGCCAACGCCGAGACCGTCAACGCCGAGCCTGCCGTCGCCGAGGTGGCCGTCGCCGAGCCTGCCGCCGTCGAGGCGGTCGCGCAGTCCGGGTCCGAGGCCGTTGCCGAGCAGCCGGCCGAGCCGCAGGCCGTGGCCGCGCAGACGGAGGCCCCCGAGGCTCTCGTCGCGCCCGTGGCGGAGCCCACCGCGGAAGCCCCCGTCGAGGCTCCGGCCGACTCCGTCGTGGAGCCGAACGCCGCCGAGCCGGGCAGCGCCGAGCCGACCACCACCGAGCCGAGCGCTGCCGAGGTGCCCGCCGCCGGGGCGCCCGTGGAGGCTGGAGCCCCCGCCGACCCGGCTGTCCCGGTCGCCGCCGAGGAGCAGCCGTCCGAGGCCGCCGCCCCGGCTCAGGGCACCCAGGTTCAGGGCACCCAGGTTCAGGGCGCCCAGGCTCAGGGCGTCCAGGCCGGCCAGCCGCGCCGGATCTCCGCCTTCCTTGCCGCACCCGCCCCGCACGGTCTGCCGCAGGTCGAGGCGGTCGAGCAGGCACCGGCGGGCGCGGAGGCCGAGGCGCAGCAGTCCGTGCCCATAGCGCCCGCCGAGCAGTCCGAGGCGCCCGCCGAGGCCGGCACGGACGCCACTGCCGAGGCCGGCGCGCCCGCCGAGGCGAGTGCCCAGCCCGAGGCCCAGGCTCAGCCCGAGGCCGTCGCGGAGACGGCCGTCGGCACCGGCGAGATGCCCTCCGGCCAGGCCGTCGCCGCACCGGAGGCCGAGCAGCCGCAGGAGGCCGCGCCGGCCGAGGCCGCCGCCGCCGAGGTGACGGCACCCGCCGATCCGGCCGCCACCGAGGCCGCCGAGTCGACCGTCGAGCCCGCGGCTTCCGTCGCCGCCGAGGCCGACGCGCAGCCCGAGGGCCAGGCCGCTCCCGCCGGGACCGAGGCCGCTGCCGACCCCGCCCCCGAGGCCCTCGTGGACGCCCCCGCCGAGGGTGTCGCCACGGACGGTCCCGCCGAGCAGCCTGCCGCCGAGCCCACCTCCGAGGAGCCCGCCTCCGCCGAGGCCGCCTCCGAGGAGCCCGCCTCCGCCGAGGCCGCCTCCGAGGAGTCGGCCCCCGAGGAGCACGCCCCCGAGGAGCCCGCCGAGCCGCGCGGCCCGGCCGCCCCCGGCTACGACGACGCCGGCCGCGACGCGGTCCACCAGGTCATCCGCGAGCGCCGCGACATCCGCAACGGCTTCCGTCCGGACGCGATCCCGCACGAGGTGCTGATCCGCGTCCTGGAGGCCGCCCACACCGCGCCCAGCGTCGGCTACTCCCAGCCGTGGGACTTCGTGGTCATCCGCTCGGCCAAGACCCGCCGCAAGATGCACGAACTGGCCGAGCGCCAGCGCGTGGCGTACGCGGACTCGCTCCCCAAGGGCCGCGCCAAGCAGTTCAAGGAAATCAAGATCGAGGCGATCCTCGAGACGCCCGTCAACATCGTCGTCACCGCGGACCGCACCCGTGGCGGCCGGCACACCCTGGGCCGGCACACCCAGCCGCAGATGGCGCCGTACTCGGCCGCCCTCGCCGTCGAGAACCTCTGGCTGGCCGCCCGCGCCGAGGGCCTCGGCGTCGGCTGGGTGAGCTTCTTCGACGAGGACGAGATGGTCCGCGAGCTCGGCCTGCCCGAGCACCTGGAGGTCGTCGCGTACCTCTGCGTCGGCTACGTCGACGCCTTCCCGGACGAGCCCGAGCTCCAGCAGCAGGGCTGGGCCAAGAAGCGCCCGCTGTCCTGGGTCGTCCACGAGGAGCAGTACGGCAACCGTGCGCTGCCCGGCGAGGAGCCGCACAGCGTGCTCTCCGAGACCCTGCGCGGCATCCGCCCGCTGGACGCCAAGGCGCTCGGCGAGGCCTGGGACCGCCAGAAGCGGATGACCAAGCCCGCCGGTTCGCTCGGCATGCTGGAGATCATCTCCGCCCAGTTGTCCGGCCTCTCCCGCAAGTGCCCGCCGCCGATCCCGGAGCCCGCCTGCGTGGCGATCTTCGCGGCCGACCACGGCGTCCACGCCCAGGGCGTCAGCCCCTGGCCGCAGGAGGTGACCGCCCAGATGGTCGGCAACTTCCTGGCCGGGGGAGCGGTGATCAACTCCTTCGCCAAGCAGATCGGCACCGAGGTCTGCGTGGTGGACGTCGGCGTCGCCGCCGAGCTGCCCGACGCGATCCAGCAGGGCCGCACCACCGGCCTGCTGCCGCGCAAGGTCCGCCCCGGCACCGGCGACATGACGCAGGGCCCGGCGATGACCCGCGAGGAGGCCCTCAAGGCCCTCGAAATCGGCATCGAGACCGCCCGTGACCTGGTCGCCGCCGGCAACAAGGCGCTGATCACCGGCGACATGGGCATCGCCAACACCACCGCCTCCGCCGCCCTGATCTCGGTCTTCACCGGTCTGGACCCGGCCGAGGTCACCGGTCGGGGCACCGGCATCGACGACGCGACCCACGCCCGCAAGATCGAGGTGGTCCGCGCGGCGCTCACCCTGCACCAGCCGGACCCGGCCGATCCGATCGGCGTCCTCGCCGCCATCGGCGGCCTGGAGCACGCCGCCATCGCCGGCTTCCTGCTCGGTGCCGCGTCGCTGCGCACGCCGGTCATCCTGGACGGCGTCATCGCCGGTTCGGCCGCCCTGGCCGCCAAGGCGATCGCCCCCGAGGTGCTGGCCGCCTGCATCGCGGGCCACCGCTCCGCTGAGCCCGGTCACCAGGCTGCGCTGGCCAAGCTCGGCCTGCGTCCGCTGATCGACCTCGACCTGCGGCTCGGCGAGGGCACCGGCGCCCTGCTGGCCCTGCCGCTGGTGCAGAGTGCGGCCCGGGCGATGCACGATGTAGCCACGTTCGACTCCGCCGGGGTCACCGAGAAGGCCTGACGCCCGTTCGCACCGCTCCGTGGTCCGGCCCGAGGGCGCGCCGGAACGCGGAGCGGTGCCGTGCCGTACCCCCACCACCCTCACCCCTGATCCAGGAGTCCCGCCCATGACCGCGCCCAACCCGCACCCCGGCACCGAGGGCCGCACCCCGTACCCGGTCGGCCTGCTGCTCGCCGGCCGCCGTGTCGTCGTGGTCGGCGGCGGCCACGTCGCCCAGCGCAGGCTGCCCGCCCTGATCGCCACCGGTGCGGACCTGCACCTGATATCGCCGACCACCACGCCGGCGGTGCAGGCCATGGCCGACGCCGGCGAACTGACCTGGCACGAGCGCCGCTACCAGGACGGTGACCTCGCCGGCACCTGGTACGCCCTGGTTGCCACCGACGACCCGGCGGTCAACACGGAGGTCAGTGCCGAGGCCGAGCGCGAGCGGGTGTTCTGCGCCCGCAGCGACGACGCGGCCGCGGCCACCGCCTGGACGCCGGCCAGCGGTCGCGACGCGGGTGCCACCGTTGCCGTCCTCACCGGTGACCCGCGGCACTCCGCGGCCCTGCGCGACTCCATCGTGGACGGTCTGCGGGACGGCTCGCTGGCCGCCCGCCAGTACCGCGCGCACGGGGCCGGGGTCGCCCTGGTCGGCGGCGGTCCGGGCGACCCGGACCTGATCACCGTCCGCGGCCGGCGGCTGCTGGCCGACGCGGACGTGGTGGTCGCCGACCGGCTGGCGCCGCGCGAGTTGCTCGCCGAGCTGCCGGAGCACGTCGAGGTGATCGACGCGTCGAAGATCCCGTACGGGCGTTTCATGGCCCAGGAGGCGATCAACCGGACGCTCATCGACCACGCCAAGGCCGGCAAGTTCGTGGTCCGGCTCAAGGGCGGCGACCCGTACGTGTTCGGCCGTGGCGGCGAGGAGCTGCTGGCCTGTGCGGAGGCCGGACTGCCGGTCACGGTGGTCCCGGGGATCTCCAGCTCGATCAGCGTCCCGGCGTCGGTCGGCGTGCCGGTCACCCACCGCGGGATGACGCACGAGTTCACGGTGATCTCCGGCCACGTCGGCCCGGACGACGAGCGCTCGCTGACCAACTGGGAGGCCGTCGGTCGGATGACCGGCACCCTGGTGCTGCTGATGGCCGTGGACAAGATCGGCGCGATCGCGGCCAAGCTGGTCGAGTGCGGACGTCCGGCGGACACCCCGGTGGCCGTCGTCCAGGAGGGCACCACCGCCGGCCAGCGCCGCGTGGACGCCACCCTGGCCACCGTCGCGGCCACCGTCCAGGCGGAGCAGATCAAACCCCCGGCCGTGATCGTCATCGGCGACGTCGTCAACGTCCTCGCCCCCGCCGCCCCCGCCGCCCACTCCTGACCGGCCCGGCCCGGCCCGCCGCAGCCCGCCCAAGCCCGCCCCCTCTTTGCAAAGTGTGACTTTGCAAAGAGGGGGCGGGGGCAATCACCCCGCGCACCCGGGCGCCCCACCACCTGCAAGAACCGCAGACCGGGCCCTGAGTCCCCGGGCCCCGCATCCCCGGCCCCGGGCCCCGAATCCCCGGCCCCGGCCCCCGGCCCCCGTCCTCGGGCCCCCACTCCGTGCTGTTTGCAAAGTGCACTTTGCAAACAGCACGGAGTGGGAAGTCGGCCCAGCCGACTTCCCACTCCAAACCCCTCGCCGCATCCCCGGCCTCCCGCCTCCGGCTCCCCCGGCTTCCCGGCCCCGCCCCCACCGCCGCTCACTCCAACGGCTGCTCCGTCCAGATCACCTTCCCGGTGGCCGTGTACCGCGTCCCCCAGCGGTCCGCGAACTGGGCGACCAGGAACAGCCCGCGCCCGCCCTCGTCCGTGGTGGCCGCGTACTTCAGGTGCGGCGACGTGCTGCTGCCGTCGGACACCTCGCAGATCAGCGACCGGTCGCGGAGCAGCCGCACCCGGATCGGTCCCGTTCCGTACCGGATCGCATTGGTCACCAGCTCGCTCAGGATCAGCTCGGTGACGAACGCCGCCTCGTCCAGCCCCCACAGCGCCAGCCGCTCCGCCACCGCCGCCCGCACCTCGCCCACCGCCGCCGGGTCGGACCGCACCTCCCACTCCGCCACGTGGTCCTCCGCGAGCACCCGCGTCTTCGCCACCAGCAGCGCGATGTCGTCCTGCGGATGCGCCGGCAGCATGGCGCCCAGCACGTCCGCACAGGTCTGCTCCGGCGTCCGCGTCGGCCCGGCCAGCGCCGCCCGCAGCAGCTCCAGCCCCTCGTCGATGTCCCGCTCGCGGTCCTCCACCAGCCCGTCCGTGTACAGCACCAGCCGGCTGCCCTCGGCCACCTCCACCTCGACCGTCTCGAACGGCAGCACCGCCAGCCCCAGCGGCGGCCCGGTCGACAGCTCCGGGAAGACCACCCGCCCGGCCGGGTCGATCATCGCCGGCGGCGGATGCCCCGCACTGGCCAGCGTGCAGCGCCGGGACACCGGGTCGTAGATCGCGTACAGGCAGGTGGCACCGGTCACGGCCGCGGAGCCGCCGGTCGCCGACTCCTCCTGGTCGATCCGGTTCACCAGCTCGTCCAGGTGCCCCAGCAACTCGTCCGGCGGGAGGTCCAGCGTCGAGAAGTTGTGGATCGCGGTCCGCAGCCGTCCCATCGTGGCCGCCGCGTGCAACCCGTGCCCCACCACGTCCCCGACCACCAGTGCCACCCGCGTGCCCGGCAGCGGGATCACGTCGAACCAGTCCCCGCCGACGCCCGCCTGCGCCGGCAGGTACCGGTGCGCCACCTCCAGCGCGTTCTGCTCCGGCAGGCTGCGCGGCAGCAGACTGTGCTGCAAGGTGACCGCCATCGCGTGCTCCCGGGTGTACCGGCGCGCGTTGTCGATGCAGACCGCGGCGTGCGAGACCAGCTCCTCGGCCAGCGCCAGGTCCTCCTCGTCGAACGGCTCGGCCCGGTCGGCCCGCCAGAACCGCGCCACCCCCAGCAGCACCCCGCGCGCCCGCAGCGGCACCCGTACGAGTGAGTGCACCCCGTACGCCAGCACCTGCGCCGACCGCTCCGGATCCTGCTCCCGCCAGGCCTCCGCCTCAGCCAGCCTCGGCTCCACCTCGGCCAGCCCGCTGCTCAGCGCCCCCGCCAGCGGCGAGGTCGGCACCACGTCCACCACCGTGCCGACGGGGTAGAACGGCGCGTCGGTCCGGACGCCGCTGAACGCCGCCCGGCGCATCCGCCCCAGTTCGAGCCCCGGCGGCGGCTCCTCGCCCTCCAGGACCTGCTCGGCCAGATCGACGCTGACGAAGTCCGCGAACCGCGGCACCGCCACCTGCGCCAGCTCCTCGGCCGTCCGCGTGACGTCCAGCGAACTGCCCACCGTGACGCCCGCGTCGTACAGCAGTCGCAGCCGCCGCTGCGCCACCTCGGCCCGCCCGGAGAGCGCCAGCAGCTCGGTGGAGTCGCGCAGCGTGGCGACGCAGCCGGGCGGGCCGCCGGCCTGGTCGGTCAGCCGGACGTTCACCGCCAGCAGCCGCTCCCCGGCCAGGACCATCTCGTCGCTGACCGGCCGGTTGGCGGTCAGCAGGTCCTGGGGCGCGGTCTCCAGGCCGAGGTCGGTCACCATCCGCCCCTCGGCGTCGGCCGGCAGGTCCAGCAGCCGGCGGGCCTCGTCGTTGCAGAGCAGCAGCCGCCCGTCGCCGCCGACGATCAGGACACCTTCGCGCACGGCGTGCAGCACCGCCGCATGGTGCTCGTACATCCGCGTCATCTCGACCGGCCCCAGCCCGTGGGTCTGCCGCCGCAGGCGCCTGCTGATCAGCGCCGTCCCACAGGTGGCCAGCCCGAGCGCGACCGCCGCCGCGCCGAGCACGACCGGCAGCTGCCGCTCGCTGGCGCTGCTCACATTGGCGATCGTGATCCCGGCCGACACCATCCCGACCACCTGGCCGTCCGGCGCGTGCACCGGCACGATCGCCTGGACGAGCGGCCCGATCGTGCCGTTGATCTCCTCGGTGACCACCTGGCCCTGCAAGGCGGGCTCGTAGTTGCCGACGAACTTCTGCCCGATCCGCGCCGGGTTCGGGTGGGTGTAGCGGATGCCGTTGGTATCGAGCACGACGATGAAGTCCACGCCCGCGTTGATCCGCGCCGCCTGCGCGTGGGGCTGGAGGATCGCGGTCGGGTCGGGGGAGCGCAGCGCCTCGACGATGCCGGGCGAGTTGGCGAAGGTCTGCGCCACCGCCACGGACCGGTTGGTCGCCTCGTGCCGGGCGTCGTTGCGGGACTGCACCACCAGGGCGACCACGGCGGAGGCCACCAGCAGGAGCACGACCAGTACCTGGAGCGCGAAGAACTGCCCGGCCACCGACCGGTGCTTCACCGGCTTCGGCTGCGCCGCTTGTGGCTGCTGTTGCCGACCGTGTGGGCGCCCACCGGCGGAGCCGGCGGTGCCAGTGGCACGGGAGGCGACAGAGGAGCCAGAAGCACCAGTGGCCGACGGAGCCCAGGATCGGCCCGGAAAACGGGCCATACGTCATATTTGCACTCTGCGCGCCGACGGGCCAAGGGTAGCGACCTCCACCCTTTGGGCCGTTTGGCCTTCTCCACCCCGCCTTGGCAAGATCGCAGGGTGTCCGAACCCAGCACCATCACCGATCCCGCAGACCCGCGCCTCGCCGACTACACCGGCCTGACCGACGTCGAACTCCGCCGCCGACGCGAGCCCGCCGAGGGCCTGTTCATCGCCGAGGGCGAGAAGGTCATCCGCCGCGCCCTCGCCGCCGGATACCGGATGAGGTCGATGCTGCTCACGGCCAAGTGGCTGGACGTGATGGCGGACGTGATCGCCGAGGCCGACGCCCCCGTCCACGTCGTCGAACCCGCCCTCGCCGAGGCCGTCACCGGCTACCACGTCCACCGCGGCGCACTCGCCTCCATGGAGCGGAAGCCCCTGCCGGAGGCCGCCGCGGTGCTGGCCGGTGCCCGCCGCGTGGCGGTGCTGGAAGGGCTGGTCGACCACACCAACCTGGGCGCGATCTTCCGCAGTGCCGCCGCGCTGGGCATGGACGCCGTCCTGCTCTCGCCCGACTGCGCCGACCCGCTCTACCGCCGCGCCGTCAAGGTCTCCATGGGCGCCGTGTTCGCCGTCCCCTACGCCCGGCTGGACCCCTGGCCGGCGGCCCTCGACACCGTCCGCGCCGCCGGCTTCAGCCTGCTCGCCCTCACTCCGGCCGACTCCGCCGTCGACCTCGCCACGCTGGCCCCGCACCAGCTTCCCAAGGCGGCCCTCATGCTCGGCGCCGAAGGCGACGGCCTCACCCGCCAGGCCATCGCGGCCGCCGACCACCCCGTCCGGATCCCGATGGCCCACGGCATCGACTCCCTCAACGTCGGCGCCGCCGCAGCCGTGGCCTTCTACGCCGTCACCGCGACCTCCTGACACCTGAGACGGAGGGCCGGCCGGCCCGGCTCCCACGCGACCCGCCGGAGTGACGCCCGCTGCCGTCCGGCCGGTTGGCGGTCGCCGCGCTGTCCGTGGTGGGGGAGTGGGAAGTCGGCTGGTCCGACTTCCTGTGTGCGGCTGTGTTCGGAGCGTCTGCGGCTGCCCGGGTCCGCCTTGACCCGCTCCCGGGAGCGCCCGGTCAGGAGGCGCAGCCCGGGGCGTGGGAAGTCGGCCGGTCCGACTTCCCGTACCTGCCCGGGGCCCCGGAGGGTTCTGCACACGCGGCGCAGGGAGCGCCCCGGGGCGTCAGCCCGCGGGGGCGGTGGGCGGGGCGGGGGCGGCGGCCGGTGGCGGGGTGACGGTGAGAGTGGGGGCGCCGGGCCACGACTCCTCCATGGTCCCGTCCGCCCGCAGCGTGTAGCGGGTGGAGGCGGCGGCGCCCGTCTGGGCGCTGCGCTCCTCACGGACCAGTGCGCCGTTGTCGAGCCGCCAGGTGGCGGTCGCCTGCGGGTCGGCGGCCGAGGAACGGGAGGCGAGGGGCACGGGCGCGTCCCCGTTGAAGGAGAAGAGCTGGACCAGGTCGACCGGCACCGATCCCTCTGCTCGCCGCAGCACCACCAGGGAGGCCGGTGCACCCTTGTAGCGGGCCGGGAGGACCGCGCTCAGCGCGACCTGCGGCCCGGCGCCCGCCGACCGCCCGTCCCGCAGCGCGATGGCGGGGCCACCCGCCGGGTCGGGGTAGCTGCGGTTCGGCCAGTCGACCGTGGGCCCGGCGCCCTGGGCGGGCGCCAGTGCCCCGTCGCCGCGGGCCGCCGTGGTCAGCGGGGTGGTCGCGGTCTGGGGCACCGCCGTGGGCGACACACCGTCCACCGACTGCCCGGCCCCGGCCGGCTGGGCGGCCTGGACGGGCGCGGTGCTCACGGTCCCGCCGCCGGCCGGGCCGTGACCCTGGTTGCTGTGGTTCTCGCACCCCTGCGCCGCCGCGATCGCCAGGGCCACTCCGAGCGTGACGGTGACGAAGACGACCAGCCGCTGCCTCAGCAGCCGCTGCCGTGATGTGCCGGGGCGGCCGCCCGGGACGGGGGTGTGCTGCCGGTCGCGGGTGCGCCGTGGCCGGTCCGTCCGCTGCGGCTCCCGCTCCCGCTGCGGCTCCCGCTCGCGCGGTCCGGCGAGGCCGCCGGGCCCGCCGGTCCGTCCGGGCGGCGGGGTCTGCTGGCGCTGGCGCAGCGGCCGGGTGGCCTGGGCGGCCTCGGGCCGGGGCATCGGCGTGGTGGCCGGCTGGCCCTGCGGCCGCCGCTGCGCGGCACCGGGCCGCGAGCCCGGGTGGACGCCGGCCCGGGCACCGGGGTGAACGCCGGGGTACCTGCCCTGAGGCCCGCCCGCATGCCCACCGGGCTGCACGCCCGGGTGCCCGCCGGCATGGACGCCCTGCCCGCCGCCCTGAGGCCCGCCCGGCCGGCTGCCCGCCGCGGCGCGGGCGCGCGCAGCGCCCGCCGGGTCGGGGGCACGCCCGGGC